>DASUWX010000084.1:0-2314 GCA_036378185.1 Streptosporangiales bacterium | reverse complement strand
GTCGCGGTAGTAGCTGGTCATCACGTACTGGTCGGGGCCGCTGCCCTGGGCGGTGGCCCGGATGACGGCGGGCGGGTGGGGCAGGTCGCGGGCGCGTTCGACGGAGGTGACGACGAGGGCCTGGCCGCCGTCGGTCTCCTGGCAGCAGTCCAGCAGCCGCAGCGGGTCGACGATCGGGCGCGACGCCTGGTGGTCGGCGAGGGTGATCGGGCGGCCGTAGAACCACGCCTGCGGGTTGGACGCGGCGTGCTTGCGGCTCGCCACGCTCACTCGCCCGAAGTCCTCGCTGGTGGCGCCGTACTCGTGCATGTAGCGCTGCGCGAACATGGCCACCCAGGCCGCCGGCGTCATCAGCCCGAACGTGCTGACCCAGCTCATGGCGACGCCCTCGGCCGTCGGCTCGCTGCGGGAGATGCCGGTACCGAACCGGTGGCCGGACCGCTCGTTGAACGCCCGGTAGCAGACCACGACCTCGGCGACGCCGGTGGCCACGGCCATCGCCGCCTGCTGCACGGTGGCGCAGGCGGCGCCGCCGCCGTACGCGATCCGGGAGAAGAACGTGAGGTCGCCGAGGCCGGCCACGCGGGCCACCTGGATCTCGGGGTTGGTGTCCATCGTGAACGTGCACAGGCCGTCGGCGTCGGACGGCGCGAGCCCCGCGTCGGCCAGCGCGGCGCGGACCGCCTCGACGGCGAGCTGGAGCTCCGAGCGCCCGGAGTCCTTCGAGAACTCGGTGGCGCCGATGCCGACGATCGCCGCCCGGCGGGCGAGCGCGCCGCTCATGAGGGCATCAGCACCGTGACGGTGCCGGTGACGTGGTCACCGAGGGAGTTGCGGCCTAGCACGTCGACGGTCACGAGCAGCCCCTCGGCGTCGTCGACCACCTCGCGGACCGTGCCGGACAGCGTGAGCGTGTCGCCGGCGTAGTTCGGCACGCCGAGCCGGATCGCCGCCCGCTTGACCACGGCGTCCGGACCTGCCCAGTCGGTGACGAGCCGGATGCAGTAGCCGTTGGTGGTCAGGATGTTCGTGAAGATCGTCTTCGAGCCGCGCTGCTGCGCAGCCGCGACGTCGTGGTGGACGTCCTGGTAGTCGCGCGTGGCGATCGCGGTGGCGACGATGTTGCGGACGCTGGCCTCGACGGCGAGCTCGGGCAGGGCGTCGCCGACGGCGGGGCGCAGGGCGGCGGTCACGGCGCCTCCGCGGGGCGGAACACCGGCAGCAGCTGCCCGCCGGGAACCTCCTGGAAGTCCAGCCGCACCGGCAGCCCGATCCGCACCCGCCCGTGGTCCTCGCCGGCCGCGAGCTCGCTGACGAGCCGGACACCCTCGTCCAGCTCGACGAGCAGGACGGTGTGCGGGAGCACGACGCCCGGCAGCGGGGGGTGGTGGTGGGTGACGTGGCTGTAGACGCGGCCGGTGCCCGCCGCGACGACGTACCCCTGGTCGGTGCTGCCGCAGCCGGCGCACACCGGTGCCGGCGGGTGGCGCAGCACGCCGCAGCCGCCGCAGCGCTGGATGCGCAGCTCCCGGGCCGCGACGCCCTCCCAGAAGTAGGCGTTGTCGCGGTTCACCGCCGGTCGCACCCGCTCGCCGACCGACGGCTTCGGCGGCGGAGGCCGGAACTTCAGCATCCGCATCCGGCCGATGCCGACGAGCTCGCCGTCGTCGGTGAGGTACTCGTAGCGCACCGTGGTGAAGTAGCCGCGGCCGAGCGCCGTCGTCTTCTCCTCCGAGAGGTCCTCGGCGTAGGAGCGGACGCCGATCCGCTCGCCGTGGCGCAGCTCGCGCAGGTACTCGTGCTCGTAGTTGACCGCGACGACGGAGGTGTAGCCGGCGGCGTCGACGCGACGGAGCACCTCGTCGTTGGGCCCCGGGTCGTCGGGGTCGCGCGGGGCGTCCATGATCCAGGTCTGCAGCATGCCCGGCGGGGCGATGAGGTGCCCGCGTCGCGAGGAGCGCGCGTAGCCCTCGTCGAGGTACGCCGGGTTCGCGTCGCCCAGTGCCTGGCACCAGTGGTGGACCATCGGCAGGTTGACCGGGTCGCGCCCCGTCCGCAGCGGGCCCGGACGGCCGTCGAGGAAGGCCCGTGCCTCCGCGACGAGCGCGTCGGGGTCCAGGGACTCGGCCAGCCCGGGGCGCTCGACGACGGTCATCCGAGCCGGACCTCCACAGCGACATCCCGGGCGTTCGCCGGTGACCGAAACGTAGGCGGGGTGCCCGAGCCCGTCAAGAACGTGTTCTAGTTCTCGCGGTGCCCGGCCTTGTCCCTGCCGTGGAACCGGTACTACTTTGGCCGCCGATTCCGGAGGAGA
>DASUWX010000083.1:0-15451 GCA_036378185.1 Streptosporangiales bacterium | reverse complement strand
TCATCGAGACGCTCGCGGAGCGGCTGGCCGACGTGTGCCTGGCCACGGCCGGGGTGCGGGCCGTGGAGGTCACGGTGCACAAGCCGCACGCACCCGTGCGGCACGAGTTCGGTGACGTGGCGGTGACGATCGTCCGGGCGGCGGGGACGAGAACGGGGGCGGAGAGAGGGTAGATGAGCGCAGGACCGAGCGAGCGAGCCGGAGGTAGGGGTCGCGGGCTGCCCGGCGGAACCCCGACGAACGTTTCCGCGGCACCTGCCGGAGGGGAGCGAGTGAGGGGGCGCGTGTGTCGATGAGCGCAGGACCGAGCGAGGGGCGCGTGGGTCGATGAGCAACCGGGCCGTGATCGCCTTCGGCAGCAACCTCGGGGACCGTCTCGCATACATCCAGGGCGGCGTGGACGCGCTGCTCGACACCCCGGGCACGGGATACGTGGCCGCGTCGGGTGTCTACGAGACCGAGCCGGTCGGAGGGCCGGAGCAGCCGTCGTTCCTCAATGCCGTGGTGATCGTAGACACGCCGCTGCCGCCCACCGCGCTGCTGGAACGGGCACACGCGATCGAGGAGGCGTTCGAGCGGGCGCGCCTCGAGCACTGGGGACCGCGGACGCTGGACGTCGACATCATCGCCGTCGACGACGAGGTGCACGACGACGAGCACCTCACGATCCCGCACAGGTACGCGCACGAGCGCGCGTTCGTCCTGGTGCCGTGGCTCGAGGCCGACCCGGACGCGTCCCTGGTCGGCCACGGCAGGGTCGCCGACCTGGTGGCCGGCCTGGACCGCAGCGGCGTCCGCCGCACCGACAGCACGCTGCGAGAACCCGTATGAGGCAGCAGCGGTGAGGCAGACCCGGGTCGCCAGCCTGGTCGCCGTCGCGGTCGCCGTCGGCGTCGTCCTGTGGATCGTCGTGACCACGGCCTACGCCGCACTGCCGGAGCTGCCGTGGACGGCGCCGATCACGCTCGTCGTGGTCGCGATCGTGGAGCTCGTGCTCGCCCGCGGCGTGCGGGCCAGGATCGACCGGCGTCCGGGCGCGCCGATGCTCGCGCCGCTGGTGATCGCCCGGTACGTGGTGCTGGCCAAGGCGAGCGCGTACGCCGCCGCGGTCGTGGCCGGGGCGTTCGGCGGCCTGCTCGGCTACCTCGTCACGAACCTCGACGGCCCCTCCCAACGCGGCGACGCCTGGGTGGCGGGCGGCAGCACGCTCGCCGCCTTCGGGCTCGCCGCGGCCGCGCTGCTGCTCGAGCACGCGTGCCGCGTCCCGCCGTCCGACGACGAGCCAGGTACGCCCGCACCGCCGTCCGACCGCGAGCATCACCACTGACCGCGGCCCCCAGGGCGTGTCGGAGCAGCCGGACGGGCGCGGCGCGACGTACTATCACGAACCGTCAGCGACGAGTCGCCGGCCGCCGCGCGGTTCGCAGGTGACCGCGCGCGGCTCGTTTGACCGTTTATTCCCGAACTCGCGGCGTGGCGCCGTGGCTTACCCCCACATCGCGCCTAGCCTTCCAGCATGCTGCGCCGTTCACATCGACGACGGCCGCCCGTACCCGTCTGGGTGGCGGTCGCGCTGCTCCTGGTGGCTGCGGGGGCGGTCGGAACGGCGGCGGTTGTCCGTGATCCGTGGCTACTGCGTGCGACGGTCGCCGCACTCGCGGTCGTCGTGGTGGTGGACGCGATCCTCATGTACCGCGTCCGCAGGATGCTCCGGCGCACCCAGGTGCGGCTCGCCGGGGTGAACAGCGCTCTTGCCAGGGTCGAGTCCCGCGCGGCGCGGGAGCGGATCGGCCGGCAGCAGGAGCTGGCCACCCTCAACCGGCACCTCGAGCTCGCCCAGGCGCAGCTGCGCGAGGTCACGGGTGCCAGCCTGCACGCGGCCGCCGTGCTGGCCGAGCTGCTGCGCAACAACGTCTACCTGGCCGATGGTGCGTCCGCACCGGCCGGCGCGGACGAGCCGGACCCGTCCGCCGGGGACGGCGACGCCGAGTCGCAGGACTCCCCCGGAGAGCGGGTCGGCAGTACTGTGGTCCAGGTCTGGCCGAGCGTCGACGACGCCCCGACGGTCGTCGACCTCGTCCGATGGGACCAACTGCGCCGGATGACGGACGAGCCGGCCACCAAGGGCCGACGCCCGGCGTAGGCCCGGTTCACGTTCGTCGGAGGAGTGACCGTATGAGACGTCACCCGATCGTGGCGACGCCGACGGACCGCCCGCCCGGCCGGACGACGCCCCGCCCCTTTCCCTCCCCGGAGGTGCACCCATGAGGCACTTCGCAGGCCTGTTGCTCGGGATCATCCTGCTCCCGGTCTTCTTCGCACTCAACTGGCTGGTGAACTACACCGGCGACCACTCCGCCTCCACGCAGAGCCGGCTCTGGCTGCTCGCACTGCTGGGGTCGTTCGCGCTGTTCGGCATCGTCCTGGGCTTCTGCCTGGCCGCGCGATCCATCTCGCCGGTGGCGCTGCTGCTCGGTGGCGTCCTGATCATCGCCACCGACGTGCTGCTCTCGCTGCCGAAGCTCGCCGGCGTGCAGGTGAACCTCCCGCAGCTGTACGACCACGCGAACATCACCCGCAACTGGCTGCCGCTGGTGGCCGGCTTCGCGCTGTTGTTCGGGTCGTTCGTACCCGCGCGCTGGCACCGTCCCGTCCGCAGGGACGAGATCGAGGAGGAGTACGACGTGCGCGGCCGCGACCTGTTCGACGACCGGGACGAGAGCGCCCAGACGCAGGTGACCGGCCGGTACGACGGCTCGTGGGGATCGGGCCGCAACGACTACGCCGACGACCCGGAGCAGCCGTACGGCCGGTCGTCGGGCGACGACCCGGAGCGGACCGCCGTACCGGAGCCGCGGGCGTCCGGCGACGTCGAGCCCGCCTACGACTACCAGAGCGAGTCCGCCCGTCGGTCCGGCTAGCGGTCCGGTCCTAGGACCGGAGGCCCGGCACACGCCCGTCCCTGGCACCATGTGGCCGCGGCACGTCCCGGCTAGCGTCGTCGCATGACGTTACGGATCTGCGCGACGTGCGGTGTCGAGGACGCCGACCGGGACGAGCCGCTCGCCGTCTGCCCGATCTGCGCCGACGAGCGGCAGTACGTGCCGGCCGGCGGCCAGGTGTGGACGACCCAGGAGGAGCTCGCTGCGCGGCCGTACGAGCTCACGGTGCGGGAGCTCGAGGCCGGCCTGTTCGGGCTCGAGCGCTCGCCCGAGGTCGGGATCGGGCAGCGCACCTACCTGCTGCGGACGCCGGGCGGCAACCTGCTGTGGGACCCGCCGGGCTTCCTCGACGACCGCGTCGCCGAGCGGGTGGCCGGGCTCGGCGGGCTGGCGGCGATCGCGTCCAGCCATCCGCACATGTTCGGCGCGCAGGTGGCGTGGAGCCACGCGTTCGGCGCCGTGCCGGTCTGGGTGAACGCCGCGGACGAGCGCTGGCTGGGCCGCCGCGACGACGTCGTCACGCTGTGGTCGAAGACGCAGGACGTGCTGCCCGGCGTGACCCTGGTCCAGTGCGGCGGCCACTTCCCCGGCAGCAGCGTCGCCCACTGGCGCGACGGCGCCGGCGGTGCGGGCAGCGTGCTCACCGGCGACACCATCGGTGCCGCCAGGGCGCAGGGCTGGGCGAGCTTCCTGCGCAGCTTCCCCAACCTGATCCCGCTGTCGCCCGCAGCGGTGAACCGCATCGTCGAGCGGCTCGAGCCGTACCCGTACGACCGGCTCTACGCCCTCGCCGGCCGGCCCATCGAGCGCGACGCGAAGGCCGCCGTGCGCCGCTCCGCCGACCGCTACGTCGCGTGGGTGACCGGCGAGTACGACGCCGACACCTGACGGAGCCAACACCTCCGCCGCTCGTCCGTCTTCCTCGGTGCGACAGTGCGAAACTGTCCGCTCCGGAAAGGGGATGGCACCGATGACGACGACTCCGGGGGGCGTGTTCCGCGACATGCCCCTGCTCGACCTCTCGCACGCCGCCGAGCCGGACGACCTCGCGCACATCCGCGAGATCTGCAACGTCGCCGTCGTGGTGGTGCCCGAGCACCTCGCGCACCTGCTCGGCGCGATCACCATGCGCAGGGTCGCGAACGTCATCCGGGTCCGGCAGGGCGCCCGCGTCCACGCGCACACAGGTTCGCTGATGATCGGCGGCGACGGGCTCGCCGATCCCGGCGGGGACAACGAGGTGCTGATCGTCACCGGTGTGCTCATCGTGACCAGCCCGGTGAAGAACGTCGGCTTCCGCCAGGTCCACACCACCGGCATGGTGCTCGCGCCCCGCGGCAGCGAGTCGGCGCTCGGCGCCGGGCTCACCGGCGTCACCGGCTCCGTCGTGTACTACCGGCTCGGCGAGGCGCAGGAGTTCCGGCAGCTCACCGGCGACGTGCGCCTCAGCGGCGCGGCCGTCGCCAACCCGCACGGCTCGCCCGAGGACGTGCTCATCACCAGCGGGCGGCTGGTCGTCACGAGCGACGTGACCGACGTCGGGTACCAGCTGATCGCGTTCGGCGGCGAGCTGCTGGCGCCCCGCCGGAGCGAGACGCTGCTCACGCCGGTGTTGAGCGGGGGCGGCGAGATCGCCTGGTACGACGGGCAGCCGCGGTTCCTCGTCGGCGACGAGACGTACGGGCGCGCCTTCTTCGAGCTGCTCGACGACGGTGAGCAGCTCGCGTTCGCCGGCGAGGTGACCATCGCCGACGACGGCGTGACGCCGGAGCTGGTGCGGCAGAAGGTCTCGCAGATCACGCTGCTCGGCGAGCTCAGGGCGCCGCGGGACGTCGTGCCCGTGCTGCAGATCCTCACCACCGAGAAGTGCGGGACGATCACGGTGAACCGCGATGGCGCGGAGGGCCAGTGACGACGAGCGGGTCTTCTCGGCTCTGTACGACGAGATCCGGCCCGCGGTCCATGCGTACCTGCTGGGCCGGTTCGGCGACCCGGAGACGGCGCGCGACCTGACCCAGGAGGTGTTCCTGCGCGCGTGGCGCCGGTTCGGTGAGATCCGCGACCTGCCGGCGGAACGGCGGCGCGCGTGGCTGTTCACGGTCGCGAAGAACCTCGCGACCGACACCTATCGCAGCCGCGCCACCCGCGACGCGACCGCGGCGGCGTTGCGGCAGGAGGCGACGGGCCGCGCGCCGAGCGCGGACGAGCCGGCCGCGTCGGCCGAGCGGGGCGAGCGGCTGGACGAGGTCGCGGCAGCCGTCCGCGCGCTGCCCGACGAGCTGCGGGTGGTCCTCACGATGCACGCGGTCGCCGAGCTGTCCAGCCGGCAGATCGGTGCGATGCTGGACCAACCCGCGGGAACGGTGCGGTACAAGCTGTCGGTCGCCCGCAGGCAGCTCGCCGCGCGGCTGTCCGTCCACGACCCCGCGACGCTGGAGGCATGATGACCGAACCCGACCTCGACGCTCTGCTGGCCGGATGGGCGGCGTCCGCCCGGATGCCGGACGACACCGCAGAACGGATCAGGCAGGCCATCCTCGCCGTGCCGGTGGGCGGCCTCGACGCGGCCTGGTGGCGCGACTTCTCCACCGACATCGGCGCCGTGATGACCCGCGCCAGCCGCGCCGGGCGCGTCGGCTGGTCGGTGCTCCCGTCCGCCGTCTGACCTGCTAGGCCTGCGCGGGTTCCGGAGTGTCCGCGCCGGCCGCCGCGTGCTCCCGGGCCCGGACGATCAGCGCCTCCAGGCTGCCGTCCTGGTAACCCTCACCGGTCGGCTCGCCGATGCTGAGGTCGAGCTCGGTGTGCACCGCGCCGACCTGGATGCCGAACAGGTCGAGCGCCGTGCAGAAGACCGGGTCCTCGGTCTGCAGGATGTGGTACACGTCGTCGTACTCGCGCCTCGTCATGGCGATCGAGATCGAGAACGGCGCGAACTGCAGCCAGTCGGCCGGGCGCTGTTCGGGGAACGTGATGGTCACCGTCGAGCCGAACTCCAGCTTGAGCTGGATCGACCGGGTGTTGTCCGTGAGGCTCGACTCGCCCACTCGCACGTTGTAGCCGACGATTCGTTCCGCGATAGCCATGGCAAGCTCCATTCCCTCGTGCCTGCATGGTCGTCGCGCCGGTCGTCGACGGCCAGGGACAGCGCCCTGACAGCCGTCGCAAGCGGTGCCCGTCGCCGGTTCCTGCGGCATGCGGGTGACACGATCCGACAGCGGCCGCGTGGTGTCACAACCAGCGACGGGCACCAGGCGGGCGGGCCGCGGCGTACCGGGTCGGGGCGGCGCCCGCACGCGCGGCGCCCGCCTGCCATGACCTCAGTGTGGCCCCGGCCGGGCGTCCGTGGGCGGTCCGCCGTGGATCTGTGGAAAGCGTTCAGCGGTCGATGTCGCCGACGACGAAGAACAGCGAGCCGAGCACGGCGATCATGTCCGCCACGAGGCATCCGGGCAGGATCTCGGACAGGATCTGCACGTTGTTGAACGAGGCCGACCGGAGCTTCAGCCGCCACGGCGTCTTCTCCCCGCGCGACACCAGGTAGTAGCCGTTGATGCCGAGCGGGTTCTCGGTCCAGGCGTACGTCTCGCCCTCGGGCACCTTCAGCACCTTGGGCAGCCGCTGGTTGACCGGCCCCGGCGGCAGCCCGCGCAGCCGTTCGACGCACGCGTCGACGAGGTCGAGCGACACGTGCACCTGCTCGAGCAGGCACACGAACCGGGCGTGCGAGTCGCCGTCGTGCCGGACCACGACGCGCCCGGGGCCGCCGGGAGCGAACAGTTCCCCGTAGGCGAGGTACGGCTCGTCCCTGCGCAGGTCGAAGTCGACGCCGGACGCGCGCGCCACCGGGCCGCTGACCCCGTACTGGTGCACGACCTCGCGGGACAGCACGCCGACGCCGCGGGTGCGGGCGAGGAAGATCTCGTTCTCCACGAGCATCCGCTCGATGTCGGGCAGCCGGCCACGTACCTCGCGGACCGCCGTCGTGACGCGGTCGAGCCAGCCGGCGGGCATGTCCTCCTTGAGCCCGCCGACCCGGTTGAACATGAAGTGCATGCGCCCGCCGGAGATCTCCTCCATCACCTGTTGGATCGCCTCGCGCTCGCGGAACGCGTAGAACACCGGCGTGATCGCGCCCATCTCCAGCGGGAACGAGCCGAGGAACATCAGGTGGTTGAGCACGCGGTTGAGCTCGGCGAGCAGAGTGCGCAGCCAGACCGCCCGCTCCGGCACCTCCATGCCCAGCAGCCGCTCGGCGGCGAGCACGACGCCCAGCTCGCTGGCGAACGCCGACAGCCAGTCGTGCCGGTTGGCGAGCACGATGATCTGCCGGTAGTCGCGCACCTCGAACAGCTTCTCGGCGCCGCGGTGCATATAGCCGATGACCGGCTCGGCCGCGACGATGCGTTCTCCGTCCAAGGTGACGAGCAGCCGCAGGACGCCGTGCGTGGACGGGTGCTGCGGGCCGATGTTGAGCGTCATCTCGGTCGTGGTGAGACCGTCCGAGCCCGCGCCGACACCGACCACCTGGGTGGTCGTGGGCCGCTGCTGGTGCGCGTCGGGCGTGGTCATCGGCGCCCATGCTGCCATCATCGGCCGCCGCGGTGCAGCCGCCCGCCGCGACCGCGGGTACGGATGTGGCCTAGGTTGTAGCGATCATGAATGCAGCACCGATGGCCGCACCCGCCGGCCTCGACCCGCGCGCGATCCGGCCTAGGCGGTACTGGTACCTCGTCGCGGGTGCCGTCGCCCTGGTCGCGCTGCTCGTGCCGCTGGCCGGCTACGTCGTCGGCCAGCTCACCGCGCCGAAGCTCACCGAGATCGGCACCGGCGTGACGACGCTGACGATGAAGACCAGCGAGACCCGCTGGCTCTACGTCTCGAAGCCGAAGCGCCTGGTGCCGCCGCCGTGCCGGATGGGCGGGCCCGGCGACGTCCACCTGGACGTGCTGTCCCGCTTCTCCTCGGTCGACCAGGGCGGCACGCGGTGGTACGCGATCGCGAAGGTGCGGGTGACCGCGGACGGGACGTACTCGCTCGTGTGCATCGGCCCGCCGGGCGGTGTCCGGCTCGCCGTCGGCGGCGACCCCGCGAGCGGCAACGCCTTCGGGCTCGTGGCCGACGTGCTGGTACCGGTGCTCGGCGTGCCGGTGGCACTGGTGCTCGCGCTGCTCACGTTCGTCCGGCGCCGCTCGCACCGGGCCGGCATGCTGGCCGCCGCCTCCGCGCCGGGCGGCGCGTGGGGACCTCCGGGTTACGGCGCCCCGCCCGGCTACCCGGCGCCGGCCCAGCCGCCGCCCTACGACTACCCGCCGCCCTACCAGAGCCCGCCGGGCCCCGGGTATCCGCCCCGGCCCGGCCCCCAGCCGCCGTGGCGCCCGCCGCCCCAGGGGCGGTGAACGCGATACCAGAGCTTCCCGTCGATCACGTTAACGTGATCGACGGGGGCTTCACACGGTGCAGGACCCGTGTGAAGTCACCGTTCGTCGTGTGAAGCAGGGCCGGGAAGCAGGGCCGGAAGGTGCGCAGATGACCGACGAGCCCGCGCCCGACGAGCCCGCGCCCGACGAGCCCGCCGGGGCCGACGGGCCCGCCGAGATCCGGCCGCGGCGGCGGTGGTACGCGCTGCCCGCCGGGCTGCTGCTCGGCTCGCTCGGCATCGGCAGCCTGGCGTTCTGGCTCGTGGTGCGCCCGCTGCTGCACGGTCACTCCGGCTCACCGCTGCGCATCCTCGTCGCGTTCGTGGTGCTCGTGGCGGTCGTGGCCGCCGGTTTCCTCGCGTCGTTCCTCGCCGGCCTGGTCATCGCCGCCCGCAGGGCCCGGGCCAGACGCGCCCTCGCCGAGTGACCGCAGCGGCTCGGGGAGGCCGACGCCGACGGCCTGCACCAGCCAGCCGAAACCCCCCAGGCCGGCAGGGTCGGTGAGCTCGCCGGCCTCGCCCGCCGCCGCCAGCGCGCGGAGGTAGCCCGCCGGGTCCGCGCGGGCCAGCTGGACGGGTGGGCGCCGCCCGCTGACGCCGAGCGCACGCAGCGCGGTCCGCTGGTCGGTCAGCAGCGAGCCCGCCGCACCGGCCGCGGTCCCGGCCGCGGCGCACGAGTCGAACGCGACGTGCGCGGTCAGGTCACAGCCGCCGTCCGGCACCGGCGGCACCTGCCGCCCGTCGCGGTATCCGGTGAGCGTCCCGCCGGCCGGGCGCCCGTCGCGAACGTGGCCGTAGTCGACGGCGATCGCGACGCCGCAGGCGATCCGGCCGACCACGTCCGCCCACGCCTCGTCGCGCGGCCGGCCGATCTCGGCCCGGTCGCCCACCGAGCGGAGCGGCCACCACTCGTCCAGCCAGGCGAGGTCGGCGGCGTCCGGTGCGGGGCCGGGACGTTCCGCGCCGGTCTCGTCCACCTCCACGACGCGCGGCCCGTCCGGCGTCAGCGTCACGACGTCGACGGGCAGGTCGTCCAGCCATTCGTTGGCGACGACCAGCGCCGTGACGCCGCGCGGCACCTCGCTGCGGAAGCCGGGCACGCCGATCTCGACGCTCACCACGTCCAGGTCGGGCGCGACCCGCGCACACGCCGCCGCCAGCTCGCCCCGGCCGGCACCGACGTCGACCAGCGTGCCGAGACCGGCGGTTCCGGCGAGCCCGGCCAGCGCGCCGGCGAACAGGTCGGAGGTGTGGACGGACGTGCGGAAGTGCGCGCGCGGCCCGCCGGGCCGGCGGTAGAACCCACCCGGGCCGTACAGCGCCCGCTCGGTCGCCTCCCGCCAGGTCACCCACACGGCCAGAACGCTAGTCCGCCTCACGGCGTACGCGGGCGTCGCCCGTGCTGCCGACGCCACCGCGCCGGTGACGGCTTACGCTTCCAAGCGATGCTGGCCGCACTGTGGGCGTGGTTCAGGCGGCACCCGCGGTTCGTCGACGGCGTGCTGGCCTGCTGTTTCGTGCTGCCCAACGTGCCGTTCGTCATGGGCGGCGCGTACCGGGGGCTGCGCACGCCCGCCTGGCAGCTCGTCACGCTGCTGCTCGTCATCGCGCTCTGCGCGCCGCTGATCTGGCGACGCCGCTGGCCCTTCGGCACCTTCGCCGTCATGGCGGTGGTCGCGTTCGTGCAGTGGGCGCTGAACATCACGGTCCAGCTGTCCGACGCCGCGCTGCTCGTGGCGGTCTACACGATCGCGGCCCAGAGCCGGCGCAGGTACACCTGGGTGGCCTTCGGCGTCATGCTGGTCGGCAACGGGCTCGCGGCCTACCGCTGGGCCGGCCCGCCCGGTGACTCGCGGCTCCCGACGTTCATCGTGCTGTCCGGGTGCGTCGTCATCGCGATGCTGCTCGGCGACAGCATGCGCAGCCGCCGCGCGTACTACGCCGAGCTGGAGGCGCGCGCCGACCGGTTGGAGCGGGAGCGCGAGCAGGACGCCCAGCTGGCCGTGGCCGCCGAACGGGCGCGGATCGCACGCGAGATGCACGACGTCGTCGCGCACAACGTCAGCGTCATGGTCGTGCAGGCGGAGGGCGCGGCCTACCTCCTCGACACCGACAGGGACCGTTCCCTGGCCGCACTCCGGACCGTCGCGACCACCGGCCGGCAGGCGCTCGCCGAGATGCGCCGGCTCCTCGGCGTGCTGCGCTCCGACGAGGCGGACGGCGGTCGCGCACCGCAGCCCGGCCTCGCCGACCTGCCCGACCTCGTCGCCCGGGTGCGCTCGGCCGGCCTGCCGGTCGCCCTCACCGTGCCCGACCGGTTGCCCGACGTCAGCGCGGGGCGCGGGCTGGCGGCGTACCGCGTCGTGCAGGAGGCGCTCACCAACGTGCTCAAGCACGCCGGGCCCGCGGCGTCGGCGGAGGTCGTGGTGCACTGCGGCCCGGAGGCGTTGCGGCTGTGCGTCACCGACGACGGCCGGGGCGCGGCCGCCGACCATGCCGACGGGGCGGGACACGGCCTGCGCGGCATGTACGAGCGGCTGGGCGTGTACGGCGGTACCTTGCAGGCGGGCCCCCGCGTCGGTGGCGGGTTCACGGTGACGGCGGACATCCCATGGGAAGGGAACAGGTGAGCGACCAGCCGATCCGGGTGATGCTCGTCGACGACCAGGAGCTGGTGCGTGCGGGATTCCGCATGGTCATCGACGCGCAGCCGGACATCGACGTGGTAGCCGAGGCGGCCGACGGCGCCGCGGCGATCGAACGGCTCGGCACCGTCGACGTCGACGTCGTCCTCATGGACGTGCGGATGCCGCGGATGGACGGCGTCGAGGCCACCCGCCGCATCACCGCGGCGGATTCCGGCCGGCCGCGCGTGCTGATCCTCACCACGTTCGACCTCGACGAGCACGCGTACGCGGGGCTGAAGGCGGGGGCGTCGGGGTTCTTCCTCAAGGACGCGCTGCCCGCCGACCTGCTGTCGGCGATCCGCGCCGTGCACTCCGGCGACGCCGTCGTCGCGCCGAGCACCACGCGGCGGCTGCTGGACCGGTTCGTCACCCACCTCCCGGACGAGAACGCCGCCCCGCCGCCCGCCGTCGACCTGTTGACCGAGCGGGAGCGCGAGGTGCTGGTGCAGATCGCGAACGGCCTGTCCAACGCCGAGATCGCCGGCCGGCTCTACGTCTCTGAGGCGACCGTGAAGACCCACGTCGGCCGGATCCTCACCAAGCTCGGCCTGCGTGACCGCGTCCAGGCGGTCGTCCTGGCCTACGAGACCGGTCTGGTCACCCCGGGCGCCTGACCCCTCCCTCACGCCGCTGGGGACCCCCATCGTGGTCCCGGCGACGTGTGGGGACCCCACTTGTCGTCCTGGCCGCAGTGGGGGTCCCCAGCCGTTGTCAGACCTGAGGCGTACCCGTACCGCCGGCCGCCCATACCGAAGGGGGACGCGAAACCGACCGACGTTCGATGGCGGCGGCGTCGATCTTCCCTATGGTCGTACCCGGAAACGATCTTCGACCGGAGGGAACCTGGTGTCCGTCTCCACCTCAGGTGAGCAGCCCGCCGTCAGCGCCGGCGAGCCGGCCGACCCGTTCGCCGCGGCGAGGGAGGCGGCGGCCCGCTACGGGACCGCGGGCGGCGCGCATCGCCGGGCCGAGCCACTGCGCGAGCAGGCGCTGCCCACACCGCTCGCGCCGCCCCGGCCGCCCGCCGCGGGCACGGCCGTCGCGGCGAGCGCAAGGAAGCTGGTGAAGGTCTACGGGTCAGGCGAGGCGGCCGTCCGCGCGCTCGACGGCGTCGACGTGGACGTCGCCGCGGGCACGTTCACCGCCATCATGGGCCCGTCCGGCTCGGGCAAGTCGACGCTGATGCACTGCCTCGCCGGCCTCGACCGGCCGAGTTCGGGCACCGTCCGCATCGGCGACACCGACATCACCAGGCTCAAGGACAAGCGGCTGACCCTGCTGCGCCGCGACCGGATCGGCTTCGTCTTCCAGTCGTTCAACCTGCTGCCGATGCTCACCGCGCAGCAGAACATCGTGCTCCCCGCCGAGCTCGCCGGCCGCAGGCCCGACAAGGAGTGGCTGCGGCAGATCGTCGGCGTGCTCGGGCTCGCCGACCGGCTCGGGCACAAGCCCGCGCAGCTTTCCGGCGGCCAGCAGCAGCGGGTCGCCTGCGCCCGCGCCCTGCTGGGCCGGCCCGACGTGGTGTTCGCCGACGAGCCGACGGGCAACCTCGACTCGCGCTCCGGTGCGGAGGTGCTGGGCTTCCTCCGCCGTTCGGTCCGGGAGATGAACCAGACCATCGTGATGGTCACCCACGACCCGAACGCGGCGGCGTACGCCGACCGCGTGCTGCTGCTCGCCGACGGCCAGGTCGCGGGCGAGATCGAACGGCCCACCTCCGACAGCGTCCTCGACGCGCTGCGCGCGCTGGGAGCTTGAGGTGCTGAAGACCACGCTCGCCGGCCTGCGGGCGCACAAGGCCAGGCTGCTGTTCTCGTCGCTCGCCATCATCCTCGGCGTCGGTTTCGCGGCGGGCAGCTTCGTCCTCACCGACACCATCCGCCAGGGCTACTACGCCTCGTTCGCGGCCGACGCCCAGCGCGTCGACCTCGTCGTGCAGGCCGACGGCGACGGCAGCACCGTGCCGGTCGCCACGCAGGCGTTGGTGCGCGGCGTCTCCGGCGTGCGGGTCGCCGAGGGCCGGTACAAGGGCCACGGCACGCTGCTGAACGCACAGGGCCGGCCCGCGGCCGGCTCCGGCAACGCGCTCGTCGACTCCGTCGCGGGCGAGAAGTCGTTGCGGTGGCAGAAGATCGCGCACGGACGCATGCCGGGCAGCGACGACGAGCTCGTCCTCGACGCCGCAGCGGCCAAGCACAACGGGTACGCGATCGGCGACACCGTCCACGTCGTGGACGCCGGCAACCACGTGCGCTCGTACACGCTCGTGGGCACGGTCGACACGGAGAACTCGCCGCAGTACGCGAACGTGCCGTACATCGGCGTCGTCCCGTCCCAGGCGAAACTGCTCACCGGCAGCAGCGGCTACAGCCGGATCGACGTGCAGCTCGACGCCGGCGCGGACCGGAACACCGTCGAGCGCGCGGTCGAGGGTGTGCTGCCGTCGGGAACGCGCGCCTACACCGCGACGGCGTACGCCGACCAGCAGATCAAGCAGATCGCCTCGGAGCTCGCCCAGATAAGGATCGGGCTGCTCGCGTTCGCCGCCATCGCGATGTTCGTCGCCGCGATCGTCATCGCCAACACGTTCACCATCCTCATCGCGCAACGCACCCGCGAGATGGCGTTGCTGCGCTGCGTCGGTGCGACGCGCGGCCAGGTCTACCGGTCCGTGGTGCTCGAGTCGACCGTGCTCGGCGTCGTCGGCTCGGCGCTCGGCGTGCTCGCCGGCATCGGCCTGGCCGCGGGCGCACAGGCCGTGCTGAACGCCGTCGGCGCGTCGATCGGCGACGTGACCGTCTCGCCGTCGGCCGTCGGGCTCGTGCTGCCGTTCGTCCTCGGTCTAGTCGTGACCGTGGTGGCCGCGGCGTTCCCGGCGCTCGGCGCCACCCGCATCCCGCCGATCGCGGCGCTGCGCAACCAGCCCGAGCCGAGGCGGGCGAGGCGTGCCGGCCGGGTGCGCACGATCCTCGCCGTGCTGCTCGTCGCGGGCGGCTGTGCCGCGATGTGGCCGGGCACGTTCGCGGACAAGGGGAGCCAGGAGCTGTTCCTGTTCTCGCTCGTCGGCGGAGCCGTCGCGTTCCTCGGCATCCTGCTGCTCACGCCCGTGCTCGTACCGTTGCTCATCCGCGTCGTCGGCCTGCTGCTCGCGCTGCCGTTCCGCACCCCGGGGAAGCTGGCGCGCGCCAACGCGGTCCGCAATCCCGGCCGGGCGGCCTCCACCAGCGCCGCGCTGCTCGTCGGCGTGACGCTGATCAGCATCATGACGGTCACCTCCGCCTCGCTGGGGCGGACGGCGACCGCGGGACTGGACAAGGAGTTCCCGTTCGACATCGCGGTGAACGCGCGGCAGGGCGCGGTGCCGTCCGGCGTCGTCACGGCGCTCGAGCAGGAGAAGGACTTCTCGTCCACGCTGCCCGTGCGCAGCGCCGACGGCACAATGGCCCACGCCGGCACGGTCGACGTGCAGGGTGTCGACGCCGCGAAGGTGCGGCAGACGTTCGGCGCCGGCCTCGACTACGGCAAGGCGTCGCCGGGCAGGGTCGTGATTCCGAAGGTGGTGGCGCACAACGCGAAACTCGCGGTGGGCGACCGGGTGAGCATCCGGTTCCGCGGCGGGCACGTGCTGGCCGCCACGGTCGCGGCGACGGCGTCCACCGACAACGTCGTCGCGACCGAGCAGGACCTGCTGTCCGCGGTGCCCGACGCCCCCGTCGGCAACGTGTTCGTGAAGGTGCGCAAGGGCGTCTCGGACGACCGCGCGCAGACCGACGTCGACCGGATCACGGCGGGTCATCCGGAGCTCGAGGTGGCGGGGACGCTACAGTACAAGTCCGCGATCGCGACCGCCATCGATTCGATGTTGCTCGTCGTCGCCGGCCTGCTCGGTGTCGCCGTCCTCATCGCGGTCTTCGGCATAGCGAACACGCTGGCGTTGAGCGTGCTCGAGCGCACCCGCGAGTCCGGGGTGCTACGGGCGCTCGGCCTGACCCGCGGCCAGCTGCGTGCCATGTTCTCCGGCGAGGCCGTGTTGATGGCGGTCGTCGCCGGCGTGCTCGGTGTCGGCTGTGGTGTCGGTTTCGGGATCGTCGCGATCAGGTCGGTCGTCGGCGCCGACAGCGCCCAGATCGCGGTGCCCGGGGTGCGGCTCGTCGTCTTCGTCGTGCTCGCCGCGATCGCCGGGCTGGTGGCGTCCGTGCTGCCGGCCAGGCGGGCCGCCCGCGGCTCGGTGGTCGCGGCGATGGCGGAGGAATGACGCCGGCGGCCGCTCGTCCGCTTCGAGCGGGTGGGGCCCCGTTGGAAGCGAAGGAAGTGGGGCGACGAGCGGCCGCCGGAAGCCACGTCCGGTCGGGACGCCGGACGTGGTCGGCACGGGGGTGTGGCGGGACCCGCTCCGTCGGGGGAGC
>DASUWX010000082.1:0-6936 GCA_036378185.1 Streptosporangiales bacterium | reverse complement strand
GCCGACGACCAGCCACCGGGCGGCCACCCGGTCGGCGAGCGGGCCGGAGGTCAGGGCACCCGGCACCGAGGTGACGCCGAACAGCAGCAGGACGGTGCCGATGCCACCGGGCACCGCCGCGATCAGTGGCGCGTAGGACTGGCTCAGGTAGGTGTACGGGACGAAGACGCCGGCGAAGGCCACGAGCGAGACACCCAGCGTCGTACGGACTCGGGGCGACCGCAGTGTGCCCAGCTGGTCGGCGATACGTCGCACGGGCGCGGGAGGGACCGCGGGCGTCCTCGCGAGGCCCGGCACGATCAGCAGGCCCGCTCCGGCGATCACGAGCAGTGTGGTGCGCCAGCTCTGCGCGGCGGCGACGGCGGCTCCGGCCGGCGCGCCGAGCACGAGCGCACTGGAGACACCGGCGGTGACCAGAGCCAAGGCCGTCCCGCGGCGTTCCGGGCCGGCGAGGCGCACCGCCACCGCACCCGCGGTCGGGGTGAACATCGCCGCCCCCGCTGCGGCGACGACCCGTCCCGCGAGCAGTACCGGCAGGTTCCCGGCCGCGGCGGTGAGCGTGTTGCCGGCCGCGAAGACGAGCAGCGCGGCCGCCAACGTGGTCCGTGGGCCCCGGCGCGCCGTGACGACCGCGAGGACCGGGGCGAGCACGGCGTAGGCGACCGCGAACACCGTCACCGACTGTCCGGCCACCCCGACGCTCGTCCCCAGCGACGACGCCATCTCCGGCAGCAGGCCCGCGACCGAGTGCGCGTCGGTTCCGACGACGAACGTTCCGACGGCCAGCAGCCCGACCGGCCTGACCCAGGATTGTCTCATCATGGTCGAATTGTACGATCAACATCGTAATATCTCATGGGCGTCGTAGACTGTGGCGCGTGACAGACCAGATGGGGATGCTTCCCCAGCCCGACCTGGCGTCGGTCGACGTCAGCACCGTCCTCGCCGCCCTGTCCGACCCGGTCCGGTTGACCATCGTGCGGGAGCTCGACCGCGTCGGCGAGTCCACCTGTTCCGCTCTCGACGTGCCCGTGAACGCCTCGACGGTGTCCCACCACCTGCACGCGCTGCGCGAGGCCGGCGTCGTCACCACCCGCGTCGTCGGCAGGACCCGCCCCAGTCGGCTGCGCACCGACGACCTCGAGAAGCGATTCCCCGGCCTGCTCGCCGCGATCCTCGACGCCGGACCCGCCGCCCGCCAGGGGTGACCGGTCGCCCCCGCGTGTGGCCGCCGTGCCGCCGGCCGGGCGGCGGTCAGGAGCGCTGCCACTCCTCCAGGTATTCGACCGGGCGGAAGCCCAGCGCGTCGTTGACCGCGACCATCGGCCCGTTCTGCACGGCGTTGTAGGTCGTGAGCCGGTGCCGGTCGGGGAACTCGTCGAGCAGCGTGCGCAGGTTGGCGACCTTCAGCGCGAGGCCGAGCCGGTGGCCGCGGTGCCCGGTGAGCACGAGCGTGTCCCACTGGTAGGCGACGCCCGGCTCGTGTCCGGGCACGCCGATCTGCGTATGGCCCGCGAGCCGCCCGCCGGGCGCGATCGCGACCGCCGTCAGCACCGTCCGGCCCTGGTCCGCCGCCTGTCGTTCGTGGGCGCGCAGCCGCGCGACGTCCCACACCTCCGGCTCGTACTGCAGGTCGCCCATCGGCGCGTCGGTCATCAAGAGCGACTTCAGGTACGCGTACGGCTCGGCCAGCTCGTCCGGACACGGGCCGCGCCACTGCCGCAGGGTGTAGCCGCCGGTGCGCTCCGCAGCATGCGCGGCGAGCTCGTCCAGCCGCGCGCGCGGAACCGGCAGCGACAGCACGCGGCGCATCTCGACGTTCCTGCGCGTGAACCCGAGCCGCTTCGCGAACCGGACACCGGGCACCTCCGGCGCGTCGAACGGCTGGTGCAGCTCGGCGCCGAGGACGGTGCGCCCCAGCTCGACGGCCCGCTCGGCAAGCCGTGCGTAGACCGCAGCACCGACCCCCCGCCCGCGGTGCCCGGGCGGGACGTCGACGCCGAGGAGTGCGTAGCGCGGGTTGTCCCGCAGCGGCGCCTCGAGATGGCCCGCACCGAGGACGGTGCCGGCGCCGTCGACCGCCGCGTACGCCTCGCGCAGCTGCGCCGCGTCCGGGCCCGACTCGCGGTAGCGCACCTGCGACTCGGCCCGGGTCCAGATCGGCGGGTCGACGCGCCCCGCCGACGCACCCGCGGCGTGCACCGCGTACCAACGCGCGAACGTCGCGTCGTCGTGCGCGTCGACCGGGATCACCTGCACCGCGCGAGGCTAGCCTGTCGGCGTCGGCGCGTGCGACGCGTTTTCCGGCCCACAGCGAAGGCGGGACCATGCCCGAGAGCTACGAGCTGCGGCCCATCGGATACGTCCGGTCGAGCCTTCGATCCGTCGAGGACGCGCCGAACCAGGCCTATCAGGGCGCACCCGACGCGGTCCTGGACCTCGACCCCGGGTACGCGGACGCGTTGCTGCGCGTCGAATCAGGACAGGAGCTCATCCTGCTGACCTGGCTGCACCGCGCTCGCCGCGACGTGCGCCAGGTCCACCCGATGAGCGACGTGAGCATCCCGCTCACCGGGGTGTTCGCGACCCGCTCCCCCGACCGGCCGAACCCGATCGGTTTGCACCGGGTCCGCGTCACCGGGCTCGTCCCTCCCGCGCGCCTCCGGGTGGCCGCGCTCGAGGTCGTCGACGGGACGCCGATCCTCGACCTCAAGGCCGTCCTGGCGCCGTCGGGCGAAGGCTAGGCCGGAAAACGACATGGACGGCAGCCGAGACGCTGTTACCGTTCGCGGCATGAAGCGCGCCGTGTCCACGACGACGCCGGAGTCCGTCCCGGCGCGCTGACCCATGTCCTGTACCGAAGCCCGGGGCGAGTGCCCCGGGCTTCGCCGCGCGGTCACTCGTCCCACGTCCCGAGGAGACCGCGATGCCAGACCATCACAGGCTCGGCCGTGAGCTCGAGCTGTTCGACACCGACCCGCTGATCGGCGCGGGGCTGCCGTACTGGCTGCCGGCCGGCGCCGTCGTCCGCGGCGAGCTCGAGGCGTACATCCGCGCGGTGGAACGGAAGGCGGGCTACCGGCACGTCTACTCCCCCGTGCTCGGCAAGCGCGAGCTGTACGAGATCTCCGGACACTGGGCGCACTACCGCGACGACATGTTCCCGCCGATGGACGTCGGCGGCGAGCAGTTCGTGCTGCGCCCGAGCCTGTGCCCGCACCACGCCGTCGTCTACCGGTCCCGCGCGCACAGCTACCGCGAGCTGCCGCTGCGGATCGCCGAGCTCGGCGGCCAGTACCGCGCCGAGCTGTCCGGCGTGCTCGGCGGGCTCACCAGGGTCCGCGGGATGCAGCTGAACGACTCGCACATCTTCTGCACCCTGGACCAGGCCGCGGACGAGGCGCGGGCCGCGCTGGCGATGATCCGTGGCGCGTACGAGGCGTTCGGCATCGCACCGGTGCGGTACCGGCTCTCCCTCGGCGGCGCGGGCGGCAAGTACGTCGAGGACGCACGGATGTGGCGACGCGCCACCGCGCTGCTCGGCGAGGTGCTGGACGCCGCCGGGCTGCCGTACGACGCCGACGAGGGCGAGGCGGCGTTCTACGGACCCAAGATCGACGTCCAGGTCGCCGACGGTGCCGGCCGTGAGTTCAGCCTGTCCACCGTCCAGGTGGACTTCTACCAGCCTGAGCGGTTCGACCTGCACTACGTGGGTGCGGACGGCGCCAAGCACCGTCCGGTCATGGTGCACCACAGCATCGTCGGCAGCATGGAACGCGCGGTCGGCCTGCTCGTGGACCGGCACGGCGGCGCGCTGCCCGCGTGGCTGTCACCCGTGCAGGTGGCCGTGCTGCCGATCGCCGCCGCCGAGGCGCCGGACGCCGAACGGTTCGCCCGCCGCTGTGCCGAGGCCGGGCTGCGCGCGGAGGTCGCGTGGCCGGACGAGGGCAGCCTCGGCGCCCGGATCCGGGCGGCGCGGCTGGTGCCGTACCAGGCGGTCATCGGTGCCAAGGAGGCCGTCGACGACCGCGTGGCACTGCGGCTGCGGGGTGGGCGGCAGCTCGAGCCGCAGCCCGCCGACGAAGCGGTGGGCCGGATCCGCGCGCGGGTGGGCGCGCGACGGGCCCAGCTGTGGGACTGAACCCGTGAGGGGCACCCGCGCGCCGGCGCGGGTGCCCCTGCCACGTGGTCGCCTACCCGTGCAGGTGCCGCTCACACCGTCACGGCGGCGTGAGCTGCCCCTCACGGGCCACACCGTCAGCGGCCGGGCAGCGCCGCCGGCCCCGGCATGATCTCGTCCAGCTCGGCGAGGTCCTCGGCGGTCGGCTCCCACTGCGCCGCAGCGGCGTTCGCCACCACCTGGGCCGCCCTGGTCGCGCCCGCGATGACGGTGGCCACCGCCGGTTGCGCGGCGAGCCCGCCGATGGCGACCGAGACCATCGGCAGGCCGCGGGCGTCGGCGTAGCGCTGCAGCGCCTCGATGCGGTCGAAGTCGGCGCTCTCCAGGACGCCGGCGCGCCGGGCGAGGTTGGTGCCCTCGGGCGCCGGCTCGCCGCGCCGGTACTTGCCGGTGAGCAGGCCCTTGGCGAGCGGGAAGTACGGGATCAGCCCGACCCCGAACTGCTCGCACGCCGGCACCAGCTCGCGTTCGACGTCGCGCTCCAGCAGGTTGTAGTTGTCCTGGGTGCTGATCATCCGGGCCGTACCGCCGACCCGCGCGGTCCAGTCGGCGTCCGCCACCTGCCACGCGGCGAACTGCGACGAGCCGACGTAGCGCACCTTGCCCTCGCGGACCAGCTCGGTGAGCGCCTCCAGCGTCTCGTCCATCGGCGTCGCCGGGTCGGGCTCGTGCATCTGGTACAGGTCGATGTGGTCGGTGCCCAGCCTGCGCAGGCTCGCCTCCACCGCGGTGCGGATGTACCTGCGGGAGCCGCGCGCGCCGAAGTCGCGGCCGTTCGCGCCCTGCATGTCCTTGCCGAACTTCGTCGCGAGGACGATCTCGTCGCGCCGGCCCGCCAGCGCGGCGCCGAGCAGCTCCTCGCTCGCCCCGGTGCCGTAGATGTCCGCGGTGTCGAAGAACGTGATGCCCGCGTCGTACGCCGCGTCGACCACCTCGCGGACGCCGTCGGCGTCCACCCGAGAGCCGAAGGCGTTGCACCCGAGTCCGACGGTCGAGACGGTGAGGCCCGAGTCGCCCAGCCGCCGGTACGTCATGTCAGCCATGGCTCGAACCTATCCCGGCGGGGATTCCGGGTGTGGCGGAGTGGACCCCGGCGGGGATTCCGGGTGTGGCGGAGTGGACACCGGCGGGGTCGGTTGACTAACGGCGCGATCCGAGAAACGGTGGATGACACGGCCGAGTCGAGCCCGAGGAGAGGTGCGAACGACGGCTCGCCGGCCGCGTGAGTGTCTGGGCAACCGGCACGCCGCGACAGGGCTGCCGGGTCTTTGCACCGCGCGGTTATCCGACCGACGCAGACACAGGGGATTCCAACATCATGCTGGCATTGACCGACAACGCCGTGTCCGTCATCCGCGATCTCGCGGCCACGACGCAGACACCCGAGACGACCGGCGTCCGGATCGCCGTCGCGCCCGACCAGGAGCAGCTCTCCCTCGCGCTCGCGCCGACGGCCGCCGACGGCGACCAGGTCGTCGAGGACCAGGGCGCACGCGTGTACCTGGAGGAGAGTGCGGCCTCGATGCTGAACGACCGCACCCTCGACGCCGCCGTCGAACAGGACGGCAGCGTGCAGTTCTTCGTGGCCACCAGCCCGCAGGCGTAGGCGGCGCGGCCCGGCCGGACACGCCGGGTCGAATTGCCTGGTCATCGTGTGGGCGTCCCCGTACGCTCACGCGATGACCTCGCCCCGGGACGCCGACCTCGCCGCGACCCTGGAACGCTTCTACGACGCGGTGCCGCGTCGCGGCGGCGCGGACGCGGAGCAGATCGGCCCGCTCACCCTGTTCGTGCAACGGCACGCGGGTGGTTACCCGTTCTACGCGCGGCCGACGCTGGGTGCGCAGTGCGTGGACGTGGCCGCGGTCGACGCGGTCCGGCGCCGGCAGCGTGAGCTCGGCGTGCCCGAGGCGTTCGAGTGGCAGGACGAGGTGACGCCCTCGCTGGCACCCGCGGCGCGGGCCAGCGGGCTGCACGTGCACGCCCACCCGCTGCAGGTGCTGGACGGCGAGGTGCGTGCTGGGCCGGTGCCGGCCGGGACGGAGATCGTAGGCCTGGACGCGGACAGCCCGGACGAGCTGATCGTGGCCGCCGACGCCGTGGCGAACGTCGCGTTCCGGCACGGCGGCACGGCGAGCGGGTCCGCCGGCGTGGCGGAGCGGCAGGAGGCGGCCGACGAGGTCGCACCGGAGGCCGTGGCACGCCGCCGGGAACGGCTCGCCGACGGCATCGCGCACGTCGTGGCCGCCCGGGTGGACGGCGAGATCGTGGCGGTGGCGAGCACGCAGGCCGCGCTCGACGTCGCCGAGGTCGTCGGCGTGGCGACGCTGCCCGCCTACCGGCGCCGCGGTCTGGGTGCCGCGGTGACGGCGGCGGTCGTGCGTGCCGCCGTGGCCGCCGGCGCGCGCACCGTCTTCCTCTCGGCCGGGGACGAGGACGTCGCCCGCATGTACGCGAGCCTCGGTTTCGGCCGCGTGGGGACGGCGCTGATCGCCGAGGCGCCCGCGGTGTCTGGGAGTATCACGGCGTGAGCAGGTTCGCGTTCCTGGAGCACGACGGCGTGCTCGCGTTCGCCCACCGCGGCGGCGCGTTCGAAGGCCTGGAGAACTCGATGTCGGCGTTCGAGCACGCGGTGCGCCTCGGCTACCGCTACCTCGAGACCGACGTGCACGCGACCGCGGACGGCGTCGTCGTGGCGTTCCACGACGACACCCTCGACCGCGTCACCGACCGCACCGGCCCCATCGCGCGCCTGC
>DASUWX010000081.1:0-3479 GCA_036378185.1 Streptosporangiales bacterium | reverse complement strand
GTTACTGGTGCTATGGCGCCGGCGACGTACCCACGTCAGAGAGCGGTGTGCGGGACGCGGGTCAGCACCTCGGGGCGGGTCTGGTGTAGGTCGTGTTGCTCGTCGTCGCGACGTAGTAGTCGGTCACGTAGCGGCCGTCGTCGAGGCGGTCCCACACCGAGGTCGTGCCGACCTTGGTGCCGGCGCGCTGGCACATGATCCAGGCGAGCGAGCCGTTCGGCAGGGTGCGGACGGCGGAGTAGGACGTGCCGGGGCCGGTGCGCTCGGTGAGGCCGTCCACGGTCGTCTGGTACGGGTAGCGGCACTTGGGCAGCGGGTTGCTGTAGCCGGTGTCCGACGGCGTGTCGACGTAGTAGTCGCTGACGTACCAGCCGTTCGTCAGCTTGTCCCAGACGCTCGTGGTCGACACCTTCGTGCCCGCCGCCTGGCAGGACAGGCGCAGCGTCTGGCCGCGGGTGACGGTCCCGGCGGCCGACGCGGACGTCGACGGGCCGGTACGGGCGGTGACCGACGCCGCGCCCTCCACCTGGTAGTAGATGCCCGGCAGAGCCGCGGGACCGTTGAAGTAGTCGTTGTCGATGTTCAGCGTCACGCCGCCGTACGTCTCCGTGTGGTCGCCCCGGTACTGCTTGCCGCGCTGGCGGTTCGCCCACTTGCCGTCGGCGATGCCGGACCAGCCGGTGAGCGAGGGGCTGAGGTCCCAGCGCGCGAGCCACAGCGCGTCCGGTCGCGCGTAGGTGGTGGACGTGTACACGCCGGACAGGTGCTGCGCCCCCGAGGACAGGTTCGCGTAGACGCCGGACGCCCAGCCCTGCCGGTGCAGCTCCTTCGTCCAGGCGGAGAGGAACCGCAGCACGGCGGTGCGGCAGGCGGTGTCCGAGGCGTCGTAGTTCTCCATGTCCGCGTAGATCCCGCCACCGCTGATCAGGCCGAGCGCCTTCGCCCTGGTGATCGCGTCCTGCGCTGCCGCCGTACCCTCCGACGCCGCCGCCGACGGCGTGATCTTCACCGAGTTGGGCCGCAGCGTGCACGGCGCCTGCCGGCCCATGTAGATCGGCAGGAACCGCCAACCGAGGTGCGTCACCGACAGCACCCAGCTCGGGGTGAGGTTGGCCTGCGCGCAGGTGCGGTTCGCGCCGCCGATGTAGATGCCGATGCCGCGGTACGGGGACGCGCTCCACGCCTGCATCGCCGACAACGGCGGCGCATCGCAGGTGTCGAACGCCTCGCCGTGGTAGAAGGTCGTGTTCGCGCCCGCCGGGTACGAGACGGCCGTGGTCGGCTCGGCCGAGGCGGCGCCCGGCGTGGCCAGCAGGAGGCAGCAGACGGCCAGCGGCACCAGGCCGAGAAGAGAGCGTGGACGGAACATTGCGGCCCCCGGTGGACGACGGCGATGCCGCCACTGTCCGCCTGCCGGGCAGGTCCGAACAGGGACCTTCGGCACCACGTGCCCGTCACGAAACGGTATAGCGCAGGTACAGGTACCCGTGGTCCTCGAGCACGTGCGCCAGGTGCATCGGCGCCGGGTCCGGTGCCGCCGGGCCCGCGAGGACGCGGGGTGCGTCACCGGCCACGACGAGGGGCGCGACGGTGAGGCACAGCTCGTCGAGGCGGCCGGCGGCGGCGAGGCCGGCGAGCAGGCGCGGGCCGCCCTCGCAGAGCACGTGCGTCAACCCCCGGGAGCAGAGCGCGTCCACCGCCGCGGCGGCGTCCACCCGCGAGCCACCCGCCACGATCACCTCCGCCACCTCGCGCAGGGTACGCAGCCGCGCCGCCGGAGCCGTCTCGCAGGTCACCACGAGGGTCGGCGCCTCGGCCTCGGTGAACATCGGCGCGCGCGGGTCGAGACCGAGGGAGGCGGACACCACGGCGAGGCGCGGGCACGGTGGCAGGCCCGCCGCGACGCGGGCCTCCCGCCGCGCCGGCTTCGGCCGCAGCGGCCCGTACCCCTCCGCCCGGGCCGTGCCCGCGCCGACGAGCACGACGTCCGCGAGTGCGCGCAGCGTGCCGATCAGGTCCCGGTCGGCCGGGTTGCTCAGCGCACGGGTGCCGCCGTCGAGCACGGCCGCGCCGTCGGCGCTCGCGATCATGTTCGCCCGCACCCACGGTCCCCGCGGGTACGCGTACGCCGCGGCGAGGTCGACGCCGGCCTCGGCGGACGCCACCGGCAGCAGTGCGCGCATGCCGCGGCTACCTGATGCCGACGATCGCGACCGACTCCGCGGGCAGCTCGACGACGCCGGGCCGGAACACCCAGCCCTGGGTGGACGCCAGCAGCACCAGCATCGGGTTGCCGCCGATCGGCACGGTGCGCCGCTCGCCGGACAGGTTCGCCGCCACGGCGATGCCGTCCCGGCGCACGACGAGCCAGCGCTCGGCCTCGTCGTAGTGCACGTCCGGTCGGTCCAGGTGGCTGCCGCGCAGCGCCGGATGCCGCCGGCGCAGCGCGATGAGGTTTCGATGCCACGCCAGCAGGGTGCGGTGCGGCTCCGCGTCGAGCTCGGCCCAGTGGAGCACGGACCGTTCGAACGTCTTCGGGTCCTGCGGGTCGGGCACGTCCTCGGGACGCCAGCCGAACGACGCGAACTCCTCGCGCCGGCCCCGCCTCACCATCTCGCCGAGTGCCTCGTTGTGGTCGGTGAAGTACTGCCACGGCGTGCTCGCACCCCACTCCTCGCCCATGAACAGCATCGGCGTGAACCCGGAGGTGAGCACCAACGCGGCCGCGACCTGCAGCAGCGGCGTCGAGGCGAGCGCGGAGCTGCGTTCGCCCTGCGCGCGGTTGCCGATCTGGTCGTGGTCCTGCAGGTACGCCAGCAGCCGCGACCGCGGCACGCCGGCAGGCATCCGGCCGTGCCTGCGCCGCCGCACCCGCGAGTACTGGCCGGTGTAGACGTAGCCCTGCCGCAGTGCGGTGGCGAGATCGGGCAGCCCGCCGAAGTCGGCGTAGTAGCCGTCCTGCTCGCCGGTCAACGTCACGTGCAGGGCGTGGTGGAAGTCGTCGTTCCACTGCGCGGTCAGCCCGTAACCGCCGCGTTCCCTGCTCCACACGACGCGCGGGTCGCCGAGGTCGGACTCGGCGATCACGAACACCGACCGCCCGGTCTGCGCCGCGAACACGTCCACCTCGTCGCCGAGCTCCTCGAGCAGGTGCGTCGCCGAGCGGTCGGCGATCGCGTGTACGGCGTCGAGCCGCAGCCCGTCCAGGTGGAAGTCGCGTAGCCACATCAGCGCGTTGTCGACGACGTAGCGGCGCACCTCGTCGGAGTCGGCGGCGTCGAAGTTCACCGTCGGGCCCCAGGGCGTCGTGTGCGTGTCGGTGAGGTACGGACCGAAGCCGATGACGTAGGCGCCGTCGGGACCGAAGTGGTTGTAGACGACATCGAGCAGCACGGCGAGACCGTGGCCGTGCGCTTCGTCCACGAGCCGCTGCAAATCGTCCGGCGTGCCGTAAACGGCCGACGGCGCAAAGAGCGCCA
>DASUWX010000080.1:0-13593 GCA_036378185.1 Streptosporangiales bacterium | reverse complement strand
GCGATCACGGCGGCGAACCGCTCGGCGGCGCTCGCCCAGGTGCGCGCCGAGCTGCGGCCGCTGCTCGACGAGCTCTCCGACGACGATCCCGACCTGCTGCTCGAGCCGACCGCGGGCGGCGGGCAGCCCCTGTGTGCCCGGGTCGAGGACCTGGCCGAGTATCTCGCCGCGCTCGACGACCACCCCCGCGCCGGCGTCTGCCTCGACGTGTGCCACGCGTTCGCGGCCGGGCACGACGTCGGGACCGAGGGCGGAGCGCGCAGAATGCTGCGCGCTCTCGTCCGGGCCGCGGACAAGGGGCGGTTGCGCCTGGTGCACGCGAACGACGCCAAGGACCCGGTGGGCTCGTTGCGGGACCGGCACGAGAACGTCGGCAAGGGCACGATCGGCGAGGCGGCGTTCGCCGAGCTGCTCGCCAGCCCGGCCACCCGCGGCGTCCCGTTCGTGGTCGAGACCCCCGGCGGCCGCGACAGCCACGCCGCCGACGTCGAACTGCTGAGACGCCTGCGCGGATGACAGCCTCATCCGCCCGCGCCCCTCACGCACGAGCGGCGACGCTCTCCGTCCTCGCGCTGCTCGGCGTCACCCTCGTCTGGGGCTGGACGTTCGTGATCGTCAAGGACGCGGTCGCGCACATCCCCGTGATGGACTTCCTCGCCTGGCGGTTCCTGGTCGCCGCACTCGTCATGGTCGTCGCACGGCCGGGCTCACTGCGCCGCCTGGACCGCCGCGGCGTCGCGCACGGCCTCGGGCTCGGCGCGTTGCTCGGCGGCGGCTACGTCGCGCAGACGTTCGGCCTGTCGATCGGCACGCCGGCGAGCGTGTCCGGGTTCCTCACCGGCATGGCCGTGGTCTTCACACCGGTCTTCGGCGGGTTGCTGCTGCGGCGCCGCATCGGCACGGTCGCCTGGTTGGCGGTGCTGCTCGCCGCGGCCGGCCTCGCGCTGACCTCGCTGCGCGGCGTGTCCTTCGGTACCGGCGAGGCGATCACCCTCGTCTGCGCGGCCTGCTTCGGCATGCACGTGGTCGGGCTGTCGGTCTGGTCGCCGCGCGACGACCCCTACGCGCTCGCCGTCGTGCAGATCGCCACGGTCGGCGTCGTGTGCCTGGCGCTCGCGGCCGGTCTCGGGCTGTCGGCGCCCGCGCACCGCGTCCTGGCCGTTCCCTCCGGCGGCGCCGTCTGGCTCGCGCTCGCCGTGACCTCCGTCCTCGCGACCGCCGTCGGCTACCTCGTCCAGACGTGGGCACAGCGACACGTCTCGTCGACGCGCACGGCCGTCGTCCTCACCATGGAGCCGGTGTTCGCCGCGGTGGCGGCCGTGCTCTACGGCGAGCCGCTCGGCTGGGCGACGGCGGTCGGCGGGGCGATGGTGCTCGCGGCCATGTATCTGGTGGAGCTGAACCCGCGCCGCGGCCCCGAGACCGACGTCGAGCGGCTCGGTCCCTGACGCGTCAGGCGTCGACGCAGACCAGCGCCCACGGCCGGTCGGCCACGCGGGTCATCACCAGCGTCGCGCGCCGCGACCCGGTGAGCCGCAGCCCGCGCCGGACGGCTTCGACGTCGCCGGCGAGGCCGCGCCGGCGCACGTCCACCGACCCGACGTCCAGGGCGCGCAGCCGCGTCCGCAGCTCCTTCTGCCGCCAGGGCGTGGAGTCGAGCACGCGCAGCGTGCGCGCGAACGGCGTCCGCACGGGCGCGTCCGTGGACAGGAACGCGATCGACGGGTCGACCTGCCACGCGCCGAGCAGCCGGGCCAGGTCGGCGACCAGTCCCGCGCGGGTGACCGCGGGGTTCGGGTCGAGCAGGTAGGCTCCCGGCTCGCGCACCTGCACCGGCTCGCCCGGCACGGGCAGCAGCACGTCGCCGCCGGGCAGCAGTGTCGCGCGCGCGGATGTGGCGGCGAACGCCGGCGACCAGAGCGTCGCCTCCTTCAGCTCCCGCCCGTCCGCGACGAACTCCAGCTCCCAGCCGCGCGGCACGACCTCACGCGGCACCGCGGGCGACGCCTTCACCGCGACGGCCGCGACCCGGTCGGCCAGCGCCGTGCACCACGACAACGGCGGCTCGCTGTCACCCGCCCGCCTGCGCCGGCCGTCCGCACGCCGCGCCGGGTCGACGAAGACCGCGTCCACGCCATGGAGATCGGCGTCCCTGACGTCGGCGCACTCCGTGTCGACCGCGTCGTCGACGCCGTACGCCGCCGCGTTCAGCCGCGCCATCCGCAGGTGCAGGGGATCGCGGTCGACCGCGTGCACGGCCGACGCCGCCGCGAGCGCGGCGAGGTCGCCGCCGATCCCGCAGCAGAGATCCGCCACCCGCCCGGCGCCCGCGAACCGGGTGGCGCGGTGCCGTGCGATGCGCTCGGCGGAGGCCTGCTCCAGCCCGTCCCGGGTGAAGAACATCCGGTCCGCGCGCGTGAACTTGGCCCGGGCGCGGACGCGCAGCTCGTGCTGGGCCAGCGCGGCGATGACGAGCTCGGCGGGATGGGCGCGGCGCAACCGGGCCGCCAGCGCCGGCTCGCTCTCCGGGGTCACGCCGGTGCGCGCCAGCGCCGCCAGCACCTCCTGTCCCTCGGGCGCGACGAGCGCGTCGAGCGCGTCGAAGCCGTCCGTACTGTCCTCCCCGCCCCTGTCCCGCGCCATGTAAACCATGCTCGTGTAAAGCATGCCCGAGGCCGAGGCCCCGAGGCCCAGGCTCACGTCGCGACGAGGAACGCCGGCACGGCCGCGGCGAGCGCGTCCCGCCAGTGCCGCATCGGCGGCAGGCCGTACCGCTCCGCCGCCGTGGACGCCAGCACGCTGTACGCGGGCCGCGGAGCGGGACGGGTGAACGCCTCGCTCGTCGTGCGGTGCACGCGGGCGGCGTCGGCACCGGCGAGCGTGAACACCTCGCGGGCCAGCTCGTACCAGCTCGCCGACCCGCCGTTGGTCGCGTGGTAGACGCCGGCCGGCGCGTCGGAGAGCCCCAGCGCGACCAGCCGGTCGGCGACGTCCGCGGCCCAGGTGGGCTGCCCGTGCTGGTCCGCGACGACGTCGACGGTGGGCCGCTCGCCCTCCAGCCGCAGCATCGTCGCCACGAAGTTGCCGCCGTGCGCGCCGTACAGCCAGGCCGTGCGGACGACGTAGCCGCCGTCCGGGTGCAGCTCGCGCACGGCCCGCTCCCCCGCGAGCTTGGTGCGCCCGTACGCGGTGCGCGGCCCGGTCGGGGCGTCCTCGGCGTACGGCGTGTCCGCGTCGCCGGAGAAGACGTAGTCGGTGGAGACGTGCAGCAGCCGGGCGCCCGTGCGCGCGCAGGCGCGGGCGAGGTGCGCCGGCCCGTCACCGTTGACCCGGGCGGCGGCGTCCTCCTGCGACTCGGCGTCGTCGACGGCCGTCCACGCGGCGCAGTTGACGACGACGTCGGGCCGGTGCCGGTCGAGCGCCGCCGCGACCGCCTCCGCGTCGGTGACGTCGAGATCGCTGCGGGCCAGCCCGGTGAAGGGCACGCCCTGCTCGCGCAGCACGTCCGTCACCTCGACGCCGAGCATGCCGCCGGCGCCGGTGACCAGCCAGCCCCCCGTCACGACGCCACCAGCCCTCTGCGCTTCAGCGGCTCCCACCACTCACGGTGCTCGCGGTACCAGCGCACGGTCTCGGCGAGCCCGTCGGTGAAGTCGTGGCGTGGCGCGTAGCCGAGCTCGGCCGCGATCTTCGACCAGTCGACGGAGTAGCGGCGATCGTGGCCCTTGCGGTCGGTGACGTACCTGACGCTGCTCCAGCCGGCGCCGCACGCCTCGAGCAGCAGCTCGGTCAGCCGCTTGTTCGTGAGCTCGGTGCCGCCGCCGATGTTGTAGACCTCCCCCGGCCGGCCCTTCTCGAGGACGAGGTCGATCGCACGGCAGTGGTCGTCGACGTGCAACCAGTCGCGGCGGTTCAGGCCGTCGCCGTAGAGCGGCACGGTGTCGCCGTCGAGCAGGTTCGTGACGAACAGCGGGATGACCTTCTCGGGGAACTGGTAGGGCCCGTAGTTGTTGGAGCAGCGCGTGACCCGCACGTCCAGGCCGTGGGTGCGGTGGTACGCCAGCGCGATGAGGTCGCTGGACGCCTTCGACGCCGCGTACGGCGAGTTGGGCCGCAGCGGGTCGGTCTCCGGCCAGGAGCCTTCGGGGATCGACCCGTACACCTCGTCGGTCGAGACGTGGACGAACGTGCCGAGCCCGTGCCGCAGCGCGGCGTCGAGCAGCGTCTGGGTGCCGACGACGTTGGTCATGACGAAGTCGGTGGCGCCGAGGATCGACCGGTCGACGTGTGACTCCGCGGCGAAGTGCACGACCGCGTCGTGCGACCCGACGAGCTCGTCGACGAGCGGGGCGTCCGCGATGTCGCCGTGCACGAACCGGAACGACGGCGCGTCCTCGACCTCGCGCAGGTTGTCGCGGTTGCCCGCGTAGGTGAGCTTGTCGAGCACCGTGACCGGGACACCGGCGAGGCCGGGAAACCCGCCGGCGACGAGGGTGCGGACGAAGTGCGAGCCGATGAACCCGGCACCTCCGGTGACCAGGATCCCGCGGTTGGCCATGCCGTCAGACGTCCCCTCGCGCCGAGCTGATCTGCACCTTGCTGTGGTCGCCGAGCACGAGCACGTGCGCCTTCGGGACGTGGGTTGCCGGCGTCACCTCGACGCCCCGGCCGATCAACGACTTCTCGATCCGGGCGACGCCACGGATCGAGGCGTCCCGCAACACGATGGAGAACTCGATCTCGCTGTCGGTCACAGTGCAGTCCGCGTCGATCGAGGTGAACGGCCCGACGTAGGAGCCGACCACCCGCGTGCCGCCGCCGATCACGACCGGCCCGACGATCCGCGACCGCTCCACCACCGAGCCGGGCTCGAGCCGCACCCGTCCCACGATCTCGCTGGCGGCGTCGACCGTGCCCGCGGTGTACGGCTCGGTCGACTCGAGCACCGCACGGTTGACCTCCAGCATGTCGGCGACGTTACCGGTGTCCTTCCAGTACCCGGTGACCGTCGTGCTACGCACGTCACATCCGGCGTCGATCAGCCACTGCAACGCGTCGGTGATCTCCAGCTCGCCACGCCGGGACGGCGCGATCGCGTGGACGGCCTCGTGCACGCGCGGCGAGAACATATAGACGCCGACGAGCGCGAGGTCGCTTCTGGGCTCGTCCGGCTTCTCCTCGAGCCGGACGACGCGGCCGGACGCGTCCAGCTCGGCCACCCCGAAGCTCCTCGGGTCGGACACCTTGGTCAGCAGGATCTGTGCGTCCGGGCGGGTGCGCCGGAACTCCTCGACCAGCGGCGTCACGCCACCGACGATGAAGTTGTCCCCCAGGTACATCACGAAGTCGTCGTCGCCGAGGAAGTCCCCCGCGATCAGCACCGCGTGCGCGAGACCGCGGGGCGCGTCCTGGTGGATGTACGCCACGTCCAACCCGAACGAGGACCCGTCGCCGACGGCGTCCTTGATCTCGTCGGCCGTGTCACCGACCACGATGCCGACCTCGGTGATGCCGGCTGCCGCGATCGCCTCGAGTCCGTAGAAGAGCACGGGCTTGTTCGCGACCGGGACGAGCTGCTTGGCGAAGGAGTACGTGATCGGACGCAGCCGGGTACCGGCCCCGCCTGCAAGAACCAGTGCCTTCATCCGGTTACTCTACGACTATCGGGATAGTGACTCGTCCATGAGGTGTCCCGGTCAACCGGTGGGGCGGCGTAGGCGTCCATCAGGCGACGGCCAGGTTTGGCAGTACCGGAGCACAGGGGGAATCGAATGCCGGTAGACGCACCGGTCAAGGTGAGCGTCGTCGTGCCCGTGTACAACCCGGGCGCCCACATCGAGGCGCTCATCGAGTCACTGCGCCGCCAGTCCATGCCGGCGACCGAGTTCGAGGCCGTCTTCGTGGACGACGGCTCAACCGACGCGACACCCGCGCGCCTCGACGCGCTCGCCGCGGAGACGCCCAACGTGCGCGTGGTCCACCAGCCCAACTCCGGCTGGCCTAGCAAGCCACGCAACGTGGGCATCGAGATGGCGCGGGGCGAGTTCCTGTTCTTCGCCGACAACGACGACTACCTCTCGCCCGAGGCGCTAGAGCGGATGTACGCGTACGCGACGGAGAACGACTCCGACGTCGTGGTGCCGAAGCTGGTCGGCCACGGCGGCCGGGGCGTGCCCTGGGAGCTGTTCCGTTTCAACCGTCCCCGCGCCCGCCTCGGTCACGACCCGCTGCTCACCATCCTCACGCCGCACAAGCTGTTCCGCAGGTCGATGGTGCTGGAGCACGGCATCCGGTTCCCCGAGGGACGCGTCCGGCTCGAGGACCACTACTTCGTGATGAAGGCGTTCTTCGCCGCCCGCGTCATCTCCGTCCTCGCCGACTACACCTGCTACCACTGGACCCGCCGCGAGACAGGGACGAACGCCACCTACCTGCCGGTCGAGCCGAAGGTCTACTACGACAGCGTGCGGGCAGTGCTCGATGTCGTCGAGCAGAACACCGAGCCGGGCGACCTGCGCGATCAGCTCTACGCCCACTGGTACCACAGCAAGATCCTGCGCCGGTTGTGCGGCAAGTCCATGGCCGCCGCGGACGCCGACCACCGCAGGCGCACCTTCGACGAGGTGCACGGTCTCGTCCTGGAGCGGTTCGGCGACGGCGTCGACCGCTACCTCGCGGCGCGCGACAAGGCACAGTCCGCGTTGCTGCGGGCCGGCTCGTACGACCGGTTCTTCGCCCTCGCCGACGCCGAACGCGGCGTCACCCTCGACACGCAGATCCAGCGGCTCGCCTGGGAGGACGGGCGGCTGGTGCTCGGCCTGTGCGCGACGCTGGTCTACGCCGACCGGTCGCCGGTGCTGTTCCGGTCCGACGGCGAGCACGTGTCGTGGGTCCTCCCGATAGCGGCCGAGGAGGTGCACCCGTCCGCGCTCGACGTCACCCGCCACGCGCGTGGAGTACGCGCCGACGTGGCGGTGCGCGACCGGGACAGCTACGTCCGGCACTACGTGCCCACGGAGTTCGAGCAGCTGCCGTGGCGGCCGGGCGTCGCGGGGCCGCTGCGGATCCGGCTCGAGGCCGTCATCGATCCGGCCACCGCCGCCGGCGGGGACCCGATCGGTGAGACCACCGACCTGCTCGTCCGGGTCGCCGGCTGCGGCTGGGGTCCGTTCGTCCGCCCGCCCATGGAGGACCTGCCGGCCACCGAGACCCGGAGCGGCGGGTGGAACTTCTGCGTGTACGGCACGGAGGGGTACAACAGGATATCCATCAGGAAGCGTTCGACAGCCGAACGAGGGAGCCTCGACATGGCCAAGACGTCCCAGGCCCACGCAGCGGACGAGGTGCACAGCTGGGCGCGCCGCTCAGGCGACCGCGTACACCTCGTGCTGCGACTGCCCGGTGTCGACCTGGAACGCGGCACCGAACCGACGATCGAGCTGAAGCGCGGCGGCACCACCGCCGCGGCTACCGCAGCGGTCACGAGCACGGCCGACGACACCGGCACCACGCTGACCGCCGACGCGCCCGTGGGCGAACTCGGCACGGGGACCTGGCGGCTCGCGCTGCGCCTGCCCGGCGAGGACCAGCGGCGGCGGATCGACGCCAGGCTGCTGCTGCCCCGGCGCGGGCCGATCGCGCTGCTGACCGGGCCACCACCGGGCCGCTCGCTGCAGCCGCGCCCACGCGGCGGCAGCGTCGCCGGACGGGCCGTCCGGACCGTCGGGAAGGCGACGGACGCCGTCCTGCGTGAGCTGCCTCCGGAACAGGCGGTGCGCTACCGCCGCGCCCTGCGCCGCGTCGCCCGCAGCGTCCGCGGGTAGCCGCGCGAACGGGTCGCCCGGCTCAGCGCCCCACCAACTCGGCGAGTCCCGTGCTGCGGAACAGCTCCCGCACCTGCGCGGCGTTCGTCGGACGCCGCCGGTCACGAAGCTGCGCCAGCTGCTCCCACGCCGGGTTCTGGACGAGCTTCTCCGGGTCCACCGCGTGCTTGCGCTCGAGCACCTCCGCGGGCACGTCCTGCGGGTCGTCGACGACCATCGCCTCGACCAGGTCGTCGTAGTGCTCCGTCAGGCCCGTCGCGCCGGCGTCGGGCACGAGCACGACCGACGTGCCGGTCGGCCGGGTGTCCACGTCGAAGACGATCAGGTCCGGCCGGTGCGTCCGCAGCGCCTGGATCACCTTGTAGACGTCACCGGTCCACATCTTCGTGATCCGGTCCCGGGCGGCCTCGTCGACGGTGCGGGGCAGCATGTCGTCGAAGACGATCACGCTGGCGGGCGTGGTGAACCGTTCGACATTCATGTAGTCGCGGAGCGTGTACTCGGCCAGGTGCATGCCGTCGATGAACGCCAGGTCGATCACCGGCCGGCGGAAGTGTGCGATCGGATTCCTGCGCGCGAAGAACTCGTCGCTCGTCGCACGCACCAGGTGCAGGTCGCACTGGACCTCGGAGGTCACCTTGAACGCCGGGTCGATCGCGATCGTCTGGGCACGCGACAGGGTCAGGCTGCGGCCGTCGCTGACGCCGATCTCCAGGTACGTGCGCGGCTCGAGCAGCCGATGCAGGTGAGCCAGCAGTTCGTGCCTAAGCATGTGTCCGGTGTCCCCTCGCGGCAGATTCCCGATGGTTGGCGCAGACCCTACGGCACCCCGCTGAGATGCTCTCAGCGTCCGCCGGTCCCGGCGCGCAGCGACGCGTACAGCGCGACGCAGTCCTCGTAGCGCGGCAGCAGCCCCTGCTCCTCGGCCTCCCGCAGGCCGGGCGCCGCCTCGTCCTTCGGCGACAGGACCGGCTCGACGCCGGCGGGCCAGTCGATGCCGAGGTCCGGGTCCAGCGGATTGAGTCCGTGCTCACGGTCCGGTGCGTACGGCGCGGAACACAGGTACACCACCGTCGCGCCGTCGGTGAGCGCCATGAACGCGTGCCCGAGCCCCTCGGCGATGTAGACGGCGTGGCGGCTCTCGTCGTCCAACCGCACGGACTCCCAGCGACCGAACGTCGGCGAGCCGACCCTGATGTCCACCACCACGTCGAGGACGGCACCGTTCACACATGTGACGTACTTGGCCTGGCTCGGCGGCACGTCCGCATAGTGGACACCGCGCACCACCCCGGCCGCCGACACCGAGCAGTTCGCCTGCGCGAGCCCGAGGTCCTGGCCCGTCGCGTCGCGGAACTCGGCGCCGCGGAACCACTCGAGGAACACGCCGCGCGAGTCGGCCGGGATCTTCGGCTCGAGCACCCATGCCCCGTCGATACCCAGAGCACGCACCGGCAGTCCTCCTCTTCCTCGTCCCTCGCCAGGTCCTCGACGATAACCGCCCCGGCGCCGCCGGCGGCGCCGGCATCGGTTACTCTTCGTCCCGTGCGAAGGACCGACTGGTTTTACTTCTATGGCGTGGGCTCCGGCAGAGGAGCGGCACGCCGGTTCGGCCACGCGTCGAAGTAGGACCGGCAGAAACCGCAACCAAGCCTCGGAGCCCGCAAGGGACCGGGGCTTTTTCCATGCAACCGCCACCAGGAGAGCGCAGGAGGATCGAAATGGTCGTCGTCATGGACACCGAAGCGACCGACGAGGACGTGGCGCGAGTAGCCGACACCGTGCGCGCCGCGGGCGGTGAGGCGTTCGTCAGCCGCGGCGTCGCCCGGACCATCGTCGGGCTCGTCGGCGACGTCGAGGACTTCGACCGACTCGACCTCCGCACGCTGCCCGGCGTGGTCGACGTCGTCCGCATCAGCGTCCCGTACAAGCTGGTGAGCCGGGAACACCACAAGGAACGCAGCACCATCCACGTCGGCGGCGTGCCGATCGGTCCCGGCACGTTCACCCTGATCGCCGGGCCGTGCGCGGTGGAGGACGCGCGGCAGACGTTCGAGGCCGCAGAGATGGCCAAGGCCGCGGGCGCGGCGCTGCTCCGCGGCGGTGCGTTCAAGCCGCGCACCTCCCCGTACGCGTTCCAGGGTCTCGGTGAGAAGGGCCTGGAGATCCTCGCGTCCGCGCGCGAGTCCACCGGGATGCCGATCGTCACCGAGGTCGTGGACGCGCACGACGTCCCGCTGGTCTCGCAGTACGCGGACATGCTGCAGATCGGCACGCGGAACATGCAGAACTTCGCGCTGTTGCAGGCCGTCGGCGCCGCCGGTAAGCCGGTCATGCTCAAGCGGGGTCTCAACGCCACCATCGAGGAGTGGCTGATGGCCGCCGAGTACATCGCGCAGCGCGGCAACCTCGACATCGTGCTGTGCGAGCGCGGCATCCGCACGTTCGAGAAGGCGACCCGCAACACCCTCGACGTCAGCGCCGTCCCAGTCGCGCAGAACCTTTCGCACCTGCCCGTCATGGTCGACCCGTCGCACGCGTCCGGGCTGCGCGAGCTCGTCGTGCCGCTCGCCCGCGCCGGCATCGCGGTCGGCGCGGACGCGCTGATGGTGGACGTCCACCCGCATCCGGAGGAGGCGCGCGTCGACGGTTCACAGGCGCTCGTCGGCTCGGACCTGCGCGATCTCGCCACGGCCGTGCGCACGCTGCCGCAGCTCATCGGGAAGGAGCTCACCTCTCCGGCGCCCCGCTGAAAACGACACACGCCACCCGCTTCGGTTGTCGAATCGTTGCATCGGCGAGACACTGCCCTTGACCTGCACGGACGAGAGAGGCGGGCGACGGAGCGGGACCATGGCCGCAACGCGCGTTGCGCCGTCGGGGGGTGGCTCCGCTACGGTGACCCGCACGCGGCGATCAAGGCGGTGCGCTGCCCGGTCACGGCGAGGAGGCGGTGGCATGGACTTCTGGCAGTTCATGGCGCAGAACCAGAGCAAGCTCACGTTCCTGAGCTGGCAACACGTCTGGATGGTCGCGCAGTGCGTGTTCGTCGCGACGATCATCGCCGTGGTCGTCGCGATCGCCGTCTACAAGTCGCCCGCCGGCTCGTCGGTCGCGAACGCGCTCTCGGCCATCGGCCTGACGATCCCGTCGTTCGCGCTGCTCGGCCTGCTGATCGCGCCGCTTGGGCTCGGTGTCGGCCCGTCGGTGGTCGCCATCGGCTTCTACGCAACGCTGCCGATCGTGCGCAACGCGATCGTCGGTCTCGCCGGGGTCGACCGCAACCTGATCGAGTCGGCCAAGGGCATGGGCATGGGCTGGCTCAGGACGCTGCTGCGCGTGGAACTGCCCGTCGCCTGGCCGGTGATCCTCGCGGGCGTCCGGGTCGCCACGCAGTTGGTGATGGGCATCGCCGCCATCGCCGCGTTCGTCGGCGGCCCCGGCCTCGGCGGGCTGATCTTCGAGGGGCTGAGCCAGCTCGGTGGCGTGAACGCCGTGAACAAGGCGCTGTCCGGGACCATCCTCGTCGTCCTGCTCGCCCTCGTCCTCGACCTCATCCTGATGTTCGTCGGCCGACTGACCATTCCGAGGGGTATCCGTGTCTGAGACCACCGCAGCAGCAGCGACCGCCGACCAGCAGAGCTCGGGCGGTGCCTCGATCACCCTCACCGACGTGACGAAGCGGTACCCCGGGCAGCACAAGCCCGCGGTCGACTCCTTCAACATGGACATCCCCGCGGGCGAGATCGTGATGTTCGTCGGGCCGTCGGGTTGCGGCAAGACGACCACGCTCAAGATGATCAACCGGCTGATCGAGCCGACCAGCGGCAGCATCGTGATCGGCGGCGAGGACGTCACCCGCATCAACGCCGACCAGCTGCGCCGCCGGATCGGCTACGTCATCCAGGCCGGCGGGCTGTTCCCGCACATGACCGTCGCCGCCAACATCGGGCTCGTCCCCGGCATGTTGCGATGGGACAAGAAGCGCATCTCAGCGCGGGTCGACGAGCTGCTGGAGCTGGTGAGCCTGGACCCGGCGCAGTACCGCAACCGCTACCCGCGTGAGCTGTCCGGCGGCCAGCAGCAGCGCGTGGGCGTCGCCCGCGCCCTCGCCGCCGACCCGCCCGTGCTGCTGATGGACGAGCCGTTCGGCGCCGTCGACCCGATCACCAGACAGCGGCTGCAGGACGAGCTGCTGCGCATCCACGAGGAGGTGCCGAAGACGATCGTCTTCGTCACGCACGACTTCGACGAGGCGGTCAAGCTCGGCAACCGCATCGCGATCCTCAACCAGGGCGCGCACATCGCTCAGTTCGACACCCCGGACACGATCCTCGCCAACCCGGCGGACGAGTTCGTCGAGGACTTCGTCGGACACGGCTCGACGCTGAAGCAGCTCACCCTCACCCGGGTCGACGAGGTCGAGCTCGACCCTGCGACCACCGTCACCGTCGGCGAGGACGCGAACGACGCGGCCCAGCGCGCGAGGGCCGACGGCAACACGGAGGTGCTCGTCCTCGACGACCGGCGGCGTCCGGTGCGTTGGGAGGAGGTCAAGGACCTCGAACGCGACGGCGGCACGGTGCCGCGGGGTCAGGGCCAGGTCGACACGATCGGCCGGCGGGCGACGCTGAACGACGCGCTCGACACGATGCTCATGTCGAGCCAGGGCTGCGCGGTGGTGACCGGTCGGGGCGACGAGTTCCTCGGCCTGGTCTCGGTGGAGTCCGTGATGCACGCCATCCAGAGCGCACGTGAGTCGGCCCGCGAGCAGAACGTCGGCATCACCGGGCGGACGACGACACAGGCCGGCGCATGAGTACCGCAGCCACCGCACCGCCGGTCGACCCGGACGCCATCGCCGCCGAGGTCGGGCAGTCGCGCGCGGGCAAGTGGGCCCGGTTGGCCATCCAGCCGGTGATCGTGCTCGCGGTCGTCGTCGGCTGGGCGGTCTGGCGCAACGGGGCGGACTTCAAGGCCGAGTCGGTCGAGGGCCGCTCACTCGCATGGGGCCAGATCCTGCAGCTCACCGGGCAGCACATCCTGCTCTCGGTCGTCACCACGGTCATCGTGCTCGTCCTCGCGATCCCGCTGGGCATCATGCTCACCCGCAGGCGCACCCGACGGCTCGCGCCGCTGGTGGTGGGCATCGCAAACATCGGCCAGGCCGCGCCGGCCATCGGCCTGATCGTGCTCGCCGCGCTGCTGTTCAACATCGGTTTCTGGCCGGCGGTGGGCGCCGTGAGCCTCTACGGCCTGCTGCCGTCGCTTCGCAACACGATCGTCGGGCTCGAGCAGGTCGACCAGCGGCTCGTCGAGGCGGGGCGCGGCATGGGCATGTCCGCCCCGGCCGTGCTGTTCCGCGTCGAACTGCCGCTCGCCGTGCCGGTCATCGTCGCGGGTGCGCGGCTGGCACTCGTCCTGGTCGTCGGCACGATGGCCCTCGCCGGCTTCGTCGGCGCCGGGGGGCTCGGGCTGCTGATCACGACCGGGATCAAGCTGTCCCGCTTCTCCGTGCTCATCTCCGGCGCGCTGCTCGTCGCGGCACTCGCCCTGATCATCGACTGGATCGGGCGCGTCGTCGAGGAGTTCGCCCGGCCCAAGGGGATCTGATGCGCATCTTCCGAGTTCCCACAGCGATCGCCGTCGCGATCACGCTCGTCCTCGCCATGACGGGCTGTATCGGCCTGAGCTCCGCGAGCAGCTTCGTCCCCGGCGCCAACCCGGGCAGCGTCAAGCCGATCGCCTCGCTGAAGGGCGTCCAGATGAC
>DASUWX010000079.1:0-20644 GCA_036378185.1 Streptosporangiales bacterium | reverse complement strand
ACGTCGGCCGGCGGGCCCTGGGTCACGATCCGGCCGGCGTGCATCACCACGACCAGGTCGCTGTACCGGGCGGCGAGGTTGAGGTCGTGCAGCACCATCGCGACGGTGCGGGACCGCTCCTGGTTGAGACGGCAGACCAGCTCCAGGACCTCGACCTGGTGCGCGAGGTCGAGGTACGTGGTCGGCTCGTCGAGCAGCAGCACGCCGGTGCGCTGGGCGAGCGCCGTGGCCAGCCACACCCGCTGCCGCTCCCCGCCGGACAGCTCGTCGACGCCGCGGCCCGCCATCGCCTCGACGCCGGTGACGGCCATCGCCCACGCGACGGCGTCGGGGCCGTCGTCGTCGCGCCCGAACCGGCCGCGGTACGGGTGCCTGCCGTACCCGACGACGTCGCGGACGCACACGCCCGTGGGCACCGGGCGCGACTGCGCGAGCAGCGTCACCCGCCTCGCGAACGCCCGCGGCGACAGCGGTGCCGCCGGCTCGCCGTCCAGGCGGACCTCGCCTGCGGCGACCTCGTGCAGGCGCGCGAGGGCGCGCAGCAGGGTTGACTTGCCGGAGCCGTTCGGCCCGACGAGCGCGGTGACCTCGCCGCGGGCGAGCGCGACGTCGGCATCGCTCACGGCGACCTGCCGGCCGTACCCGAGCGTGAGGCCGGTGCCGGTCAGCGTCATGCGGCTATCTTAGGTTAGCCTTACCTATCTTCGCCAGTGGTTCCAGGAACCGGTGAGGGCTCAGCGGTAGACGTGGAAGTAGTCGAACCGCGACGTCGCCGGGCCGTACTGCTGGGTCGTCTCGGGCAGCGACGCCTCGGAGGTCAGGCCGAGCCGCGGGTGCGCGCCCGCCGGCATGGTCCAGGTGAGACCCCACGTCCAGTGCCGCCCGTCCGTGCTCGACGCGGCGCGGAACAGGTGCTCGCCGGTGTCCGGGTCGACGCTGTGGTGGATGCGCAGCCACGTGGTCGCGCCCGGTGCGCCGATGTCGCCGCCGCCCCACGACTTGCGTCCCTGGAACACCGTCTCCTTGCCGAACTCGACGATCCTGGTGTCGCCGACGGCGACCACGTCCAGGCGCAGGAAGTCGTCGTCGCCGTTGTAGACGATGATGCCGCTCTGCTGGTAGTTGCGGACCGTGTCGGTGCCGAGGTCGATGGAGAGCCTGGTCTGCACGGTGTACGTCCCGCTGGGCGCGTCGCGCAGCAGGACGCCCGGCGTGCCGTCACCGACGATGTCGGTCGACTGGGTCGGCCAGTTCAGCGCGCCGTCGCTCAGCTTCGCGTCGTCGTCCTGCCTGATCCAGCTCCAACCGGCGTCGAGCGAGCCGTCGAACTCGTCCGAGTACGCGGGGTCGAGCCTGCCGACCGACGGTGCCGGCACGACGCTGCGTGCCGGCGTGAAGAGCCGGTTCGCGGCGAAGTTGTCCACCTCGCCGCCCGCGCCGCCGACGACGCCCGCGGCTCCCGGCCGCGCGTCTCGCACCTGCAGCGACACGGTCGCGTACGGGTCGCCGAGCCGGTCGTCGGTGACGTCGGCCGACGCGGTGCGGCCGCGCAGCTCGAGCGCGAGCGTGTGCCACGCGCCGGCGGCGTAGTCCGCGGGCAGCGGCGTTGCGCTGGACGCGAGCACGGCGCCGCCCGCGATGTCCTCGACCCGCAGCTGCCGGGCGGCCGTGTCGACGACCGCGCGCACCCGGCCGCCGTGCCCGTCGTCACGGGCGACGACGCCGACCCGGGTCGGGCCGGACGAACGGACGTCCGCCTCCACCCGCACGTCCGGGCCGAGCGTGCTCCGCGTCGTCGCCAGGGTGTCGGCCGCCAGTTCGGCGTAGCCGCCGGACTGCGGGTCGGGGCCGGCGGCGTCCAGCGCCCCGGACCGGACGGTGAAGTCGCGCGCCGTCGCGGCGGCGTCGGAGAACCGGTCGTCCACCTGGGCGTGCGTCACGGGCGCGGGCTGCGGGGTGTCGGACGCGAACCGGCCTGCGCGGACGATCGGCCAGCCGTCGACCCAGTCCAGCCGGTCGATATTGAGCGGCCGCATGGTGAAGCCCGGCTGGACGTCCAGCCAGGGGTCGTTCCGGTCGATGGCGTGGTAGGCCATCCAGTCCTGGCCGGACGCGTCGACGGCGCCGGAGTGGTGGCCGGTGCCGATCCACCGGTTGCCGTTCGGCGCGATCACCGGCGTGCCTCCGGCGCGGCTCTGCAGCAACGGCACGCCGAGCTTGTCGACGAACGGCCCGAGCGGGCTCCTCGCGCGGCCGACGAAGACCGTGTAGCCGGTGGTCGGGCCGGCGCAACAGTTGCCCGACGAGCCGAACAGGTAGTACCAGCCGTCGCGGTGCACGACGTAGCCGCCCTCGTAGCGCGCCGCGGTGAGGTGCGTCGGCGCGGACGTGACGTGCAGCCCGTCGTCGGACAGCTCGACGACGTAGATGCCGCTGCCGAACCCGCCGTAGTACAGGTACCGGGTGCCGTCGGTGTCGGTGAACTGCGCCGGGTCGATCACCGTGTCGTAGCCGCCGCCCACCGGGCGCGGCGGCACCAGCGGCGCCGGCTCGGGGTGCCACGGGCCGGCGGGCGTCGTCGCGGTGGCGACGCCGATGGCCGGGTCGAACGTCTGCGTGCTCGTCGTCGTGTCGGGGACCGTGTAGTACAGCACGTACCTGCCGTTGAGGTACCGGATGTCCGGAGCCCAGAAGCCCGTGCCGGCGGCGGCGTACGGCGGCCGGTTGGCGGAGGTGAAGATCGGCCCCACCCGCTGCCAGTGGACGAGGTCGTCCGACTTGGCGATCTTCGAGTTGTCGCTCGTCCGGCCCTGCTCGTCGTACGGGCCGCCGGTGGCGAACCCGTACCAGGTCCCGTCCTTCGCACGCATCACCGCGGGGTCGGGGAAGTCGATCGAGTAGCCCTGGGTGACCGGGTTCGTGTACGTCGCGGTGCCGTCCTGCGACGCCGCCGCCGGCCTGGTGGACCCGACCGCCGCGACGAGAGCGAGGAGCAGCGCGGGGACGAGGGCGATCCGTCGAAGGAGCATGGTTGGTTCCTCTCGGCCGAGCCGACGGGTCCGTTTGTAACCCACGCTCTACATCGTTGTAAAGAAGCGCGACGCCTCGTACACGGGGACGCCGGGCAGGCCACGTGGCGTCAGCGCCACCGGGCAGAATCGGGGCGTGCCGATCGTCGTGGCGGGCCGCGCGCTGCAGGAGGTGGACGACACCGGGGCGCCCGCGGGCGGCCCGGTCGTCGCCGCCGACGCCGCGGCGTTCCTCGGCGAGGTACGGCGCCGCGAGGACGCCGACAAGCCCCGGTGGGTGCTCCCCGACACGTCGGCGGCGTACCCGCCGCTGGTGGCCGACGGCGTGCGACTGCGGCGCTGCCACGACCTCGCGCTGACCGGGGCGCTGCTGCGCGGCTACGCAGGCGAGCGCGTCCCGGCCGTTCCGGCGGACGCGCCGGGCGACGCCCAGCCGGACCTGTTCGCGGTCGAGCCGCCCCCGCCCGACCCGCGCGTCGAGCTGGCCGGCGCCGTCGAGCGTTACGCCGCACAGCTGCGTGGCGTCGCGGCCACGGCGCTGCCCCGCCGGTTCGAGCTGCTCGTCGCCGCCGAGTCGGCCGGTGGGCTGGCGGCGTGCGAGATGACCGCGGCCGGCATCCCGTGGAGCGTCGCAGCCCACGACGCCGAACTCGCCGACCTGCTCGGCGAGCCGGACCCGGGCGGCGGCCGGCCGAGCAGGCTCGCCGCGCTCGCGGCGTCGGTGCAGGACGCGTTCGGGCGTCCGGTGAATCCGGACTCGCCGGCCGACCTGCTGGCGGCGTTCCGCCAGGACGGTTACGCCATCGACACCACCCGCGCGTGGACGCTGCAGCGGCTGGACCATCCCGCGGTCGGGCCGCTGCTCGAGTACAAGGAGCTGGCCCGCATCCACGCCGCCCACGGGTGGGCGTGGCAGCGCGAGTGGGTGCACGGCGGCCGGTTCCGGCCGACCTACGTGCCCGGCGGCGTCGTGTCCGGCCGGTGGGCGACGCGGGGCGGCGGCGCGCTGCAGATCCCGCGCCGGCTGCGTCGGGCGGTCGTCGCCGACCCCGGGCACCTCCTCGTGGTCGCGGACGCCGCGCAGGCCGACCCGCGCGTGCTCGCGGCGATGTCCGGCGACCCGGGGATGGCCGAGGCGGCGCGCGGCGACGACATGTACGCCGCGCTCGCCGAGCAGGCGTTCGACGGCGACCGCGCCCGGGCGAAGGTCGGGTTGCTGGGGGCGATGTACGGGCAGACCGGCGGCGGGGCCGCCCAGCCGCTGGCGGAGCTGCGGCGCCGCTACCCGGTCGCGCTGTCACTGCTCGAGCGCGCCGCCAGGCGCGGCGAGCAGGGTGAGCTCGTCCGCTCGCATCTCGGCCGCACCTGCCCGCCGCCGCGGCCGGGCGAGGTCGACACCGTGCCGCGGGCCCGGGCGCGGGGGCGGTTCACCCGCAACTTCGTCGTCCAGGCGACCACGGCGGAGTGGACGCTCGCGCTGCTGGCCGGCCTGCGGCTGCGGCTCGCCGAGCTGCGGCGCGGCGGCCGCTCCGTCGAGCTCGTCTTCTACCAGCACGACGAGGTCATGGTGCACGCCGAGCGCTCGCTGGTCGACGACGTCCGCGTCGCCGTGCGCGAGGCAGGCGCCGAGGCCACGCGGCTGCTGTTCGGCGACACGCCCGTGCGGTTCCCGCTGGACGTCAAGGCGGCGGAGTCGTACGCCGACGCCCATTGAGCGCTGGGGACCCCCACTGTGGTCATGGCGACAAGTGGGGACCCCTGTCGTGACCATCACCACAGTGGGGGTCCCCAGCGTCGGACCGGTCGGGTAACGTGCCGGGAAGTGACGCGGGGTGCCTGCCGCGAGCGGGCTGAGATCACACCCGTGAACCTGATCTAGTTCGCACTAGCGGAGGGACGTCACCGTGATCCCCAACATCCTCACGATCGCCGGCACCGACCCGACCGGCGGCGCCGGCATCCAGGCCGACCTCAAGACGTTCTCCGCGCTCGGGGGCTACGGCATGTCCGTGGTCACCGCGCTCGTCGCGCAGAACACCCGCGGCGTCGACCGCGTCCTCGACGTCCCGGCCGACTTCGTGCGCGCTCAGCTCGACTCGGTGTTCGCGGACGTCCGCGTCGACGCCGTCAAGATCGGCATGCTCGGCGACGTCGACGTGATCAAGACGATCGCCGAGGTTCTCGACGAGCACGGCCCGCCGTACGTCGTGCTCGACCCGGTGATGGTCGCCAAGAGCGGCGACCGGCTGCTGCACCCCGCCGCGGTCGCCACGCTGCGCGACGTGCTCGTACCGCGCGCCGACCTGATCACGCCCAACCTGCCCGAGGCGGCCGACCTGCTCGGCGAGGCCGAGGCGGGCTCGGCGGACGGGATGGTCGCGCAACTGCACCGCCTCGGGGCCCTGGGGGCCTCCCGGGTCCTGTTGAAGGGCGGGCACCTCGGCGGCGAGCGCAGCATCGACCTGCTGCTCGACGACGGCACCGTCCACCGGTTCGACGCCGACCGCGTCGACACCGTCAACACGCACGGCACCGGCTGCACGCTGTCCTCGGCGATCGCGACACTGCGCCCGCAGCGCGACGACTGGGTGGGCACCGTCGCCGAGGCGAAGTCGTACCTGACCGGGTCGCTCCGGCAGGCGGACGAGCTCGACGTCGGCGGCGGGCACGGGCCCGTCCACCACTTCCACGAGCTGTGGCGGCGCTCATGACGGGGGCCTTCTGCGCCAAGGCGTGGCAGCACACCGCCGATCTGCAGGACGCGATCGTCGCGCACCCGTTCAACACAGCGCTCGCCGACGGCACTCTCGACCGCGAGCGGTTCGCGTTCTACCTGGTGCAGGACGGCCGCTACCTGGTCGGGTTCTCCCGCGCGCTCGCCGTCGCGTCGGCGCGCTCGGCCGACGTGACGGAGGCCGCGTTCCTCGCGAAGAGTGCGCACACCGCGCTCGTCGTCGAACGCGGCCTGCACGCCGGTTACCTCGACCGGTTCGGCGTGGGCACCGACGACGCCGCCGGCATCGAGACGGCGCCGTCGGCGCTGGCGTACACGTCGTTCCTGCACGGGGTTGCGCTGCACGGCAGCCAGGCCGAGCTCGTGGCGGCGCTGCTCCCCTGCTTCTGGGTCTACGAGCACGTCGGCCGCACGATCCTCGACCGCGTCGGCGATCTCACCGGCCATCCGTACGCGGCGTGGATCGAGACCTACGCGGACGACGAGTTCGCCGCGTCGGTCGCGTCGATGCGCGACATCGTCGACCGGCACGCCGACGCCGCCGACGACGCCGCCCGCGCCGCCATGCTCGCGCGGTTCGTGCGCGGCTGCGAGTACGAGTGGCTGTTCTGGGACGCCGCCTGGCGACTGGAGACCTGGCCGACCAGGAAGTGGGTCCCCGCGCCACCCTGACCCCTCGGCCCTTGCACACCCGCTCCCCCAAATGATCACGGTATGTAGGTTTCCCGGAACCTACCCAGCCGAGTACCTACTTCCCGCGTGCGGCAACACGGGAGAAGTAGGCACTCGTCTCGGTAAGCCCTGGAACCTGGCATACCGTGATCATTTGGAGAAGGGCGCCAGGAGGGGCGGGCAGGGGCCGGGGCGGGCGGGCTCGGGACCTCAGACGCCGTAGCCGCGGTCGCGGGCGGCGCGGTAGGTCGCCCGGACCTCTGCGCCCCAGCCCGCCTTGGGCTCGAGCTCGGCGACGGTGCGCACGGGCCAGGACGGCGGGTCGGCGCTGCCGGAGAGCACCCAGGCGGCCTGCCGGGCGGCGCCGAGGGCGACGTACTCCCCCGGCTCGGGTACGGAGACCGGCAGGTCGAACACCTCCGCCGCCGCCTCGCGCAGCGTCTCCGAACGCGCGCCGCCGCCGATCAGCACCACGCGGCGCGGCGCGAGGGCGTGCCTGCGCAGCTCGTCCAGCCCGTCGGCCAGGCCGCACAGCACGCCGAGCACCGCGGCACGGGCGAGGTGCCCCGGCGTCATCGTGGTGCGGGAGAGACCGAACAGCGACGCGGTCGCGCCCGGCAGGTTCGGCGTCCGCTCACCCTCCAGGTAGGGCACGAACACCAGCCCGTCGGCGGTCGGCGGCGCGGACGCCGCGAGGCGGTCCAGGCCGGCGTGGTCGACGCCGAGCAGGTCGGCGGTCGTCGACAGCACGCGGGTGGCGTTCAGCGTGCAGACCAGCGGCAGGTACGCGCCCGCCGCGTCGGCGAACCCCGCGACCATCCCGGTGGCGTCGCGCGCGGGCTCGTCGCTCACGCCGAACACCGTCCCGCTGGTGCCGATCGACACGACCACGTCGCCGCTCGCGGCCTGCAGCCCGAGCGCGGCGCCCGCGTTGTCCCCCGCGCCGGGCCCGACGACCGCGCGCCCGGACGGACCGCCGGTCGCGCCACCGGCCACCCGGCCCGCGGCCTCGTCCGGCGCGAGCACCCGCGGCGTGCGCGGCACCCGGCCGAACGCGCGGGTCAGCAGGTCGGGACGGTAGCTGCCCTCGGACGGCGACCAGTAGCCCGTGCCGGACGCGTCGCTGCGGTCGGTCACCGCCTCGGCCGGGCAGCCGAGCAGCCGCCAGGTCAGCCAGTCGTGCGGCAGCATCACCTGCGCGACGCGCTCGGCGTTCGCGGGCTCGCGCTCGGCCAGCCAGGCGAGCTTGGTGACGGTGAACGACGGCAGCGGCACCGAACCCACGGCCTCCGCCCACGTCGAGCCGCCCAGCTCCTCGACGAGCGCACGGGCCTGCTCGGCACTGCGGGTGTCGTTCCACAGCAACGCCGGTCGGACGACGTCGCCCGCGCTGTCGAGCACCACCATGCCGTGCTGCTGCGCGGCCACCGACACCGCGCGCACGTCCGGCCAGACGCCGGTCGCCTCGCTCGCCGCGGTGAACGCGTCCCACCAGTACCGCGGCTCGACCTCGGTGGCGTCCGGGTGCGGCGCGCTGCCCTGGGCCCGGATGTGGCCGGTCTCCGGGTCGACGACGACCACCTTGCACGACTGAGTCGACGAGTCGACGCCAGCGACCAGAGTCATCCACGCCTCCGCATTGTCAGCGCAAGTCTGCCAGCGGAATGCACGCGCCGCACCCTCGGTTCGCCATGACATGAACGAGGACGCACGCGGCCGGGTCCGCGTCGAACAGGGGCAGAAGCGGGTCCGCGCCTACCTCGCCGGACACCTGGTCGCGGACACCACGCGGCCGCTGCTGGTGTGGGAGGTGCCCTACTACCCGACGTACTACGTGCCGGCGACGGACATGCACGCCGAGCTGGTCGAGACCGGCGACACGCGGCACTCGCCCAGCCGCGGCGAAGCCAGGCTGTACGACGTGTACGTCAAGGGCGCCGTCGCCGAGAAGGCCGCGAGCCTGTACACCGAGCCGGCGATCGACGCACTGCGCGACGTCGTGCGTCTCGACTGGGACGCCATGGACCAGTGGTTCGAGGAGGACGAGCCCGTCTTCGTCCACCCGCGGGACCCGTACACGCGCATCGACATCCTGGGCAGCTCGCGGCACGTGGTCGTGCGGATCGACGGCGAGACGGTGGCGGACACCCACCAGCCGCGCGTGCTGTACGAGACCGGTCTGCGACCGCGCTGGTACCTGCCGCTCACCGACGTGCGGATGGATCTGCTGCGGCCTTCCGACACCCGTACGCACTGCCCGTACAAGGGCACCGCGAGCTACTGGAGCGTGGAGGTCGGCGACAAGGTGCACGACGACGTCGTGTGGACGTACCCGGCACCGCTGCCGGAGAGCCAGAAGATCACCGGTCTCGCGTGCTTCTACGACGAGAAGGTGGAGCTCCTCGTCGACGGCGTGCGCCAGGAATAAGCCAGCGAATTGTTTCCCGATTTTACCGTGTAAGCACTGGATAAAGTCGTCGAATTGTGCTATGGTTTTATTTTGCCGGGCTAGCATGCGGCAATGTGCTACGACACCGACGCCGCACCTCCGGTCTTCGGCACTCCTGCGACCTCCGTGGTGGAGGCACGTGAGTCCCTGACCACTGCCGGCGGCACCCGCATCACCTCCTTCCTCGCCGTCCCTGACGACCGCACCGGCGCAGCCGTTCTGGTGCTGCCCGACAACGGCGGGCTGTCCGGTTTCTACGAGCAGCTGGCGACGCGGTTCGCCGAGCAGGGGCACCTCGCGCTCGCCGTCGACTACGTCGACCGGGCGAACCCGGCGCCGGCCGGCGACGAGATCCCCTTCGCCGTACGGTTCCTGCGGTTCTGCGACCGTGTGCTGGACGACGTACTGCCCGCAGCGCTCGCGCGGCTCCGTGCCGCCGGCGAACCGGCCCCGCTCGTCGCTCTGGGCTGCTGCCTGGGCGGGCGGCTCGCGTTCCTCGCGGGCACCCGGCCGTTCGGCCTCGCGGGCGCCGTCGGGCTGTACGGCGGGCCGCAGGCGTTCGGCGACGCCCCCGGGCCGACGCAGCTGGCGGGCGAGATGACCGCGCCCGTGCTCGGCCTGTTCGGCGGAGCGGACGAGAGCATCTCCGCGGACGACGTCCGCGCCTTCGAGGAGGCGCTGTCCGCCGCAGGCGTCGCCCACGAGATCGTCACGTATCCCGGTGCGCCGCACGGCTTCTTCGACAAGCACATGGCCGGGCACACCGCCGCGTCCGCCGACGCCTGGCGCCGCGTCCTGGCGTTCCTGGCCGCCAACGCCGCCGGGTCATGAGGGTGCCCGGACCGACGCGGCCACCAGCCGCAGCAGCCGGTCTGCGCGGGCCGAGGCGACGACGTCCTCGACCAGCATCGCCCGGCCGTGCTCGTCGGTGAGCGGGACGCGCCAGTTCGGGTACTCGTCCACCGTCCCCGGCTGGTTCTGCGTCCTCCGGTCGCCGACGGCGTCGGTCAGGGCGACGCCCACCAGCCGGCTCGGTGTGCGCGCGACGTACGCGTGCAGCGCGGCGATCACGTCCTCGTCGCGGTCGTCGCCTTCGTCGAGGAGCCCGGCGGCCCGCAGCGCGGCGAGCCAGGCGTCGCGCTCGGCACGGTCGGCGGCGCGTTCCTCGTCCACCGGGCGGGTGAGCAGCCCCAGCCGGTCGCGCAGCTCGACGTGCTCGCCGGTGAGGTAGCCGGCCGTCGGCGGCAGGTCGTGCGTCGTCACGGTGGCCAGGCAGAGCTCGCGCCAGCGCTGCGGCGGCAGCGGGCCGCCGGAGTCGTGGTCGTGCTCGAACCAGAGCACGGACGTGCCGAGGACGCCGCGTTCGCCGAGGTAGGCCCGCGCGCTCGGCTCCACCGTCCCGAGGTCCTCGCCGACGACGACCGCGCCCGCCCGGTGCGCCTCGAGCGCGAGGATGCCGACCAGGGCCTCGTGGTCGTAGCGCACGTACGCGCCGTCGAACGCCGAGCCGCCCGCGGGGATCCACCACAACCGGAACAGCCCGATGACGTGGTCGACGCGCACACCCCCCGCGTGCCGCAGCAGCGCCCGCACCATGTCGCGGTACGGCGCGTATCCCGCCTCCGCGAGGCGCAGCGGGTGCCACGGCGGCTGCCGCCAGTCCTGGCCCTGCTGGTTGAACGCGTCCGGCGGCGCACCGACGGTCACGCCGAGCGCGAGCACGTCCTGCATCGCCCAGGCGTCGGCGCCGTCCGGGCTCACCCCGACGGCGAGGTCGTGCACGACGCCGAGTGCCATGCCCGCCTCGCACGCCGCCCGCTGCGTGGCGGCGAGCTGTCCGTCCAGCTGCCACTGCAGCCAGCGGTGGAACTCGACGCGGTCGGCGAGCCGGCGGCGTTCGGCCTCGACGGCGGGCGTCCCAGGGTGACGCAGCTCGTCCGGCCAGTCGCGCCAGCGGGCGCCGTGCGTCTCGGCGAGGGCGTTCCAGGTCGCGAAGTCGGTGAGCGCCGCGCCCTCCCGCTCGACGAAGGCGGCGTACGCCTCGCGGCGGTCGTCGCTCATGCCGGCGGCGAAGAGCACCTCGAGCGCGGACCGCTTCGCCAGCCAGCAGGCGTCGCGGTCGATCGTGCTCGGGTCCGTGTTCATCGCCCGCACGGGAGCGGCCAGCTCGTCCACGCGGGCGCGGCCGGCGGCGTCGAGCGCCGCGTACTCGGGCACGTCCTCGACGCGCAGGTACAGCGGGCTCGGGAACCGCCGGGTGGCCGGGAAGTACGGCGACGGCTCCAGCGGCGGCACCGGCGACGTGGCGTGCAGGGGGTTCACGAACGCGAGGTCGGCGCCGTGCCCGGCGCTCCAGCGCAGCAGCTCGGCGAGGTCGGCCAGGTCGCCGATGCCCCAGGACCGGGCCGAGCGCACCGAGTAGAGCTGGGTCGCGAGCCCCCAGTGCCGTTCCGGGGACGACCCCGGGCCCCGGTTGTGCCGTTCCGGGGACGACCCCGGGCCCCGGGTGTGCCGTTCCGGGGACGACCCCGGGCCCCGGGTGTGCCGTTCGCTGCCCGGCATGCCGAGGAAGTCCGGCGTCACGGCGAGCGGTGCGGTGGCGGTACCGCCGGCGTGGCGCAGCACGACCGTGTGCCAGCCGAGCGGCAGGTCGGCAGGCAGGACGTAGGTGCGCTCCACGGTGGGGACGCCGCCGACGTCCGTCGGCCCCCCGCCTGCCGGCAGGGCGTCCACGTCACGGCGCACCGTGCCGTCCTCGAGCCGCACCTCGACGCTCGCCTCGGCGCCGTCGGGGACGTGCGCGACCACATGCGGCGGACTGCCCTCACGGGACACGGTCACCGGCGGCAGCGGGCGGCGCCACTGCGCCAGCCGCAGGTCGGCGAGCGCGGCGCGGGCGGCGTCCGGTGTCGACGCGTCGACGCCGAGTGCGGAGAGCACGGCGACCACCGTCTGCTCGCTGACCGGACGGTGCACGTGCTGCCAGTCCCAGAACTCGGTGGCGATGCCGTACGCCTCGGCCAGTTCGGCGAGCTCGGGACTCAGCATGCCGCCACGGTAACGGCGGTGCGCGGCACCCTGCGCCAGCCCCGGGGCGGTGCCGGCCCCATCACCTCGACGTGGGTACGTTGCCTGGCCTATAGCCATGGCAACGTACCCACGTCATGGTGATGCCTCGGGCGGGGCCGCCGACCTCAGCCCGCCGCGGATGCGGGCGGTGGAGCGGGCTCGCGCAGGCCCAGCGAGCACGCCAGCGAGATCAGCGGGAACACCGCGAGCGCCGCCACGGCGGCGACCAGGCCCTTGGCGTCGGCCAGCGTGCCGAGCACGGGCGCGGCCAGGCCGCCGATCGACATGGCCAGGCCGAGGGTCACGCCGCTCGCCGTGCCGATCCGGTTCGGCAGGTAGTCCTGGCCGAGGTTGACGTGCACGGCGAAGGGCAGGAACGACGCCAGCCCGAGCACGACCACCGCGACGAACGCCACCACGACGCCGGGCGCGAGCAGGAAGGCGGCGAGCCCGGGCAGCACCAGCACGTAGCCCAGCCGCACGGTACGGACCCGGCCGATGCGGTCGGCCACGAAGCCGCCGAGCAGGTTGCCGACCGCGCCCGCGCCGGTGAAGACGGTGAGCGCCGCACCGCCGACGGCCGCGGACGCGCCCAGGTGATGGATCACGTACAGCGCGACGAAGCTGGCCAGCCCGAAGTAGCAGATCGACCGCGCGGTGACGGCACCGGTGAGCCAGCCGAACCGGTGCCAGTCGTCCGCACGGGGCCGGGCCGGCGGCGTCCGGCGTCGCGCGGACTCCTGCGCCAGGTGCACGCGGTGCCGGGCCCGCACCAACAGCGGGTAGAGCACCAGGAATGCGCAGACCGCGGGGATCGCGAGCAGCGGCGTCGCGCCGACGCCCCACGCGGCGAGCACGGGCGTCACGACGAGCGGCGCGATCGCGATGCCGGTGTTGCCGCCCACCGAGAAGAAGCTCATGCCCTTCACCGAGTGCCCCGCCATCCCGCGCGCGGCGCGCGTCGCCTCCGGGTGGTAGGCCGCGACGCCGACACCCGACAGCGCGATCGCGGCCCAGGTGAGGGCGTAGCTCGTGCCGACGCCGGAAAGGCCGATGCCGGCCCCGGCGACGAGCAGCCCGGCGCCGACGAGCCACCGGATCGTGTGCCGGTCGGTCAGCACGCCGAAGCCGGGCTGGACGAGGCTGGACAGCAGCGTCGCCGCGAGCGTGATGCCGGTGGCGGCGGTGTAGCTGTAGTGCCGCTCCGCGACGAGGAACGGCAGCATCGCGGGCACGGCACCCTGGTGGAAGTCCACGAAGACGTGGGTGCCGACGAGCAGTGCCAGCGGGCCGCGGTGCGGGATGCGCGGCGCCCGCGGCGTCGAGGTCACGGTCTGCGCGCGGGTCACCCCCCGATCATCGCCGGTGAACGGCTGACCGGAACCCTCTATCCTGACGAGTGATGTCGAAAATCCGCCACGCACCGGTGCGGCCGGCGTCCACGGGGCAGCTGCTGACGCGCGGCGCGCGCGTGGACTGGCACCGGCACGAGGCCGATCAGGTGGTCATGCCGCTGTCCGGCGTGGTGGCGTTTATGACCGACTCGGGGACGTGGATGCTGCCCGCGCCCGGCCGCGCCGCGTGGATCCCCGCCGGGACGCCGCACGCCCACCTGGCGCACCGCCGCACCGAGCTGCGCAGCGTCCAGCTGCCGGCGGGCCCGGGCCCGCGCTGGGCGTCGCCGACGATCCTCGCCGTCGACCCGCTGTTCCGCGCCCTCGTCGTCACGCTCGCCGACGACCCGCCGAGCGACCCGGGCGAGCACGGGCGGCTGATCGCCGTGCTGCGCGACCGCGTCGTCCGCCGCGAGCAGCGCCCGTTGCACCTGCCCGAGCCCAGGGACGACCGGCTGGCGGCGCTGGCCGCACTGCTCGCGGCCGACCCCGGTGAACGGCGCGGCCTGGACGCGCTCGGCCCGTTGGTGGGCGCGAGCGGGCGGACGCTCAGCCGGCTGTGCCGTGACGAGCTGGGGCTGAGCTTCCCGTTCTGGCGTACGCAGATCCGGCTCGGTCACGCGCTGGTGCTGCTGGCCGAGGGGCAGAGCGTCACGCGGACCGCCCATGCGTGCGGCTGGTCGGGTGCGAGCGCGTTCATCGCGGTGTTCCGCGACTTCTTCGGCACCACGCCCAGCGCCTACCAACGCGGCCTCACCTGACGAGCGCCCGGATCGGCTCACCGGCGATGTCGAGAACCTGTTGCCGGCTCCGTCCCCGCGGTGAACGTGACCAGAATGGGTCACACCAGCACCGAGGAGAACCACGATGGCCAAGTACCTGCTGCTCAAGCACTACCGCGGCGCTCCGGCTCCGGTCAACGACGTGCCCATGGACCAGTGGACGCCGGACGAGATCTCGGCGCACATCAAGTACATGGACGACTTCGCCGCGCGGCTCGAGGAGACCGGCGAGTTCGTCGACGGCCAGGCGCTCGCCCCCGAGGGGACGTTCGTCCGGTACGACGGCGAGGGCCGCCCGCCGGTCACCGACGGCCCGTTCGCCGAGACCAAGGACCTCATCGCCGGCTGGATGGTGATCGACGTCGACAGCTACGAGCGGGCCGTCGAGCTCGCCGGAGAGTTGTCCGCCGCTCCCGGCGCGGGCGGGAAGCCGATCCACGAGTGGCTGGAGCTGCGCCCGTTCCTGGCGCCGCCGCCCACCATCACCGAGTGAGCGCGCAAGTGGACGAGCTCCTGCTCAGGAGCCTCACGCCGAGCGTGCTGGGTGTCCTCGTGCGCCGCGGAGCCGACTTCGCGGCGGCCGAGGACGCCGTCCAGGACGCCCTGGTCGAGGCGGTACGCGTCTGGCCGGCCGACCCGCCGCGCGACCCGAAGGGCTGGCTGGTCACGGTGGCCTGGCGCAAGTTCCTCGATGCGACCCGGTCGGACACCGCCCGGCGCCGGCGTGAGGACCGCGTCGAGGAGGAGCCGGCGCCCGGGCCCGCGCCCGCGGCGGACGACACGCTCCAGCTGTACTTCCTCTGCGCCCACCCGTCCCTGACGCCGTCGTCCGCGGTCGCGCTCACCCTGCGCGCCGTCGGCGGGCTGACCACCCGCCAGATCGCCCAGGCCTACCTGGTGCCGGAGGCGACGATGGCGCAACGCATCAGCCGGGCCAAGCGCACCGTCTCCGGCGTCCGGTTCGACCAGCCCGGCGACGTCGCCACCGTGCTGCGTGTCCTCTACCTGGTCTTCAACGAGGGCTACTCCGGCGACGTCGACCTCGCCGCCGAGGCCATCCGGCTCACCCGGCAGCTCGCCGCCGCGATCGACCACCCCGAGGTGGCGGGGCTGCTCGCCCTCATGCTGCTCCACCACGCCAGGCGCGCCGCCCGCACGGCACCCGACGGCAGCCTGGTGCCGCTCGCCGAGCAGGACCGCAGCCGGTGGGACACCAGGTCGATCGCCGAGGGCGTCGAGATCCTGCAGGCGGCGCTCGCCCGCGACCGGCTGGGCGAGTTCCAGGCGCAGGCAGCCATCGCGGCGCTGCACGCGGACGCGCCCAGCGCCGAGGAGACCGACTGGGTGCAGATCGTCGAGTGGTACGACGAGCTCGTGGGCCTGACCGACAGCCCGGTCGTCCGGCTCAACCGCGCGGTGGCCGTCGGCGAGGCCGACGGCCCGCGGGCCGGGCTGGCCGCGCTCGCGGCGCTGGACGAAACGCTGCCCCGCCACACGGCGGTGGCGGCGTACCTCCACGAGCGCGACGGCGACCTGGCGACGGCGGCGAGGCTGTACGCCGAGGCCGCGCGGAAGGCGTCCAACCTCGCCGAATGCGGCCACCTGACGCGCCAGGCCGCCCGGCTGAACGCCCGCCGCTGAGCCGTACCGGCCGCGGTGATCAGATGTCGCGGAAGATGCCGATGCGCGCGCCGAGCAGGTTGAGCCGCTCCGCGAGCTGTTCGTAGCCGCGGTTGATCACGTAGACGTTGCGCAGCACCGAGGTGCCGTTCGCCGCGAGCATCGCGAGCAGCGTCACGACCGCCGGGCGCAACGCCGCCGGGCACATCACCTCGGCCGCCGACCAGTGCGTGGGCCCCTCGACGTACACCCGGTGCGGGTCGAGCAGCGTCACGTTCGCGCCCAGCCGGGTGAGCTCGGTGAGATACAGCGCACGGTTCTCGTACACCCAGTCGTGAATCAGCGTCGAGCCGTGCGCCGTCGCCGCGATCAGCGCGAAGAACGGCAGGTTGTCGATGTTGAGGCCGGGGAACGGCATCGGGTGGATCTTGTCGATCGGCGCGCGGAGCACGGACGGCCGCACGGTGAGGTCGACGAGCCGGGTGCGCCCGTTCGCCGCCGGGTACTCCTCGCCCCGGTCGTAGTCGAGTCCCATCTCCTCCAGCAGCGCCAGCTCGATCTCCAGGAACTCGACCGGCGCCCGCCTGATCGTGATCTCGGAGCCGGTGACGATCGCGGCGGTGATCAGGCTCATCGCCTCGATCGGGTCCTCCGACGGCGCGTAGTCGACGTCGCGGTCGAGCTCGCCCACGCCGTGCACCACGAGCTCCGTGGTGCCGATGCCGTCGATGCGGACGCCGAGCGCGTCCAGGTAGAAGCAGAGGTCCTGCACCATGTAGTTCGGGCTCGCGTTGCGGATCACCGTCACGCAGTCGCGCCCGGCGGCCGCGAGCAGGACGTTCTCCGTCACCGTGTCGCCGCGCTCGGTCAGCACGATGGGCCGCGTCGGTGAGACGGTCGGGTCGACGCTCGCGTGGTAGCTGCCGCCGGTGGCCTTCACCTCGAGGCCGAACCGGCGCAGCGCCGTCATGTGCGGCTCGACGGTGCGCGCGCCGAGCGCGCAGCCGCCGGCGTACGGCAGCTCGAACTCGGTCTCCCGGTGCATCAGCGGGCCGAGGAACATGATGATGCTCCGGGTACGCCGCGCCGCCTCGACGTCGAGGTTCGCGAGGTCCAGCCGGTCCGGCGGCACGATCTCGAGGTCGTTCTGGTCGTTCAGCCACCTGGCCCGGACGCCGATGCTCGTGAGCACCTCGACGATCCGGTTGACCTCCTCGATGCGCGCCACCTTGCGCAGCGTCGTCCGGCCCCGGTTGAGCAGGGACGCGCAGAGCAGTGCCACGCCCGCGTTCTTGCTCGTCTTCACGTTGATGCTGCCGGACAGCCGTCGCCCGCCCACGACGCGCAGGTGCATCGGGCCGGACGTGCCGAGCGACACGATCTCGGAGTCGACGGCCTCGCTGATCCGCGCCAGCATCTCAAGACTGACGTTCTGGTGGCCCTGTTCGATGCGGTTGATCGCGCTCTGGCTGGTGCCGATCGCCTCCGCCAGCTGCGCCTGGGTCCAGCCGCTGTGCTTGCGGGCGTCGCGAATCAGGCTGCCGACCTTGCGCAGGTACTCACCGGTCTGGTGATCACGTTCCTCGGACACGAGAAGCGAGAATATCTCACATGTGAGATACGCCTTGGCCGGGATACGCGGTGCGGGAGAGGTTCAGCTGGCGAGCTCGCCCACGTCGGCCCACGGGATCAGGTACGGCTCCCAGGACGGGTCGCGCCGCGCGTAGCCGACGAGCAGCGCAACGGTACCGGCCGGTGGCCGGGGCGTCATCGGCAGGGTCCAGCCCAGCTCGGCGAGCAGCTTGTCCGCCTTCTTGTGGTTGCACTTGCGGCAGGCGGCGACGACGTTGGTCCAGATGTGCTTGCCGCCACGGGACCGCGGCACGACGTGGTCGATGGTCTCCGCCCTGCTCGTGCAGTAGACACAACGGTGCCCGTCGCGCTGGAGCACGGCGCGGCGGCTGAGCGGCACGCCGCGGCGGTACGGCACCCGCACGTACCGGCTGAGGATGACGACGGTCGGCGCGGGCAGGTCGAGGTGCTCGGAGTGCAGGGTGGCCGCGCCGGTCTCGAGCACCGTGGCCTTCTCGGCCAGCACGAGGATGACCGCCCGGCGCAGGGGAACGACACACAGCGGCTCGTAGGTCGCGTTCAACACCAGCGCGTGGGCCATGTCCCACCTCCGGGACAAGTTTGCCCAATTCTGGGCCCGATCGGCTACGAGGAAACGCACTACGTCGCGTTACGGTCTCTGTACGCAGGCCGAACGGCGCCGGTGGTGGCCCTGCCCGGCGCACCGGTCAGAGCCGCAGCCGGTACACACCACCGCCCACCGTGCCGGCATAGAGCCACTTCCCGTCGGGTGCGAGCACCAGGCCGGAGGTGTCCAGGTTCTCCAGCCCGGCGGAGATGTTGGTCCACCGCGCGCCCCCGTCCCTGCTCGCGAGCACGCCGCGGCCGCCGACCGGCAGCAGCCCGGCCTCGGTCGCGCCCGTGGCCGCGTAGACGTGGCCCTTCGCCCCGAACAGCACCGCCGTCACCTTCATCCGCAACGGAGCCACGCTCGCGCGGCGCAGCGTGCGCCCGCCGTCCGTGCTCGTCCAGATGCCGTCACCGCCCACGACGAGGTGCGCCGCATCCGCCGGGTCGACGCCCAGTGCGGTCACGGGGACGTCCTGCAGCTTGGTGAGCGTGGTGCCCGCGTCGTCGGTGCGGTACAGGCCGTCGGGCCCGCCGAGCCACACGCGGTCCGGGTCGCCCCGGTCCGGCACGAGGACCGGCACGTCCGCGGACACGCCCACCTTCCGCCAGGTCGCGCCGGCGTCCCTGCTCACCAGCAGGCCGAAACCCTGCCCGTCGAGCACGGTCGCGTACACGCGGTTCGGGTCGGCAGGCGACACCGCGACCTGGTACGGCTGCACGCTCGCGCGGATGTCCTCCGAGATGTCCCAGGTGGCGCCGCCGTCCGTGGACTTCTCGATACCGGCCAGGTTGAACGAGTACGCCGCGAACCGGTATGCGACGTTCGGGTGGTGCGGGTCGGTCGCGACCGACGTCACCCGGCTCCCGAACGCCCCCTCCTCGCCGTTCGTGCCCCAGTCCCTGTGCGCGGCGTCGACGGTCGGCTGCTCGGGCAGTGGCGCGTGGTAGCTGCCGAAGTCGGTGCCGGCGATCAGTTCGTCCTCGCCGGAAGGCGTACGGGAGAGCGCGAGGGAGTTCACCGGCGTGGCGGTCAGGCCGATCCTCCGGTACGTGTCACCGCCGTCGTCGGTCGTGTAGATGCCGAGCCGGTTCGCCGATACGACCAGCCTGGACGGGATGCCGGGGAAGCGCGCGACGCGGAAGATGGTCGGTTCGGCGGGGCCGGGCATCGACGTCCAGTCGCCGGTGACGCCCCTGTCGACCTGCAGCCCCGCAGCTGTAGACGCGTACGCGTCCCCGCCGAGCACGGTGAGAGAGGCCGCGACGTCGAACTTGGGCAGCGCGTGGTGGCTGTCCCAGGTCCTACCGCCGTCGTGCGACTCGACGATCTCGCCCGTGGCGAGCGGGTCGCTGGTGCCGACCAGGATCACGCCGCCCGCACCGGCGAGCTGGTTGACCGCCGCGTAGTCGCCGGTCACCGTGTACAGCTTCCGCAGCGTGCCGGGCCCGGCCGCGATGCCGCGTTCGACGTAGACCGAGGTGTCCGTCGCCAGGTACAGGTCGCTGCCGGCCAGCAGCGTGTGCTGCACGCTCTCTCCCGGCACCGACACGGTCTGCCAGTGCGCGCCGCGGTCGGTGCTCAGGTACGCGTTGCCGTCCAGCGCGGAGACGGCGAGCACCCGGCCGGTCGGGCCGACGCTGATGTCCCGGTACTGGACGTCGGGGACGGGCAGGGACGTCCAGGTGCGCCCGGCGTCGTGGCTCGCCAGCAGCTTGCCGTTGAACGTCTGCTCCCCGGGCGCGACGGCGTAGTACACGGTGTCGCCGTCGGTCGGGTCGACGGCGAGCGCGTCGCTGCTCGCCTCGCCGACGGGCAGCGTCCGCAGCTCGTGCCAGGTCCTGCCCGCGTCGTCGGTGCGGAACAGGCCGCCGTGCCGGGTGGAGTTCGGCATCGCGTACATCCGCAGCGGCGAGGCCGGCGACGTGGCGATCTCGCCGCCCTCGGCCTCCGGGCCGACCGCCTGCCAGGTGCGGCCGCCGTCGGCGGCCGGGATCTTCTCGAACGTGGCGTCACCGCGGAGCCGCCGGCCGTCGGCCGCGGTGGCCGTCGCCGTCAGCCGGTAGACACCGGGGCCCGCGGTCGCCGGGACCGTCACCCGCCACCAGCCGCCGTGGTCGAACACCGTGGTGACCGTCGCGGACCGGCCGCTCGGCGGGCTCACCGTCACCTTCGGCGCGGCGGCGACGGCCGGTTCGGCGTAGACGTACGCCGTCGAGCTCCCGGTGGTGGGGTCGGGCGTCGCGTGCACCTCGAGCGTGCGCACGGACAACTGGTAGGGCACGGTCAGGGTGCGCCCGCCGACCGACGCGGTCACCCAGCCGTCGACGTCACGGCTCGAGTCCGGCCGCGGACCGTGCAGGGACACCGTCACCCGCACCGCCTCGCCGGGAGCCAGCGTGGCGGACCGCGGCGTCACGGTGACCTTCGTGTCCTCGTCCGCGCCCCGGTGCGCGGCGAGCGTGACGGGCGTGCTGCGGCTGCCCGTGTTCGTCAGCGTGACGGCCGTGCGGGCCGACAGCGTGCTGCCGCCGAGGTCGGCGAGCCCGAACGCGGCCGCGTGCGGCGTGGCGAAGACGGTCGTCGTGTCGGCCGCCGCGACGTCCAGCCGGCCGGCCCCCTGCTGGTCGACGCCGTACCCGGGCAGCCGGTGCGCGGAGCCGGTGAGCGCGGCCGACACCTGCGCCGGCGTCCA
>DASUWX010000078.1:0-3911 GCA_036378185.1 Streptosporangiales bacterium | reverse complement strand
AGGACATGTTCTCGATGACGCCGGCGACCCGCTGCCGCAGCATCTGCGCGACGACACCGGCCCGCTCGGCGACCTCGGCGGCCGCGACCTGAGGCGTCGTGACGACGAGGATCTCCGAGTTGGGGATGAGCTGACCGAGTGAGATCGCGACGTCGCCGGTGCCGGGCGGCAGGTCGAGCAGCAGCACGTCGAGGTCGCCCCAGTAGACGTCCACCAGGAACTGCTGCAGCGCGCGGTGCAGCATCGGCCCGCGCCAGGTGACCGGCTTGCCGCCGGCGAACATGCCGATCGAGATGACCTTCACGCCGTACGCCTCCGGCGGCATGATCATCTCGCCGACAGGGGTCGGCCCGCCGGTGACGCCGAGCATGCGCGGCACCGAGTGGCCGTAGATGTCCGCGTCGACGACGCCGACGGACAGCCCCTGCTCGGCCAGCGACACGGCGAGGTTGACGGTGACCGACGACTTGCCTACACCGCCCTTGCCGCTCGCGATGCCGTAGACCCGGGTGAGTGAGCCGGCCTTGGCGAACGGGACCTCCTGCACGGGCACCCCGCCGCGGAGCTTGGTCTGCAGCCCCTTGCGCTGCTCCTCGCTCATCACGCCGAGCTCGAGGCGGACGCCGGTGACGCCGGGCACCGCGCCCACGGCCTTGGTGACCTCGCGGTTGATGGTGTCGCGCAACGGGCAGCCGGACACGGTGAGCAGCACCTTGACGTTCACCTGGCCGTCGGGGCGGACGTCCACCGACTCGACCATGTCGAGGTCGGTGATGGGGCGGTGGATCTCCGGATCGTTGACCGTCGCGAGCGCCTGCCAGACGGCGTCGGTCAGCTGGTCGCCGGGGGAACCGTTGGAGGACATGCCCTCATGCTAGGCAGGGCCCAGCGTGGAACGCGACGGGGAGGGTGCGGACGTCGCGCCGTCACCGCCGGCCGTTCCCGTCGGGCCTGCGACCGTTCTTCCGCCGCTGCTCCCGCTCCAGGTCCTCGGTGACCTCCGCCCGCGCGCGTCGCCTGGCCTCGGCGAAATAGCGCACCGGGTTGGCCAGCGCGCGCTCGATGCGGTCGTCATGCGGGGGAGTGATGCGGATCGCCACGCGGTCTCCCTCCTCGAGGGCAATCGGCCCAGGTCGCATGGTGTCCCCTACATCCGACCAAGAGGAATGCTACGCAGTGCAGCCGGGACTACGGAACCGTGCGTCGCGGTTGGTGAAGCCGCCGTATCGGGTTGTAACAACGACATTTCGGGCGCCTCCGGGCGGTCACGGATCGATGGCCAGGGCGTTGCCGAGCATCCCCGCGAGCAACCGGAGCAGCCGGACGTCGTCGCGGGTCACCTGTCCCGGCTCCGGTGCGTCGAGGGTGATCATCCCGTACGCGACGTCGGCGGAGACGACGGGGACGCAGGCGAACGTCTTGTAGTCGTGCGGCGCGGTGACGTCCCAACCGACCGGCGGGTGCTCGTCGACGTCGGGGTAGAAGCGGTCCTCGTCGTACTCGATCATCCGGAGCAGGTCGTCGCCGCGCCTCGTGCCGGCCACGAACGGCGTGCGCTCGGTGCCCGCGCGGCCGACACAGGTCTCCGGCCGCAGCTGGATCGGCCGGGTGTCCTCCAGGACGAACCAGCACGCCCGGGCCCGGTCCGGGCCGATCACCTCCGTGGCGGCGTTGAGCACGAACGGCACGGCCTGGCTGCGCAGCTTCTCGCGGTCGCGCCGGGACGCCGCCGCGATCCGGCCGAGGAGCCGGACGATCGGGTCGAGCGCGTCGTTCAGGGCCATCCGCATCTCGGCGCGCGCGTCGATGCGCGCCTCCTGGGCGAGGCGGTAGCGGCGCCGCTCCCGCGCATGGGCGACGGTGGGGATGAGGAACGCGAGCAGCGCGGACACCGCCTGCACGGCGATCAGGTAGATCTGGGTGGTGCCGTGGGCACGGCCGGAGAGCGCACCGGTGACCGACGTGGCGACCACGAAGACGCCGGTGAGGGCCGGTGCGACCCACGTCCTCCAGGTGTTGATGGCTACCCCCGAGTTCGGAAGATTCAAGGTAAGCCAGGCGAACCGTCAGGTACAGAATGACGACGCTCAGTCAGCGCGACATGTTCCTGCGCCGTCAGGCGCCACGCCATGTGCCGAGCACGACGCTGGCCGTGACGGCACCGGTAGCGACGATCACCGTGGCCGCGAGCAGCGCCCAGTCGGCCCGGCCCATGCGCATCCGCCTGGCGTGGGTCCGGCGGGCGTGCGAGCCGAACCCGCGGGCCTCCAGGGCCGTCGCGAGCCGGACGCCGCGCCGGATCGCGCCGACGAGCAGCGCGAACACCGCGGACCAGAACAGGCGCGCCGACGCCACCGGGTTGTGCCCCGCGTCGATGCCCCTGGCCCGCCGCGCGAGCCGGATCAGCTGCCACTCCTGCAGCAGCAGCGGCATCAGCCGGAAGGCCGCGAGCGCGCCGAGGGTGAACCGCCACGGCAGCCGGAGCTGCTGCACCAGCGCGTCGGCGAGCTCGGTGACGTCGGTGGTGGCGAAGGCGAGGGCGGCGGGCAGCGCGACGGCGTACACCCGGAGGACGACGCCCAGCGCGAGCCACGCGGCCGTGGTGGTGACGTGCAGCGGCCCGGCGTCGAGCAGGACGCGGCCGCCGGGGACGTCGGCGAACAGCACGTTGGTGACGCCGACGAGCAGCCCGGCGGGGACGAGGAACCAGGTGCGCCGGGCGAACGGCCCGAGCCGCAGACCGCCGGCGGGCACGGCCAGCAGCACCGCGAGCAGCAGCACGGCGGGCGTGACCGGGTCGATGGTCGGTACGAGGACGAGGACCGGCAGCAGCGCGGCCCCGAGCTTCGCCACCGGGTTGAGCCGCCGCAGCCGTGAGCCGGGATCCGCGACCGGCGCGACCAGCGTCGTCACCGCCGCACCCCGATGTCATGAGGGGCACCGTCATGCCTGCGTAGGGCCGACGCCGTCGCCGATGCGGCTGCTCCGGCCCTTCTCGGAATGATCACGTCAAGGATGCCGATCCCGTGCTCACCGCGGGAAGCCTTCCGCCTGATAACGGGAATCACCTACTCAACGTGATCATGCCGAGCTGGTCACCCTGCAGCCGGCCGTCGGACATGCGGAGCATGCGGTCGGCGAGCGCCGCGGCGAACGCCGGGTCGTGGGTCGCGGCCAGCAGCGCCACGCCGTCGTCGCGCAGCCCCGCCAGCAGGTCGACGAGCTCCTGCCAGGTGCGCAGGTCCTGGCCGAACGTCGGCTCGTCGAGGACGACGGCGTCCGGGCGGCCCACGAGCGCGGTCGCCACCGAGAGCCGGCGCTTCTCGCCGCCGGACAGTGTGTACGGGTTCGCGTCCGCGAGCCGGGTGAGCCGCAGCCGGTCGAGCAGCTCGTCCACCCGCCGGTCGAGGCCGGCACCGGTGCGGTCGGGCCGTGCCGGGCCGAGGGCGAGCTCGTCGCGTACCCGGCCGGTGAGGAACTGGTGCTCGGGCTGCTGGAACACCGAGCCGACGAGCGAGGCCAGCCGTCTCGCCCGCAGCGACGCGAGCTCGCCGGCCCGCGGTGAGCGAACGCTTCCCCTCGCCGGCCGCAGCAGCCCGGCGAGCAGCAGCGCGCACGTCGACTTCCCCGAGCCGTTCGCGCCCTCCAGCGCGACCGCCTCGCCCTCGCGCAGCTCCAGCGAGACGTCGCACAGCGCGTCCCGGTCGGCACCCGGGTAGCGGAAGCCGACCCCGGACGCCGTCAGCACCGGGTCGCCGGGCGGCCGCGCGGCCGACCGCCGGCTGGGCGAGAAGCCCGGCACCCACACGCCGTCGCGGGCGAGCGGGCCGGCGTTCGCCGTGAGCACCTCGCGCGGGGACCCGTCCGCGACCACGCCGCCGCCGGGCGCGACGACCACGACGCGGTCGACG
>DASUWX010000077.1:0-19694 GCA_036378185.1 Streptosporangiales bacterium | reverse complement strand
GGTCGCGGCCCTCGCGGCGCACGAGGTCGACACCGTCTTCGGCATCCCCGGTACGCACAACCTGCCCATCTACGCCCATCTCGGTGCGTACGGGATAAGGCACGTCTCGCCGCGGCACGAGCAGGGCGCGGGCTTCGCCGCGGACGGCTACGCCCGGGTCACCGGCTGCCCCGGGGTCGTGCTCACGACGACGGGCCCCGGCGTGCTCAACGCCGTCACCGCACTCGCCGAGGCGTACTCCGACTCTGTGCCGGTGCTGGTCGTCGCGCCCGGCATGCCACTCGCCCATCCCGGCTCGGGGAACGGCTACCTGCACGAGGTACGCGACCAGCACGCCGCTCTCAGCGCCGTCACCGCGGGCGGCGAGCGCGTCGGCAGCGTCGCGGAGATCCCGTACGCGGTGACCCGGGCGTTCGCGGCCATGGCCACCGGACGGCCCCGGCCGCGGTACCTGGAGATCCCGCTCGACCTGCTCGACGAGGTCGCCGACGTCGAGATCCCGGCGCCGGTCGCCGTCGCGATGCCGGTGACCGACGCAGGCGACGTCGGGCGTGCGGCCGAGCTGCTGGGCTACGCGCGCCGGCCCGGCATCCTCGTCGGCGGCGGCAGCCGCGGCGCGTACCGCGAGGTCCGGTCGCTCGCCGAGCGGCTGGAAGCGCCCGTCGCCGCGAGCGTCGGCGGCAAGGGCGTGCTCGCCGAGGACCATCCGCTCGCGCTCGGCGCCGGGCTGCACCACCGGAGCGTGGCGGCGTTCGCCGCGGACTGCGACGTGCTGCTCGCCGTCGGCACCGAGCTCGCGCCCGCCGACCTGTGGAACGGGCCGCTCCCGATCGACGGGGAGCTCGTCCGCGTCGACATCGACCCCGCACAGGTGACGGCGAACGCGCACCCGGACGCCGCGCTCGTCGGCGACGCGGCCGACGTGCTGCGCGGCCTCCGCGAGATGCTCGGTCCCCGGCCGCGGCGCGGTGGCAGGCACGCCGTCGTCCGCCTCGAGGACCGCGCTCGTGAGTGGCGGACGCGGGTCCGCGCGGACGCACGCGCCGAGGGCAGGCGCTGGCTGGAACTGCTGGAGATCGTGGACGCCGTCGTCGGCCGGGACGGCATCGTCGCCGGTGACAGCGCCACCGTCTGCTACTACGGCGCGATCGGCAACCTGCCCCGCTATCTCCCGCGGACGTTCCTCTACCCCGCCGGGCTCGGCACGCTGGGGTACGGCCTGCCCGCCGCCATCGGCGCGAGCGTCGGCTGGCCGGGCACCCGCGTGCTCGCGCTGCACGGCGACGGCGGCTTCCTGTTCACCGCGCCGGAACTCGCGACCGCGGCCCAGCTCGGGCTGCCGCTGCCCGTCCTCGTCATCGACAACGGCGGCTACGGCGAGATCCGCGCCGAGATGCGCGCCCGCGGCGACCAGCCGGTCGGGGTCGACCTCACGCCGGTCGACTTCGCGGGTCTCGCCACGTCGCTCGGCTGTCACGGCGTCCGGGTCCGCGACCTCACCACTCTGGCGGACGCCCTGGAGGCGGCGTTCAACGCCGACCGCCCCACCGTGCTGCACGTCGAGGAGGCCGCGTGACGCAGCCCGTGGTCCAGCTGACGTGGACCGACCAGGTCACCGGCACCACCGGATACCTGGTGCTGCACAACCTGGTGCGCGGGATCGCCAGCGGCGGACTGCGGGTGCGCGCCGGGTGCACGATCGACGAGGTCCGCGGCCTGGCGCTCGGCATGTCCCGCAAGGAGGCGCTCGTCTACGACCCCGGCGACCGGTACGTCCCGCTGGGCGGCGCGAAGGGCGGTATCGACCTCGACCCGGACGACCCGCGCAAGGCCGCCGTGCTCGGCCGCTTCCTGCGCGACCTGATGCCGATCGCGCGCGAGCAGTGGTGCCTCGGCGAGGACTTCGGCGTCCGGCAGGACCTGCTCGACGCGGTGCTGGCCGAGCTCGACCTGCCGTCCGGCATCGAGCCGCTCTACGCCCTGCAGGACGACGCCGACGCGGCCAGGCAGCGGATGAAGGACGCGTTCGCGGTCGTCGTCGACGGCGTGCCGCTCGACGAGCTGGTCGGGGGCTTCGGCGTGGCCGCCGCGGCCCGGGCCCACCTGGCCGGCGCGGGCGGCGACCTGGCCGGCGCGCGCGTCGTCGTCCAGGGCTTCGGCTCGATCGGCGGCGCCGCGGCGCGGTACCTGGCCCGGGCGGGCGCGCGCGTGGTCGCGGTGGCCGACCGCGACGGGCTGATGGTCGCCGAGTCCGGGCTGGACGTCGAGCGGATGCTGCGGGCGCGCGACCCGAGCGGCCGCGTCGACCGCGGTGTGCTGACCGGCGTCACGCTGCGACCCGGCCGCGAGTGGCTCGACGTGCCCTGCGAGGTGCTCGTGCCCGCGGCGATGTCGTACACGATCACGGAAGCGGACGCCGCCCGGGTCCGCGCGAGCGTCGTCGTCGAGGGCGCGAACATGCCGACGCTGCCCGCTGCCGAGGCACTCCTGACCGCTCGCGGTGTCCCGGTCGTCCCGGACTTCCTCGCCAATGTCGCGACCAACGCCTGGTGGTGGTGGGTCGCGTTCGGGGACATCGCGCCGACGGCGGAGTCGTCGTTCGCGAAGATCACCGCACTGATGGACCGGCTTGTCGCGAAGGTCTCCGCGGACCCGGACGCGGGCACCGGCACCCTGCGGGATGCGGCGCTCATGCTGGCCGACCGCAACGCCGCCGTCCTCGCCGAGCGATACGGCTAGAGTCTCGCGCCGGGCGTCGCCCGCCTGTCGCCCACCCGGCCTGGCAGCCGCACCGACCGACCCTCCGCCCGTCCCACCGACCGACCGACCTCGGAATGATCACGTTATGGATGTGATTCCCGTGATCGCACGGTGAGTCTGACGTTCCCGTGGCCAATTGGCCGAGAGAAGTCCCGTGTCGCCGTTTGATCACGGGATTGACCACCTTAACGTGATCATTCTGAGCAGGGCAGGCTCGCCGAACGCTACGCGTAGGCCGTAACTCGGTGGCCCGGGCGGGCCGTCATCACGCAGACTGGCGGGCGTGGGGCACATCGAGGTGGCGCAGCTGCGCCAGATGCTGCCCACCGGGCGCGTCCTCTACGACGACGTGACGTTCCGCATCGGCGACGGTGACACGGTGGCCCTGGTGGGGGCGAACGGAGCCGGCAAGACGACCCTGCTGCGGACGATCGCGGGAGACGTCAAGCCGACGTCCGGCACGGTGACCGGCAGCGGCGGGCTGGGCGTCATGCGCCAGTTCATCGGCTCGATCAGGGACCAGACCACGGTCCGCGACCTGCTCGTCGGCGTCGCGCCGCCGGCCGTGCGGGACGCCGCGCACGAGCTGGACGCCGCCGAGGCCGCGCTGATGGACACCGACGACGAGCCGACGCAGATGCGGTACGCCGCCGCCCTCGCCGGGTACGCCGACGCCGGCGGCTACGACGCCGAGGTCAGGTGGGACACCTGTTGCACGGCCGCGCTGCACCAGCCGTACGACAAGGTGAAGTGGCGCGAGGTGCGGACGCTCTCGGGCGGCGAGCAGAAGCGGCTCGCGCTCGAGGCGCTGCTGCGCGGGCCGGACCAGGTGCTGCTGCTCGACGAGCCGGACAACTACCTCGACGTCCCGGGCAAGGAGTGGCTCGAGCGGGCACTGCTGGAGACGCCGAAGACGGTGCTGTTCGTCTCGCACGACCGCGAGCTGCTCGCACGCACCGCGAACCGCGTCGTCACGGTCGAGGGCGGCACGGCGTGGGTGCACGGCGGCGGTTACGCCGGCTACGACGCGGCGCGGGAGGCACGGCACGACCGGATGGACGAGGTGCGCCGCCGCTGGGACGAGGAGCACGCGAAGCTGAAGCGGCTGGTCGCGATGTACAAGCAGCGGGCCACGGTCAACGCCGACATGGCGAGCGCGTACCGCGCGGCACAGACCCGGCTGCGCCGGTTCGAGGAGGGCGGGCCGCCGCAGAAGCGGCCGAAGGCGCAGCGCATCCGGATGCGGCTGTCCGGCGGGCGCACCGGCGTCCGAGCCGTCACCTGCGAGGGCCTCGCGCTCACCGGCCTCACCCGGCCGTTCGACCTCGAGGTGATCTACGGCGACCGCGTCGCCGTGCTCGGCGGCAACGGCACCGGCAAGTCGCACTTCCTGCGGCTGCTCGCGGGGTGGCCGGATGAGACGGACGCCGTCGCCCACACCGGCGGGTGGAAGCTGGGCGCGCGTGTCGTGCCCGGCCACTTCGCGCAGACGCACGAACGGCCCGACCTCGTGGGCCGGACGCCCGCGGAGGTGCTCTGGCGCGACCACTCGATGCAGCTGCACGACGCCATGCACGCGCTGTCCAGGTACGGGCTCGCGCCGTGCGGCGAGCAGCCGTTCGAGACGCTGTCCGGCGGCCAGCAGGCCCGGCTGCAGGTGCTGCTGCTCGAGCTGTCCGGCGCGACGCTGCTGCTGCTGGACGAGCCCACGGACAACCTCGACATCGAGAGCGCGGACGCCCTGGAGCAGGGCCTCGCGCAGTTCCAGGGCACCGTGCTCGCCGTCACCCACGACCGCTGGTTCGCGAAGAACTTCGACCGGTACGTCGTCTTCGGGGCGGACGGCTCCGTCCGGGAGCACGAGCAGCCGGTCTGGGAGCCGGGCGGCTGACCGCACTTGACTTTGAGTGCACTCCAACCGCCAGCATCGTCGGCATGGAGAAGCGACAGCTCGGCGTGCACGGTCCTGAGGTATCCCGGTTCGCATTCGGGGCGATGATGTTCGGCGGCGCGGCCGACGAACAGGCGTCCTACGCGATGCTCGACAGGTACGTCGCCATGGGCGGGACCATGGTCGACACGTCGGACAACTACAACGACGGCACCTCGGAGCGCTGGCTCGGCCGGTGGCTGCGCGACCACCCGGGCGTACGCGACGAGCTCACGCTGGCGACGAAGGGCCGGTTCATGGTCACCGGCCAGCCGGGCGCGAGCCTCACCGCGGATTACCTGAACACCGCGCTGGACGCCAGCCTGCGCCGACTCGGCGTCGACCACGTCGACCTCTACCAGCTGCACGGCCCGGACGCCGACCACCCGGTCGACGAGGTCGTCGGGTTCCTCACCGACGCGGTCGCGTCGGGCAGGACCCGCTACGTCGGCGTCAGCAACCTCGCCGGCTGGCAGGTCGCGAAGCTCGCCCGGCTGCTGCACGAGTCCGGCGGCCCGCCCCTAGTCTCGCAGCAGATCCAGTACAGCCTGCTCGCCCGCGAGCCGGAGTGGGAGCAGATCCCCGCCGGCATCGACGCGGGCCTCGGCGCGATCCTGTGGGGACCGCTCGGGCAGGGCTGGCTCACCGGCAAGTACCAGCGCGGCGTCCGCCCGCCGGCCGGCACCCGCGTCGGCGACTCACCCGACTCCGTCTCGGAGTCCTGGCAGCGCCGGAACAACGACCGCACCTGGGCGATCGTCGAGACGCTCACGAAGGTCGCCGCCGAGCACGGGGTGACGCCCGCGCAGGCCGCGCTCGCCTGGGCGGCCGACCGTCCCGGCGTCACCGCGCCGATCGTCGGCGCCCGCCGCGCCGAGCAGCTCGACGAGACCCTCGCCGCAGCCGACCTGCACCTCGACCCGGCCGCGGCCAGGACGCTCGACGAGGTCAGCGCGCCGCCCACGGCCCACTACCCGTACGCGTTCCTGGAGACGATCTCGCATTGGCACAGCTGAGTTCTTCGGTCAAGATGAACGGCATGCCCACTGTCGACGAAGCCGAGGACCTGGACGGCATCGGCACCTGCGCGATCGCCGAGGACGTGGCCGGCCTCCAGGTGAGCTCGCCGCTGTCGGTCAGCGAGGTCGCCGAACGCATCGGCCTGTCCGTCCACACGCTGCGCTGGTACGAGCGCATCGGCCTGCTCGAGCAGGTCGGCAGGGACGCGTCCGGGCACCGGCGCTACACGGCGGGCGACGTCGAGTGGCTGATGCTGCTGATCCGGCTGCGCGCCACCGGCATGTCCGTCCGCGACATGAAGCGGTACGCCGACCTGGTGCGCGCCGGTGGGCACACCGAGCCGGAGCGGCTCGCGCTGCTCGAGGCGCACCGGGACGGCGTGGTCGCGCACATCGCCGAGCTGCAGGGCCACCTCGCCGTGATCGAGCACAAGGTCCGGGCGTACCGGGGGGAAGGCTAGCCCGCCTTCTTCGCCGCGAGCACGGCGTCGTACGCGTCGAGGATGCCGGCGCCGACCTCGTTGCGGTCCGAGCCGCAGTTGGAGCCGGTCTTCGCGAGCGCGGCCCCCTGCGCGGTCGAGCGGAGGATCTGCGCGGTGCGGGTCACGTCACCCTTGAGCCTGGGGTTGGCCGACCACATCAGCGCGACGGTGCCCACCACGTGCGGCCCGGCCATCGACGTGCCGTCGAGCCGCCCGTAGCGGCCGCCGGGCAGCGCCGACAGGACGCCGACGCCGGGCGCCGCGATGTCGGGCTTCTGGCGGTGGCTGCCGTCGGCGGTCACCGGACCGCGGCTGGAGAACGCCGCGACGTTGCCGGTCGAGTCGACGGCGCCGACCGTGAACGAATCGGCGTAGAGGGAGATCGGGTCCCTGATCGTGCTGCAGCCGGGGCCGTCGTTGCCCGCGGAGGCGACGACGAAGATGCCCGCGTCGGTGAGCTGGCGGACCGCGGGCAGCAGCACGTTCGCGTTGCAGCCCTCGACGTGCGGGCAGCCCCACGAGTTGTTGAGCACGTCCGCGGCCCGGCTCGGGTCGCCGTCGCGGAACGGGTCGCCGTGCTGCGGGTAGGGCGCGAGCATGAACTGCATGCAGTTCAGGTACAGCGCCGGGTCGGCCATGTTGCGGCCGAGGTTGACGCAGCCGATCCACTTGGCGTCCGGCGCGATGCCGACGTTGTCCGCGCCGACGGCGGTGCCGAGCGTGTGCGTGCCGTGGCCGCCCCAGTCGGTCGGTGACGTGCTGCCGTACCAGGGGTCGAGCCAGTTGTAGTCGTTGCTGCCGGCCCGGCCGCGGTAGGAGGCCGCCAGCGCGGGGTGGGTCCCGTCCACGCCGGAGTCGGACTGGCCGACGACGACGCCGGCGCCCCGGTCATGCAGCTTCGCCCACACGTCGTCGGCACGGATCATGGTGAGGTTCCAGTCCGGCTGCTGTGGTGCCCGCATGGTGCCGCGGTCGACGGGCGGCAGCTCGCGGATCGGGCGCAGCCGCGGGCTGTCGAGCACCTCGGCCACGTCGCCACGGCTCTCCAGCCACGGGCGCAACTCCGGCCCGGCGTCCACCTCCACGGCGTTGACCAGGTAGTAGGGCGTGTAGCGGACGCCGATGTCGCCGAGCGCGTTCCGCAGCGGCCGCTGCGTGCGGTCGGCGAAACGCACCAGCCGGTCGTACACGGCCCGGCGCCGTGCGGTGAGATCGCCGCTGCCCGCGACGGACGCAGCGGGCGCCTGCTGCTTCAGCACGACGAACAGCCGGTCGCCGTCGAAGCCCGGCTGGCCGGCACCCGCGTACAGCGCACCGGTGCCGACGAGCGCGACGCACGCCACGATCGCGGCGACCGTCCGGGACCGCAGCACGCCGGCCAACGCCGCGAGCGCACCGCTGCCGACCAGGCCGGCCGCGACTCCCAGGCCCATGCCGATGAAGGCGTACATCACGATGTCGTGGAACCCGAGCACCACGTTGACCTCGTCGGGGTCGAGGAACGCGAGCGGCCCGAACGCGGCGACGGTCACGCCGGCGAACGTGGGCAGCCGACGGGGCACGGCGTGCGACGCCGCCGCGCAGACGAACCCGAGCGGCGGGACGCAGACGGCGAGCCACAGCCCGCTCACCCGCGGGCTGAGCCCGGCGAACAACAGGCAGCAGGTGACGCCGGCCACGAGCCCGCCGACGAGCACGATGCTCGAGCGCCGCCAGGTGCCGGCGACCTCGTGCCATACCGGCGCGAGGACCACCGCGACGAGCCAACCGCCCGCCGCGGCGAGCGCCAGGGCGAGCAGCGTCTCCACGAGACCGCCGAGCGCCCCGTAGTACGCCCACGGCAGCAGCGCGAGCAGCCCGGCCGCGCCGGCGACGAACGTGCCGCCGTCACCGCGCGGCCGCGGTACCGCGAAGCCACGCAGCCGCGAGAGGACCAGGGCCGTGGCAGCGGCGGCGACGGCGAGGACGAACATCGCCAGGACGCTCGACTCCGCGGGCAGCAGGCGTACCGGCGACACGACGACGACGAGCCCGCCGGCCAGGGCCCAGGCCCGGCCGACCGCCCTTGCGCGCGGGTGCGTCGAGATCAGCCAGACCAGGGTCGCGGGTATGCCGGCGAGCAGGCCGAGCAGCAGGGTGGCGAGCAGCCACGGCACGGTGTGTTCCCTGGTCGGGTCGACCTGGTCGACGCCGAACGCGAGGAACTGGCCGAGCACGGCGAGGGCCACGGTCCAACCGCCGAGCAGGGAGAGCAGTACCGCCATCACCGTGGCGTGGCGCCGCTCCCCGCCCCCGGCAGGGGGAACCGGTGGTGGCCCGGCCGGTGGCGGCGGAAGAGGTCCCCAGGTCGGGCCGGTAGTCGACATGTGATGGAGCGTATCGACGCGGCCTGTGCCCCCGGCCGCTCGGGCGGAGCGTCAGCGGCCGCGCTGCTCGTCCGCCCAGCGGTGCAACTCTTCGACGGCCTTGTCGCGGCCGAGCGGCCCGTGCTCCATCCGCAGCTCGAGCAGGTGCTGGAGCGCCTTGCCGACGACCGGGCCCGGACCGACGCCGAGCTCGGTCATCACCTCGTTGCCGTCGAGGTCCGGCCGGATCCTCGCCAGCTCCTCCTCCTGCTCGAGCCTGGCGATCCTGGCCTCGAGGTCGTCGTACGCGTCCGCCAGCCGCTTGGCCTTGCGCCGGTTCCGCGTGGTGCAGTCGGCGCGGGTGAGCCGGTGCAGCCGGTCGAGCAGCGGTCCCGCGTCGCGGACGTACCTGCGGACGGCGGAGTCGGTCCACTCGCCCTCGGCGTACCCGTGGAACCGCAGGTGCAGCTCCACCAGCTTCGCGACGTCGGAGACCACGTCCTTGGGGAACCGCAACTCGGTGAGCCGCTGCCGTGTCAGCCGGGCTCCCACCACCTCGTGGTGGTGGAAGCTCACCCGTCCGTCCGGCTCCATCCGGCGCGTCTTCGGCTTGCCGATGTCGTGCAGCACCGCAGCGAGCCGCAGCACGAGATCGGGCCGGGTGTCGCCCTCGAGCGCGATCGCCTGGTCGAGGACGGTGAGGGTGTGCTCGTAGACGTCCTTGTGCCGGTGGTGCTCGTCGATCTCGAGCCGCATGCCCGGCAGCTCGGGCAGCACGACGTCGGCGAGCCCGGTGTCGACGAGCAGCACGAGGCCGCGGCGCGGCTGCCTGCCGCACAGCAGCTTGGCCAGCTCGTCGCGCACCCGCTCGACCGACATGATCGCCAGCCGTTCCCGCATCTCGGTCATCGCGGCGACCACGTCCGGCGCGACGTCGAACCCGAGCTGCGCGGCGAACCGCGCCGCACGCAGCATGCGCAGCGGGTCGTCGTCGAACGAGCGCTCCGGGGGACCCGGGGTACGCAGCACGCCTGCCGCCAGGTCGCGCAGGCCGCCGTACGGGTCCACGAGCGGCTCGCCGGCGTGCAGTGGGAGCGGCACCGCCATAGCGTTCACGGTGAAGTCGCGGCGGGCGAGGTCGTCGATCAGCGAGTCGCCGTACGCCACGTCCGGGTTGCGGGACTCGCGGTGGTACTTCTCGCTGCGGTACGTCGTGACCTCGAGCTTGAAGTCGCCCTTGCGCAGGCCGATCGTGCCGAAGGCGATGCCGACCTCCCAGTGGTAGTCGGCCCACGACTTGGCGATCTCCAGCACTTCCTCGGGCCGGGCGTCGGTGGTGAAGTCGAGGTCCTCGCCGAGCGCGCCGAGCATCGCGTCCCGCACCGACCCGCCGACGAGCGCGAGGTCGTGCCCGGCCGCCTGGAACAGCCGGCTCAGCTCGTCCGCGACCGGCGCCACGCGCAGCAACTCGGCGACGGCGCGCTGCTGGGCACGCGTCGGCGTGCCTGACTTGTCGGGGTTCGCGGACACGACAGACAAGAATAGATGTGCCCGGTCCCGGCATGCCCCCCGCCGTCCGGCACGGCCGCCCGACGAGCCAACTACGATCGGTGCGTGCCTGAAGGACACCGCCCGCGCGTCCGCCGTCCCTCCCGGCGCAGGCCCCGTCCGATCGAGGAGACCTCCGCCGGTGGGCTGGTCGTCGACCTCGCAGGCGGTGCTCCGCGAGCCGTCCTGATCGCGCGCCGCGCCCGCGACGGCGGCCTGCTCTGGTCACTTCCGAAGGGCCACGTCGAGCCCGGCGAGACGAACGAGGAGACCGCGCTGCGGGAGATCAAGGAGGAGACCGGCATCGTGGGCCGGATCGTCCGGCCCATCGGCAGCATCGACTACTGGTTCGTCTTCGACAACCGGCGGATCCACAAGACCGTCCACCATTTCCTGGTGCGTGCCACCGGCGGTGAGCTCACCGACACCGACGTCGAGGTCGAGGACGTCGCCTGGGTGTCCTTCGACGAGCTCCCCGACCGGCTGGCGTATCCGAACGAACGGGAGCTGGTGCGAAGTGATCCGGACCTCCTCGCGGGGATGACGTGAGCCGAACTCTCCCCCGCGTCCTGCTCGCGCTCGTCGCCGCGACGGTGTGCGTCCTGCCGTCGCTCGTCGTCCGGCCCCACGCCGCGCACGCCGCCAAGCAGCCGTTGATCACCCTCAGCCAGGTCTCTCCCGCCGCTCCCGGTCCCGAGGACACGCTGCGCATCTCGGGAACGGTCACCAACCCGGGCGGCCAGCCCATCCCCGGGGTACAGGCGCGGCTCCGTGTGCTGCGTTCCGCGGTGTCCAGCCGGACCCTGCTGGCCGAGTACGCCCACGAGCGGCAGGCGCCCACCGGCCTGCCCGTCTACGGCCACGACGCCAGGGTCGGGCAGCTCGGCCCGCACGGTTCCCGCCCGTTCGACCTGCGGGTGCCGATGAGCGCCCTCGGGCTCACCGGGTTCGGGGTCTATCTCGTCGCCGTCGAGGCGTTCCGCCCGGACGGCACGCAGCTCGCGGTGCAGCGGACGTTCATCGTCAACACGCCCGACGACAAGGGGCTGCGCCCGCAGCCCACGCGGATCTCCTGGGTCTGGCCGGTCGTGGAGCGCCCGCACCAGCTGCTCGGCAACACGTTCATGGACGACGGACTGCGCACGAGCATGTCGGCAGGCGGGCGGCTGCAGCGCCTGGTTGCGGCGGGCGCGAGTGCCGAGACGGCGAAGCGGCGGGTGCCGCTCACCTGGGCGATCGACCCGAGCGTGCTCAGCCAGGCGCAGCTCATGAGCCGCGGCTACCGGGTCAGATCGGGCGGTCATACGGTCAGGGGGACGGGAGGACCGCAGGCGACGGCGTTCCTCGGCTCGGTCCGGACGGCCGTCAGCGGCCAGTCGGTCATCTCGCTGCCGTACGCAGACGTCGACGTGACCGCCCTGGTCCGGGCCGGCCTCACGTCGGACCTCACCCTCGCGCTGAACCAGGGCAGCACCACCACCCGGCAGGTGCTGGGCACCGACCCGGCGGCGAGCGTCGTGTGGCCGCCGGACGGGCTGATCGACCAGCCGACGCTGGACGACCTCGCGGCCAACGGCGCCGACACCGTGCTGCTGCGCGACTCGGCGCTGCCGCTCGCGCAGCAGCTCACCTACACGCCCGACCCGGTCGCGAAGGCGCGCACGTCGAGCGGTTCGGTGAAGGTCGTCCTGGCCGACTCGACACTCGGCGACATCGTCGGTTCCGCCGGCGCCGACCCGGACGACGCCGCCCTCGTCGAGCAGCGCTTCCTTGCCGAGACCGCGCTGATCACCGGAGAACGTCCCAGCGTGTCCCGTGGGCTGCTGGTGGTGCCGCCGCGCGACTGGAACCCGTCCGACGAGCTCGCCCGCGGGCTCGTCGCCGACACCGCGGCGGCCCCGTGGCTCACGCCCACCTCGCTGGGCGACCTGGCCAGGGCGAAGCCGTCGACCGCGTTGTCGCGGCAGCGGCTCACCTACCCGGCCGCCGCCAGGCACAGCGAGCTCTCGCCCGCCTACCTGGCGAAGGTCCGTAAGTTCCACAAGATGCTGGACCGGTACTCGGCGATCTTCATCCAGCCGCCGGCCCGGATCGCCGACTACACCCAGGCCGCGCTCCGCGCCGAGTCGGCGGCGTGGCGTACCCGCAGGTCGACGGGGGCGGCTCTGCTCGCGGTGGCCGACCACGCGGTGACGGTCGAGCAGTCGAAGGTACGCATCCTGCAGCCGGGCCACCTGTCCCTGGCGAGCTCGGCGGGCACCATCCCGCTGACCCTCGAGAACGCCCTGACCCACGACACGGTGACGGTGCGGCTCGAGGTGCGCTCCTCGAACCAGGCGCGCATGCAGGTCGGCCAGATGAAGAAGCTGATCAAGATCCCGCCGCAGACCAAGTTCACCGTGAACGTCCCCGTGAAGACCGTGGCCAGCGGGGTGATGGACGCCCAGGCGCAGCTCTACACCCCCGAGGGCCAGTCGTACAGCCGGCCGACCGAGTTCAACGTGTTCTCGACGGCGTACGGGTCGGTCGCGGTGATCATCACGGTCGCGGCGCTGGTCGTGCTGTTCGGCGGTGCCGCCCTGCGCATCGGCCGGCGCGCGCTGCGGGCGAAGCGGCGGCGTACGGCCGACCAGGGCTCGGACGCATGACCGAGCGCCGGCGAGGGAATCATATGCACTGCTCGTCGTGCGTCCGCCGGCCCAGCGTGACCTCGACTTCGAGCCGCCCAGCCGCGGAGGCGGACGCATGACCGTTCATCAGGAGTCGCCAGAGGACGAGGTAGCCCCGCCGCAGGACGTGGGCACCGGAGGTCTGCTGCGCTCCAGCGCGGTGATGGCCGCAGGCACGATCGTGTCCCGGCTCACCGGCTTCCTGCGCGTCACCGTCATCGCCGCCGTGCTCGGCAGCACCGCGCTGTCCAACGCGTACAACACTGCGAACAACGCGCCGAACTCGGTCTACGAGCTGTTCCTCGGCGGGGTGCTCTCGGCCGTCCTCGTCCCGCTGCTCGTGCGGGCCGACAAGCGCAGCCACGCCGAGGGCGAGCAGTACGGCCAGCGCCTGCTCACCCTGGTGCTGCTCGTGCTCGTCGTGCTGACCGCCGTGGTCGTGGCCGGAGCGCCGGTGATCCTGGACGTGATCGCCGGCAGGATGATCGGGCAGCAGCGCACGGTCGCGATCGCGTTCCTCCGCTTCTTCCTGCCGCAGATCCTGTTCCTCGGCGTCGGCGCCGTGCTGATCGCGATCCTGCAGGCCAGGCGCCGGTTCGCCGCGCCGATGTGGGCGCCGGTGCTGAACAACCTCACCGTCGTCGTCACGGGCCTGCTCTTCGTCTACGTCGTCGACGGGCAGCCCACGCCGGAGACGATCACGCCGGGCGAGACCATGCTCCTCGGCATCGGCACCACCGCCGGCATCGTCGTCCAGACGATCGCGCTCGTGCCGTCGCTGCTGCGGGCCGGGTTCCGGCCCAGGCTCCGCCTCGGCTTCGGCGCACTCGGGCTCGGCGCGATCGGCCGGGTCGGCATGTGGACGATCGTGTACGTCGCCACCAACCTGGCCCAGCTGTTCGTCGTGACCAACATCGGCGGTGCCATCGACAGCCGGGTCGAGGACATGCACACGGCCGTGAACTACGGCTACACCCCGTACCTCAACGCGTTCACCGTGTTCTCCCTGCCGCACGCGATCGTCGCGGTCTCGGTGATCACGGCGCTGCTGCCGCGGATGAGCGGCCACGCCGCCGACGGCAGGTTCGGGCTGGTCCGCGACGACCTGTCGACCGGCATCCGGCTCGCCGCGGTGCTCATCGTCCCGTCCGCGGTCGCGCTGATCGTGCTGGGCAGGCCGATCGGGCTGACCATCTTCCGGCACGGCTACTACACGGCGCCGAACGCGAGCTACACCGGACTGCTCATCGCGGCGTTCGCGGTCGGGCTGGTGCCGTTCAGCATCTTCCAGCTGCTGCTCCGCGTGTGCTTCGCGCTCCAGGACACCAAGACCCCGGCACTGGTCAACCTGGCCGGCACGGCGGTAGCCGTCGCGGTCGGCGTCGTCTGCTACCTGGTGCTGCCGTACCAGGCGGTCATGGTCGCGCTCGCCCTGTCCTACGGGATCAACTACGTGGTCAACTGCGTCCTCACCGCGCTGCTGCTGCGCCGCCGGCTCGGCGGCGTGGACGGCCGGCGGATCGTCGGCAGCCTGCTCCGCATGGTCGTCGCGGCCGTTCCCGGCGGGGTGCTCGGCTACCTGGAGACGATCGGCATCCGCGGCGTGCTCGGCGACTCGTTCGCCGGCGCGGTGGCGTCCGTGCTCGCGGGCGGCGTGCTCGTGCTCGGCGTGTTCGTCGTCTTCGGCCGGCTGCTGCGGATCGCCGAAATGCGTGCCGTTCTCACCACGTTCCGCGGTCGGCTGGGTCGCTGAGGATTTCCCGGCAGGTAGGGTCAACCTTGGAGCGGTTGCGCGAGTCGTAATGATGTCCCGCGCGGCACGCACCTGGGGATGGAACTAACATTGGGCTGCTGCCTGACCCGAGAACCGGGGGAAGGACAGGTTTCGTGACGGCACGCCTCGAGCCGGGGTTCGTGCTCGACGACCGCTACGAACTGCAGGAGCGCGTCGGCGAGCAGGGTTGTGCTGCGCTCTGGCGCGGCACGGACACCGTGCTGGCGCGCACCGTCACCATCATGGTGCTGCCGTCGTCGGCGCCGGAGACGAGTCGCGTCCTCACCGCCGCACGCCGGGCCGCGCGTATCCGCGACCCGCGCATCGTGCAGGTGTTCGACACAGCGACGTTCGAGGAGTTCACCTACGTCGTCACCGAGTGGATCACCGGCCGCACGCTGACCGACCTGCTGGCCGAGTCGGGCCCGCTCCATCCGGACCGCGCCGGTGCCCTCGTCGGCGAAGCCGCCGAGGCGCTCACCGCCGCGCACCGGATGGCCGTCTCGCATCTGCGGCTCCAGCCCGAGAACCTCGTCTGGACCGCCGCCGGCGGCGTCAAGATCACCGGCGTCGGCACCGAGGCCGCGCTCGCCGGCACCACCAGTGACGACCCGGCCCGCACCGACGCCGAGGGCCTCGGCGCGCTGCTGTACGCCGCGCTCACCGCGCGCTGGCCGTACGGCGACCACGAGACGCTCCCGCCCGCCCCGGCGATGGCGGGTGCTCCGCACTACAGCCCGCGCCAGGTCCGCGCCGGCGTACCGCCCGACCTCGACGCGACGACCGAGCGGGCCCTGTGCCAGCGCAGCCGGCGCGGCCAGCCGCCGCTCGGCACGCCTGCGGCCGTGGCCGAGGCCCTGGCCGACTTCCCCGACCCTGCCCCGCTCGATTTCTTCGCCGACGTCGCCACCGAGCCCGAGCCCGAGCGCACCCAGCCGGTCGGCGCGGCCACGGGCCCCATGCCCATGGGCATGGCCTACCAGTACCCACAGGCGAGCCCGCGCCGCGACCGCAGGTGGCGGCGGGCCCTGGTCGCCGTCCCTGCCGGAGTGGCGATCGTGGCCGTGCTCGCCGTCGGTGGCCTGCGGCTCGGGCTGTCGGGCCTGCACCTGCCCGGAACGTCGTCGGCGACGCCGTCGCCCTCGGCCTCGACCCCGACGGATTCGGCCACCCCCGCGGGCAAGCGGCAGATCGCCGTGGTCGGCGCACACGCGTTCGACCCGCTGGGTGACCGGCAGGAGCACGACGGCGAGATCAGCAAGGCGTACGACGGCACGAAGCGCACCGCCTGGTTCACCGACCGGTACAACAGCGCGAAGCTCGGCAACCTGAAGCCGGGCGTGGGCATCGTCCTGGATCTCGGCTCGGCGAAGGCCGTCGACTCGGTCGACCTGGTGCTCGTCGGCCAGGGCAGCAGCGTGCAGCTGCGCGACGCCCAGAATGACGGGTCGTCGCTCGGCGACTTCACCACCGTCGCCAAGGCGAGCGACGTCGGCACCCATGTGACCCTTCACCCGTCCGGGTCGACCACCGCCCGGTACTGGCTCGTCTGGTTCACCCAGCTGCCACCGGGGGGCGGCGGATACCGCGCCGGACTCGCGGACGTGACCTTCCATCCGGCAAGCTAGTCCGGTGCGGGCCCGGATGACATCAGCGCGAGAGCTGACGAGCGAGCCGGAGGTAGGGGCCGCGCGAGCCGACAGCGACCGATGTGCACGGTCCGGCGCGGCACCTGCCGGAGGGGAGCGGGGAAGCGGGTGCGCATGACCTCGCGGAGCGACACTCAGGAGGTTTCCGACGCTGACCTGCTGCAGCGCCACGTGGCCGGCGACCCGCACGCGTTCGAGCAGATCTTCACCAGGCACCGCGACCGCCTCTGGGCGGTGGCGCTGCGGACGATGGGCTACCGCGAGGAGGCGGCCGACGCGCTGCAGGACGCGCTGATGTCGGCGTTCCGGCGTGCGCACACGTTCCGCGGCGAGGCCGCCGTCACCACGTGGCTGCACCGGATCGTCGTCAACGCCTGCGTCGACCGCATCCGCCGGCGGACCGCCCGGCCGACCCAACCGCTGCCCGACTACGAGACGCAGGAGGTCGGCGCGGCGCCCGAGAGCATCTCCGCGCCCGACCCGGCCGTGGCCAAGGAACTCGCGCTCGAGGTACAACAGGCCCTCGCCGCCCTACCGTTCGAACAGCGCGCGGCGCTCGTTCTCATCGACATGCAGGGATACTCGGTAGAGGACGCCGCACGCATCCTCGACTGCGCGCCGGGAACGATCAAGAGCAGGTGCGCGCGGGGCCGGGCGAAGCTGCTCCCGCTCCTCGGCCACCTGCGCAACGCATCATGACGATGAGGGAACCGCGGCGCGCCGGGACACGTCCTACCGGTCAGGTGCCTGAGAGGAGGTGACGGGACAACCGTGTCCGATCACTTCGGCAACGTTCCACCGCGCCTGCCCACATACCGCGACAGAGGTGACATGGCCGGACACATCGACACGGACACGCTGGCCGATCACGCCGAAGGTGTGCTCGATCCAGAGCGCGACGCCCGGGTGCGCGGCCACCTCTCGTCGTGTGCCCAGTGCCGTGACGTCGTCGACCAGCTCGCCGGCATCACCACGATGCTCTCGTCGCTTCCCGAGCCGTCGATGCCGAAGGACGTCTCCGCCCGGATCGAGGCCAGCATCGCGCAGATGCAGCACGAGCGGGCCGGTTACGTCCGCGGTGCACAGCAGGGCGGGGCACGCGGCCCCAGGCGGAACTGGTTCACCAACCTGTTCGCCGGCCGCCCGCAGTTGCTCGCCGGCGCGGCCGTGCTCGTCGTCGGCCTGATCTTCACCGGTGGCTTCCTGGCGACCGAGCTCAACTCGAACGACAAGCCGCCGTCGAACACCCAGACCGGCCTGCCTGCCAACCCGGCGGCCGTGCCCATGATCACGGGTCGCGCCTACCAGGCCGGCACCCTCGGCGCGCAGGCGCGAGCGCTCGTCGCCGAACGGCGGGGCGGGCACTACACGCCCAACCCCACCGCGAGCAGCGCGCTCAACGGCGAGCTCCGGCGGCTGCAGGACCGCAACGCGCTGGCCGGGTGCGTCGCGGCCGTCACCAACCATCGGCCGGACCGGATCGTCGCCGTCGACCTCGGCAGCTACGACGGCCGCCCGGCGGCCGTCGTCGTGATGAACTCGGCCACCTCCAGCGACGAGTACGACGTCGCCGTGGTCGGGCCCGGCTGCTCGGCCGGCGACCCGCGGATCATCGAGAAGACGACGGTCCCGAAGCACTGACGGAGGTCACCACCCCGTAACCGTGCCGCACTGCCGACCCGGAATGCCTCGCACCTACTATCGGTTGACTGGACTGAGTGTGATTCGCGAGGAGATTGTCCGTGAGCGACGTTCGTAACCTGATCATCGTGGGCTCCGGCCCGGCCGGCTACACCGCGGCCCTGTACGCGTCCCGCGCTCAGCTGAACCCGCTGGTGTTCGAGGGCTCCGTCACCGCCGGCGGCGCGCTTATGAACACCACGGACGTGGAGAACTTCCCCGGCTTCCCGGACGGCATCATGGGCCCGGACCTGATGGACAACCTGCGCAAGCAGGCCGAACGGTTCGGCGCCGAGCTCGTGCCCGAGGACGTGACCGGCGTCGACCTGTCCGGTGACGTGAAGATCGTCCGGGTGGGCGATCAGGAGTACCGGGCCAGGACCGTGATCATCGCGACCGGCTCGCGGTACCGCGAGCTCGGTCTCCCCGACGAGCAGCGGCTCTCCGGCCACGGTGTCTCGTGGTGCGCCACCTGTGACGGCTTCTTCTTCCGCGACCAGGACATCGCCGTCGTGGGCGGCGGCGACTCCGCGATGGAGGAGGCGCTGTTCCTTACCCGGTTCGGCAAGTCCGTCACCGTGGTCCACCGCCGGGACGAGCTGCGGGCGAGCAAGATCATGCAGGAACGCGCGTTCGCCAACGACAAGATCAAGTTCGTCTGGAACGCCGAGGTCGTCGGCGTCCAGGGTGACGAGCGGGTGACCGGGCTGACCCTGAAGGACACCAGGACGGGCGAGGAGAGCACGCTTCCCGTCGGCGGGTTGTTCATCGCGATCGGCCACGACCCGCGCAGCGAGCTGTTCGCCGGGCAGCTGGACCTCGACGCCGAGGGCTACGTCCAGGTGCAGCATCCGACCACGCGGACCAACCTCCCCGGCGTGTTCGCCGCGGGTGATGTCGTCGACCACATCTATCGTCAGGCGGTGACGGCAGCCGGCACCGGCTGTGCCGCCGCCCTGGACGCGGAACGCTATCTCGCCGCTGCGGAGCACCGCTCGGCACAGACGACCCTGGCGTGAGGCGTCCCCCGGGTCGCGGCGCGGCCCGGGGACGCTACCGTCGTTGCGCAGTGCCCGGAGATCCCGAAGAGGGAGGTACCCGTACATGGGAGCCACGACCAAGACCGTGACCGACGCGAGCTTCGAAGCGGACGTCCTGGGCAGTCCCAAGCCCGTGCTCGTCGACTTCTGGGCCGAGTGGTGCTCGCCGTGCCGGCTGGTCGCCCCCGTACTCGAGGAGATCGCCTCCGAGCACCCCGACAAGATCACGATCGCCAAGCTCAACATCGACGAGAACCCCGGCGTCCCGCAGCAGTACCAGGTGCTCAAGATCCCGACCCTGCTGCTGTTCAAGGACGGCGACCTGATCAAGCAGATCATCGGCGCCAAGCCGAAGGCCGCACTGCTCAGCGAGCTCGAAGAGGTCCTCTGACCTCGGGGCCCATGCACGTCCTGTCGATCCAGTCGTCGGTGGCGTACGGGCACGTCGGCAACTCCTCGGCGACGTTCCCGCTGCAGCGGCTCGGCGTCGAGGTGTCGCCGGTCCTCACCGTCCACTTCTCCAACCACACCGGTTACGGACAATGGCGTGGCCCGGTGCTCGACCCGGCCGACGTCGCCGACGTGATCACCGGCATCCAGGAACGCGGCGTGCTCGGCACCGTCGACGCGGTGCTCTCCGGGTACCTGGGTGACGTCGCGGTCGGCAAGGTGGTGCTGGACGCGCTGGAGCGGGTCCGTGCGGTCAACCCCGACGTCGTGTACTGCTGCGACCCGGTCATGGGCGACGTCGGGCGCGGCATGTTCGTGCGGCCCGGCATCCCGGAGTTCATGCGCGAC
>DASUWX010000076.1:0-4498 GCA_036378185.1 Streptosporangiales bacterium | reverse complement strand
GTCGGCGAGCGCCCGCCGGGCCCGGCTCCGGTCGCGGCCGGCCCTGGTCTCCGCCAACCGCCGGGTCTGCCGGTCGAGGGTGTGCGGGGGCAGCTCGAACCGCTCGATCGCGGGCTCCTCGCCGTCGTCGTGCAGGTTGACGCCGACGATCTTCTGCTCGCCGGACTCCACGGCCTGCTGCTGGGCGAAGGCGCCGTTTGCGAGCTCGGCATGCACCCAGCCGCGTTCGGTCGCGGCTACGACGCCGCCGAGCGCGTCGATGTCCGCCAGCCGGTGCCGGACGCGCCGCTCGATCTCGTCGGTGAGGTACTCGACCAGGTAGCTGCCGCCGAGCGGGTCCGCCGTCTTCGCGACACCGGTCTCGTGGAGCAGCACCAACTGGCTGCGCAACGCCGTGAGCGCGGCGTGCTCGGTGGGGATCGAGATGGCCTCGTCGTACCCGTCGACGTGCAGCGACTGGGTCCCGCCGAGGACGGCGGCAAGAGCCTGCACCATGCTCCGCCCGATGTTGACGTGGGCGTGCCTGGCGGTGTTGGTCACGCCGGCCGTCTGGGTGTGGAAGCGGAACCGCTGCAGTGCCGGGTCACTCACCCCGAGGTCGTCACGCACCCAGTACGCCCACATCCGCCGGACGGCACGGAACTTCGCGATCTCCTCGAAGAAGTCGCTGTGCGCGTCGAGGAAGAACGACAGGCGGCGCAGCACCTTCTCCGCGCGGCACCCGCGGGCCACCAGTTCGCGCACGACCGCCTGCCCGTGCGCGAGCGTCAGCGCGGCCTCGAGCGTGGCGTCCGCGCCCGCCTCGCGGTAGTTGTACCCGCTCACGCTGACCGGGTTCCACCGCGGCACCTCGGCGAGGCTGTACTCCACGAGGTCGCACTCGAGCCGGAACGACGCGGGCGGCGGCAGCGCCTCGGGCGCGATCGTGATCGCCGTCTCCATCAGGAAGTCGTTCTGGCTCGTGCCCGCCAGCGCGCCGAGCTCGGTCCCGCGCCGCTGGGCGGCCCGCAGGAACATCGCGAAGTGCACCACCGCGCCGATCGGTTGCGAGGAGACCAGTGACACGCTCACCCGGTCGAGCGGGATGCCGTCGAACAGGTCGTCGAAGTCGGCGCGGACGTCGACGGCCACGCCGCCGCGCCCGACGTCGGAGTGGACCCGCGGGTCGTCCGAGTCGAACGCGCGCAGGCTCGGGTAGTCGAAGACGCCGTTGACGCCGGTGGCGCCGCCGTCGAGCAGCGTCCGGTACCGCGCGTTGGTGTCGCGTGCGGTGCCGTACCCGGCGAGCTGGCGGATGGTCCACGGCCGGTCCCGGTACATGCCCGGCCGGATGCCGCGGGTGAACGGGAACTCGCCCGGCTCGCCGAGCCGGGCGTCGAGGCCCGGCTCGACGTGCTCGGGCGTCGCGGCCACCGGCAACGGGATGCCGGACGCGGAGCGTGCAGCCCCGTTGCAACGGTCCACGTCGACCTCCAGGATTGCGAGCGACCACTCGCATGCTCAGTGAACCACACGCCGCCGGGCATCTCAACGAGTCGACAGGCATCTCGAGCACTCGGCTGCGCTACGGTGAGCGGTGGCTCGCAAGTCCGACGGACGGGAGCGGCGGGATGGAGACGACGGGGAGCGCGCGCGGTGCCGCCGCCATGTTCGCCGCCGACGCGGCCTCACGGCAGCTCGGCATCGAGCTGCTCCGGGTGGTGCCGGGCGAGGCCGACGCGACGATGCGGGTGACCCGGTCGATGCTGAACGGGCACGGCAGCTGTCACGGCGGCCACGTCTTCACCCTCGCCGACACCGCGTTCTCCTGCGCGTGCAACAGCCACGGCTACGTCACGGTCGCGGCGAAGGCGGACATCGTGTTCGTGGCGCCCGTCGAGCAGGGCGACGTGCTCGTCGCCGAGGCGCGGGAGCGGGTGCGCTACGGCCGGCACGGGATCTACGACGTCACGGTGTTCCGGGTCGGGGAGGACGCCGCCCGCGAGGTCGTCGCCGAGTTCCGCGGGCACAGCCACGCCACGCGCACGCCGCTGCCCGCCACTCCGTGATCACGGGGCGGGAACGGGCTAGAAGTTGTGGACGCACCAGGGCTTCGGGTCCCAGGACATCGCCGCGGCCAGCCGCCGCAGCGCGCCCGGTGTCGTCTCGCTCGCGCGACCGGTCACGGCGTACGCCGCCAGCGCTCCGTCGCCCAGGTACGCCGAGGCGAGCGCGGTGGTGTCGACGCGGGCGTCGGCGGCTTCGGTCGTCGGCTCGCAGGTGGCGCCGCTCTCGTCGCCGGAGAGCCGCCAGCGCCCGGCGTTCCACGGGCACCTGGCGTCGGCCACGTCCAGCACCAGGTCGACGGGTGCGGCGTAGCGTCGCTGCGCCAGCGCCTCGCCCACGCGCACCAGCCGCACCCACAGCGCGTCTTCGCGCCGCACGCGGGCGCGGCGTTGATCGGCCAGCAGGTACAGCAGCGGCGTGTCGACCGGCATCTGCCGTGCCGTGACGTGCGCCGTGAGGTCGAGCCCGGACAGGTACTGCCAGCAGGCGACGTGGGTCGCGGCGTCGGCCGCCTGGAGCTCCACCAGCGTGACCTGCCCCTTCGGCCCGCCCGCCTCCCATTCGGGCTTCGCGCGGTACAGCGCGTAACCGGTCGTCGTGCCGCCGTCCCGGACCAGCAGCGCCTGCAACGCCGTGGCGCCGGCGCGGCGCTGCTCGGGGTCGAACAGCGTGTCGAACCACTGGCCGTCGTCGCGGGAGACGTAGCCGGGACGCGTGGGCCGCATCCGGTCGTACACGACCGCGAGCTCCTTGCGCGCCTCGCCGGGGTCGACGAGCTCGAGGTCCAGGTGGGTCGCGTCGGGAGCGTCCGGCACGAGCGCGGACTCGGTGCGTGCGATGTCGATCGCGGCCTGCTGGCACGCCACGGCGTAGCCGTACCTGCCGTAGATCCGCGACTCCGACGCCCACAGCATGGCGACCGCCTCGCCGCTGTCGCGGAGGTCACCGAGCTGGCGGTCCATCATCGCGCTGAGCAGGCCGCGCCTGCGGTAGGCCGGGTGCACGGTGACGATGGAGACGCCGGCGGCCGGGATCACGGCGCCCGGCACGGTGAGCTCCATCGTGTACGCGCCCGACGACGAGACCATCCGGTCGCCGTCGAACGCGCAGAGCGTGCGGTCCAGCTCGACGACACTGCGGAACTGCTCCCACTCCTCCGGGCGGTGCGTCTCGAGGAAGGCGAGGTCGAGCAACCGGCCCAGCGCCCCCCACTCGTGGGGAACGATCGGGCGGATGGGCAGGGCGGCATGCGTCATCGCCCCTTTGTAAACCGTCCAGGATGCGGACGCCACCGGATTTCGGTTAGCCTCGAGGCATGCGGTTCACGGTCGGTCACGCGACGGCGCGAGTAACCACGCCCCGGTAGGGGCTACTCGCGACCCGTTCCTCCGCCTATCCGACCAGGAGTCTCATATGGGTGTCCCGGCCAAGCCGACCCTCGACGGCCTCGAGGAGAAGTGGTCCCGCACCTGGGACCGGCAGCAGACCTACGCCTTCGACCGGAACCGTACCCGTGAGCAGGTGTACGCGATCGACACGCCGCCTCCTACAGTGAGCGGCACACTGCACGTCGGCACGATGTTCTCGTACACGCACACCGACATCGTCGCGCGGTTCCACCGGATGCGCGGCAAGACGGTGTTCTACCCGATCGGCTGGGACGACAACGGCCTGCCGACCGAGCGCCGCGTGCAGAACCACTACGGCGTCCGCTGTGACCCGTCGCTGCCGCGCGACCCGGACTTCACGCCGCCGGACTCCGTCCGCTCCGCCACTCGCGGGAAGCACCCGGTGTCGATCAGCCGGCCGGACTTCGTCTCGCTCTGCCTGCGGCTGACCTCGGAGGACGAGCAGGCGTTCGAGCGGACGTTCCGGTCCCTCGGCCTGTCCGTGGACTGGTCGTACGGCTACACCACGATCGGCGACCGGGCCCGGCGCATCTCGCAGCTGGCGTTCCTGCGCAACCTGCGCCGCGGCGAGGCGTACCAGTCCGACGCGCCGTCGCTCTGGGACGTCGACTTCCGCACCGCCGTCGCCCAGGCCGAGGTCGAGGACCGCGAGGTGGCCGGCGCGTATCACGCGCTGGCCTTCCATGCCGACGGGACCGACGTCCTCATCGAGACGACCCGGCCCGAGCTGCTGCCCGCATGCGTCGCGCTCGTCTGCCATCCCGATGACGAGCGGTACGCTGGCCTGGTCGGCCGCGAGGTCACCACGCCCGTCTTCGGCGCACGGGTGCCGGTGCGCGCCCACCGTCTCGCCGACCCCGGGAAGGGCACCGGCATCGCCATGGTGTGCACGTTCGGCGACCTCACCGACGTCACCTGGTGGCGTGAGCTGGACCTGCCCGTCCGTGCGGTGGTGGGACGCGACGGGCGGATGCTGCCGGACCCGCCCGACGGCGTCGACCCGGCGGCGTACGCCGAGCTGGCGGGCCGCACGACCAGGCAGG
>DASUWX010000075.1:0-28684 GCA_036378185.1 Streptosporangiales bacterium | reverse complement strand
GGCTTTACACGGGCCCTGCCCCGTGTAAAGCCACCACCGGCATGGTTTACATGGCGCGGGAGACGGGGCGTCAGCCGGAGACGAGGCGGTCGTCGCGGTACACCAGGGCGCGGCTGAACGTCAGCTTCGCCCTGGTCTGCGCGAAGTCGCTCGCCACGAACGCGCGCACGGTGTTCGCGCCGAACGATGCCAGCACCTCCTTGTAGTGCCCGCGCGGCACCTCGCGGACGACCTCGACGTCGACGCCGGGGCCGTCCGTGCCGAGCCGCACGTCCTCAGGGCGGACGGCGACGGTCACGCCCTCGCCGGTGCCCGACACCGACGTGCACGGCACGGCGACGCCGTCCGGGCCGAGCGTCACGGTGCCGGCGTGCGCGGCGCCCTCGTAGAAGTTCATCGTCCCGACGAACTCGGCGACGAAGCGCGTGCGGGGCAGCCGGTACAGCTCGTCCGGGCCGGCGTACTGCTCGACCCGGCCGCCGTTCATCACGGCGATCCGGTCGGCGACCGACAGCGCCTCGTCCTGGTCGTGGGTGACGAACACCGTGGTGATCTGCAGCCGCTGCTGGATCTCCCGGATGTCCTCGCGCACCCGCACGCGCAGCTTCGCGTCGAGGTTCGACAGCGGTTCGTCGAGCAGCAGCACCTTCGGTTCGAGCACGAGCGCCCTGGCGAGCGCGACGCGCTGCTGCTCGCCGCCGGAGATCTGCGCGGGGTGGCTCTTCAGGTGGTGCGTCAGGCCGACGAGCTCCAGGGTCTCCTCGACCCGCCTGCGGATCTCCGCGCGCCCGAGCTTGCGCAGCTTGAGCCCGAACCCGACGTTGTCGAACACCGTCATGTGCGGCCAGAGCGCGTAGTTCTGGAACACCATCGCCGTCGGCCGCCGCTCGGGCGCGAGTTGCCCGACGTCCCGGCCGTCGATCAGCACGCTGCCGGCGTCCGCCCGGATGAACCCGCCGATCGTGCGCAGCGTCGTCGTCTTGCCGCAGCCCGACGGGCCGAGCAGACAGACCAGCTCGCCGGGCTCGACGGACAGGTCGAGGTCGTCGATGATGGTGCGCCCGCCGAGCACCTTGCTGATGCCGGACAGCTCGAGGCCCGACGTCTGCTCGGCCGTCGTCGCCTGGTCGCGCGTCGTCGTCATGGTCCGTTCCCTACCGGAGCTGGAAGCCCTCGGCGAGCCGGCCGCCCATGATGTGCTTGCGTACCAACAGCATCAGGACCGCGGACGGCACCGCGAGGAGGATCGAGAACACCGCCGCGCCCGCGGTCGGCAGGTTCAGCACCTTGATGTACATCTCCGTCGGCATCGTCACGTACGCCGGCGCGCCGACCAGGTACGTGCCCTGCGCCTCGTCGAAGGCCGCGATGAACGACAGGATCATCGCGACGAAGATGCCGGGCGCGGCCAGCGGCAGCGTCACCCGGAAGAACACCCGGATCGGCCCCGCGCCCACGTCGCGCGCGGCCTCCTCGAGGCTGCGCGGCACGGCGGCGAACGCGGCCGTCGGGATCCAGGTCATGAACACGACGGTGCCGAGCAGCTGCACGATCACGACGCCGAGGAAAGTCTGCATCAGGTGCAGGGAGTAGAACAGGCCGGCGAGCGCGACGAACAGGCCGATCTTGGGGAACGCGTTGGTGGCGAACAGCGACACGAGCATCGCCTGGCGCCCGGGGAACGCGTACCGTGCGAACGCGTACGCCGCCGGCAGGCACACCACGGCGGACAGGACGACCACGACCGGGGCGATGGCGAAGCTCATCCGGATCGAGCTCACCAGGTCGGCGTCGGTCAGGACGTCCTGCCACCAGTGCAGCGTCCACTGCTGCGGCAGCAGCGCGGGGTACTCCCACCGCTGCGCGAAGGCGTGGAGGGCGAGCCAGACCACGGGGCCGAGGACGAACAGCGCGAGCACGATCAGGAACAGTGCCGTGAGCAGCACCTTGCCCGACCTCGCCAGAACGCTCATCGCGTCGCGCCCGACCGCTTGTTGGCCCGGACGTTCGCCCACACGTAGGCGACGCCGATGCCCGCGGCGATGACGAACACGATCACCGCGAGCACGGCGGCCTGCTGCGGCCGCCCGTACGACTGGAACTGCGCGGTCATCGCGACACCGAGCAGGTTCGGCGCGTTGGGTCCGATCACGAACGGGACGGTGAAGCTGCCGAGCACGTAGATCGCCGCGAACGTGGCGACGATGACCGTCTGCACGAGCGTCATCGGCAACAGCACGCTGCGGACCACCCGCGGCATCCGCGCACCCGCGTCGCGCGCGGCCTCGATGAGCGCGTTCGGCACCGCCTGCATGCCCGACGTCATGAGCAGCACGCCGAACGGGAGCTGGGTCCAGATCTCGCCGATCGTCACCGCGACGATCGTGTACGAGAGGGTCGGGAAGCTGTTCCAGCCGAAAAGGTGCGCGATCGTGCGGGGCAGACCGTCGCCGGCGTAGAAGTTGAGGATCGCGTACGACGCGATGACGACGGGGATGAACAGCGGCACGACCGACAGCGCCGAGAGCACGCGGGCGATCGCGCTGTCGGAGAGCCGCAGGTACAGCGCGATGCTCCAGCTGAGCACGAGCACCAGCGCGACGCTCACCACGGTCACGATCACGGTGGCGGCTAGGTTGCGCATCGACGCCCCGTCGCCGATCACGGCGGCGTACGCGCCGAACGTCGGGAACCCGGTGTGCTGGTCCTGCGCGATGAGCGCGACGACCGAGTTCGTGCCGCCGACGAAGCCGAACGAGTACAGGATCGCCATGACGACGGGGAAGCCGATGAAGGCGATCACGACGAGCACGGGCATCGCGGCGATCGCGAACGCGGCGAGGGTCGGCCGACGGGACCGTCTGACGACCGGTGCCGCCACGACGGGCCGCCGGCGCGTCGCCGTGTCCGTCATGATCCACCCTCCGCTGGCGACCCCCACTGTGGTGATGACCCCATCAGGGGACCCCGGCACTGCGGACGGGTCACGGTACCTTCTGGTCCCACTGCTGCTTGAGGTCGTTGCCGAACTTGTTCGAGTAGCCCGGGCGCAGGTGGTCGGTGTCCAGGCCGGTGAACTTGGTCTGCACCGACTTCGGCAGGTACTTGTTCTCGATGCCCGGGTAGCCCTGCACCGCGTTGACGATCTTCGTCTGGACGTCCGGCGTCAGCATGTAGTTAAACAGCTTGTACGCCGCCTGCTTGTTCGGGCTGTTGACCGGGACGCCGACGTAGGTCGGGCTGCCGGTGAACGAGGGGTTGGTGATCTGCGCCAGCTTGACGTACTTGGGCAGCTGGCCGGTCGCGAGCGCCGACAGTGACTGGTCGGACCAGGCCGGCGTCATCTCGATCTCGCCCTTGGCGAGCAGGTCGAGCACCGCCTGGTTGCCGTTCGGGTACACGTGGTGGTACACGTACGGCTTCAGTCCCTTGAGGACCTTCCAGCCCTTGTCCCAGTTCTTCTCGAGCGCGGTGCTGTAGTTCGCGTCGGACGTCATCTTCTTGCTCACCGACGCCGGCATGTTCATGTCGAGCACCGTCTGCGCGAACGCCTGGCCGGCGCCGCCGCTGCTGGGCGAGTTGTAGGTGAACTTGCCGGGGTTGGACCGGATCCAGCTCATCAGCTCAGCCATCGTCTTGGGCGGCGTCTTCACCTTGCGCGAGTCGTACGCGAGCAGGACCGAGGAGCCGCGGTACGGCAGGCCGCGGTTGTAGATGGTCTGGAGCAGCGCGGGGTTCACCTTGTCGAGGTTCGGCACCTGGCTCGTCGTGATCGGGGTGACGAGCTTCGCCTGTGCCGCGCTGGTGACGATGCCGGAGTCGATGATGTCCATGCCCGGGTTCTGCTTGGTCTTCACGGCCGCGGCGAGCCGCGACAACGTGGTCGTGTCGTTGACCCCGTGCTCGGAGAACGTCACCTTGACCGTGTAACCGGGGTTGGCCTTCTTGAAGCCGGAGATGATCGTCTTCTGCCACAGGTCGCGCACGTTCACGTCACCGCTCACGTAGACGGTGACGGTCTTGCCGCCCTTCGACCCGCCACCGCCGCTGCCGCCACCGCCGTTGGGCGCGCAGGAGACGGTCGCGGCCAGTAGCGCTGCCACCGTCACGGGTACGACGACCGTTGCCCGCAACCGCGTCCATCTCATCGTGCGCCTCCCAGGGGTCCGACTGCACGGTGAGAGTGTCGTCCTGGCCCTGCCCATGTCAAGACATACGGGGTAACGAGATGAACAAGGGCGGCTGGCCGGGACGAGCGCAGGGGGAGAGGATGGCGGGCATGGACGAGAGTTCGGTCGACTACGACGTCGCCGTCGTCGGGTCCGGGTTCGGGGGGAGCGTCACGGCGTTGCGGCTGGCGGAGAAGGGCTACCGCGTCGTCGTCCTGGAGGCCGGCAGGCGGTTCGCGCCGGACGAGTTCGCGAAGACCTCGTGGGACGTGCGCAGGTTCCTGTGGGCGCCGCGCCTCGGCTGCTTCGGCATCCAGCGCATCGACGTGCTGCGCAACGTGGTCGTGCTCTCCGGCGCCGGCGTCGGCGGCGGCTCGCTCGTCTACGCCAACACGATGTACGAGCCGCCGGAGCCGTTCTTCCGCGACCCCCAGTGGCGCGACATCACCGACTGGCACGACGAGCTGCGACCGTACTACGACCAGGCCAGGCGGATGCTCGGCGTCGTCGAGTACCCCGGCACGTCCCCGGCCGACGAGGCGATGCGCGAGGTCGCCGAGCAGATGGGCGTGGGGCACACGTTCCGGCGCACTCCGGTGGCGGTGTGGTTCGGCAAGCCGGGCGAGACCGTCGACGACCCGTACTTCGGCGGCGTGGGCCCCGCGCGTACGGGCTGCGTCGAGTGCGGCGCGTGCATGACCGGCTGCCGGTTCGGCGCGAAGAACACCCTGCCGACCAACTACCTGCATCTCGCGGAGCGGCTCGGCGCCGAGGTGCGGCCGCTGACGACGGTGACCGGGGTACGTCCGCTGGGCGCGGAATCCACTCCGCCACACCCGGAATCCCCGCCGGGCTACGCCGTCGACACGGTGCGTACGGGCCGCGGCGCGCGCACCCGCGCGCGGTTGACCGCGCGGGAGGTGGTGTTCGCCGCGGGCGCGCTCGGCACCGGGCGGCTGCTGCAGCGGATGCGGGCCGACGGCGTCCTGCCCCACCTGTCGCCGACGCTCGGCCGGCTCACCCGGACGAACTCCGAGGCGCTGCTCGGGGCGATGAGCACCCGCAAGGACGTCGACTACACGCGCGGGGTCGCGATCACGTCGTCGTTCCACCCCGACGAGAACACCCACGTCGAGCCGGTGCGTTACGGCAAGGGCAGCAACCTGATGGGCATGCTGGGGACGGTGCTCGTCGACGGCGGGGGACGGGTGCCGCGGTGGCTGCGGTTCCTGGGCGTCTCGCTGCGGCACCCGGTGCAGTTCGTGCAGAGCTCGACGGTGCGGCGGTGGTCCGAGCGGACCGTGATCGCGCTTGTGATGCAGACGCTGGACAACTCGCTGACCGTCTCGCTGCGGCGTGGCCCGTTCGGGCGGCGGCTGACCTCGCGGCAGGGCCACGGCGAGCCCAACCCCACCTGGATCCCGGTGGCGCACGAGGCGGTGCGCCGGCTGGCCCGCGTGGTCGGCGGCCGCCCGGGCGGCACGTGGGGCGACGTGCTGAACGTGCCGATGACCGCGCACATCCTCGGCGGCGCCGTGATCGGCGCGAAGCCCGACGACGGCGTGATCGACGCGTACCACCGCGTGTACGGGCACCCGGGGCTGCACGTCGTCGACGGCGCGGCCGTGAGCGCGAACCTCGGCGTGAACCCGTCGCTCACCATCACCGCCCAGGCCGAGCGGGCGATGTCGCTCTGGCCCAACCGGGGCGACCCCGACCCGCGGCCCGCGCTCGGCGAGCCGTACCGCCGCGTCCGCCCGGTGGCCCCGCGCAACCCGGCCGTCCCTGCGACCGCCCCCGCCGCCCTGCGGCTGCCCGACTGAGCTGGGACGACGGCCGCCGGACCTGCGCGTGCCTTCTACCCGTGTGCCGGCTACCCGTCGATCACGTTGACGTGATCGACGGGTACTTCACATGGTGCAGGACTCGTGTGAAGTCACCATTCGTCGTGTGGAGCGGCCACCGTCAGGCGGCGGCGTCCCGGACCGTCGCGGGGTCCATCCACATGATCTCCCAGATGTGGCCGTCCAGGTCCTGGTAGCTGCGCCCGTACATGAAGCCCTGGTCGTTGGTCTCGCTGGCGGGGGCCGCGCCGGCGGCGAACGCGCGGTCGACGATGTCGTCGACCTGCTCGCGGCTGTCCGCGGACAGCGCGACGATCACCTCGGTCGTCGTGCTGGCGTCGGCGACCTCCTTCTTCGTGAAGGTGCGGAAGAAGGGCTCGACGAGGAGCATGGCGTAGATGTCCGCCCCGATCACCATGCAGGTGGCGTTCTCGTCGGTGAACCGTGCGTCGAAGGTGTAACCGACGCGGGTGAAGAACTCGACCGAGCGGGCGAGGTCGCGTACGGGCAGGTTGACGAAGATCTTGGTGGCCACGGACACTCCGTTCCGGCGGGACGGCACGCGCTGGTACCCAGGCAGACCGGGCCGCGGCGGAAAAGTCATCGCCGCGGCGATGACTTTCTGTCGGCGGGGTCGTCTATACAGGGTGTGAGCCCACTTCGAGGGAGATTGCCGTGACCGTCGCAGACAACCCGGTCGACGAGGACTTCCTGCGTCAGGCCGACGCCTACCGGCGAGAGCTCACCGCGCACTGCTACCGCATGCTCGGCTCGATCCAGGACGCCGAGGACCTCGTCCAGGAGACGTACCTGCGGGCCTGGCGGGCCTACGACAGGTTCGAGGGCCGCTCGTCGCTGCGCACCTGGCTGCACCGCATCGCCACCCGCGCCTGCCTCACCGCACTCGAGAGCAGCGGCCGGCGGATGCTGCCCACCGGCCTGGGCGCGCCGAGCGCCGATCCGGGCATCCCGGTCGAGGAGAGCCACGAGGTGCCCTGGCTCGAGCCGGTGCCGGACGACCTCGTGAGCACGGACGGGTCCGACCCGGCCGCGGTCGCGACGTCCAAGGAGAGCATCCGGCTCGCCTTCGTCGCCGCGCTGCAGCACCTGCCGCCGCGGCAGCGCGCCGTGCTCATCCTCAGGGACGTGCTGCAGTGGCGCGCGGCCGAGGTGGCCGAGGCCGTCGGCGTCACGACGACGGCGGTGAACAGCATCCTGCAGCGCGCCCGTGCCCAGATCGAGCAGGTCATGCCGACCGAGGAGACCGTCTCGCCACCCGAGGACGCCGAGCAGCGCGCGTTGCTCGACCGTTACGTCACCGCGTTCGAGAACAAGGACATCGACGCCATCGTGTCGTTGTTCACGTCCGACGCCGTCTGGGAGATGCCGCCGTTCCCCGGCTGGTACCACGGTCCCGCCGACATCGGCCGGCTGATCGACGTGCAGTGCCCGGCGAAGGGCCCCGGCGACATGCGCCTGGTGCCGACCACGGCAAACGGCCAGCCCGCTTTCGGCGTGTACCTTCTCGGCGAGGACGGCGTGCACCGCCCGTTCCAGCTGCAGGTCCTCACCATCGGCGAGCACGGCGTCACCCACGTCGGCGTCTTCTTCGAGCTCGGCCTGTTCGAGACGTTCGGCCTGCCGGAGAGCCTGGCGGCCTGACATGACCGACACCGGGGCCGGCGAGGGCGCGCTGCTCGGCGGCGTGGCACTGCTCGAGCGCGCCGTCTGCTACGCGCTCGGGTGCCTGCAGCTCGTCGGGATCGACATGCTGACGCACGTGACGCCCTGCCCCGAGTGGGATCTCACCGCGTTGCTCTGGCACCTCGACGACGCCCTCGTCGCCATGCTCGAGGGGGTGACCGGGAGGCGGATCGAGCTCGGCGATGCGTGGGGGGTCCTGCCGCCTGCCGGAGACCCGGTCGGCGCGGTGCGCTCGCACGCCCGCGAGCTGATCGCCGGGTGCAGCCGTGCCGAGCACGGGCGGCGCACCGTCGAGGTCGGCGGGCTGCCCGTCTCGACCGCGCTGGTGGCGACCACCGGCGCGATCGAGATCGCGGTGCACGGGTGGGACGTCGCGCAGTCCTGCGGCCGGCACCGCCCGCTGCCCCCGCCGCTCGCGACCGAGCTGCTGCAGTTGGCTCCGCTGTTCGTCACCGGGCCGGACCGCCCGGGCCGGTTCGGCGCACAGGTCGAGCTGCCGCGCGGCGCCAGTCCGGCGGACCGGCTGGTGGCGTTCCTCGGCCGCAACCCGCATCGTGCCCTGGTCAACCGCGCGGGATCGTGGCTCTGCGCACCGTTGACCCTGTCGCACACCGGGTAAGGTCGGCGGGTGCTCCTGCAACCCGCCGACGTCGCGCCGCCCGGCCCGTCCACCGGTCAGGTGGCCGTCATCGTGCTGCTGGTGCTGGTCGTGCTCGCCGGGATCTCAGCCGCCGCGGTGCTGGTGGTCCGCTCCCGCCGCGGTGACCGGACGCGCGCGGGCCGGCCGCCCTACCCGCCCGCACAGCAGTACGACGCAGGACAGCAGTACGGCCCGGGCCCGCAGTACGGTGCCCCGCCCGTACCCGGCCGGCAGCCGCCGCAACCCGGCCGGCAGCCGCCACCTCCGCCGGGCCGGCAGCCACCGCCGCCGGGAGCCGGCCGGTGAGGCTGCCCCCCACCGCGCGGACACCCGGTGCGGGTGCCCCTCACGGGTCAGGGGCCGACACCGCGCAGGGCGAGCAGCAGGCCGACCGCCGCCGAGGCGGCGTTGACCGCGACGCTCACCGCGGCGAGGGTGCCCGCCCGCAGCCGGTGTCCGCGCAGCGCACCGGCCAGCAGCAGCCACTCGACGACGCACACCGCGGCCTCGCCGGCGAGGAACGCGACGGCGTACCCGCCGGTGACGTGCTGGTACTGCCGCACGCAGAACCAGAGCGGCGGATGGGTCAGCAGGTTGACGCCCGCTCCGGCGAGCACGGCGGTACGCGGCCGCACCCCGAGCCGCCACAGCAGCGCGCCGTAGCCGGGAACCTCGATCGCCAGGGTGAGCCCGAGCGCGGCGGCGTACCCGCCGAGCACGCCGGTCACCTCGACACACCGCCACCGGTGATCGGCACCGCCGGCCTGCTCGCGGTAGCCGTCGTCGCGCTCGGGCTCGCGCTCCGCGTCCCCCTCGCCACCACCGCGCTGGCGCTGATGGCGTTCGGCGTCCTGCACAACGTGCTGGAGATCCGGTACGTCGGCGGCCGGTTCGCGACGCTGCTCTCGGGTACGTTCCTCAAGCTGCTCCTGGCCCTCATCACCGGCATCGTGCTGTGCCGGCTGCTCGGTGCGCTGTTCGGCGGCGGCTGGTCGGTGCGCGCCGAGATCGTACTGTCCTACGGGCTCATCGTCGCCGCCGCCTGGCTAGGGCTGCGACCGATTCATGCGCGCCCGCTTCCCTCGCGACCCTGCGGCAGGAGCCGCGGACCGCGCCCCGCGTGGTTCCGCCGGCGATCCACGACTCCCACCTCCGGCTCGCTCATCAGCTCCAGCGCTGGACGCCCGCTCGCGCTGGCGGCGTGTTGCGCCGTGATCGCGGTGGCGGCGGCGACGTCGCTGCGCTGGCCCGCCTACCACGTCGTGGTGATCACGCACCTGCACAACCTGGTGCCGCTCGCGTTCCTGTGGGAGTTCTCCGCGACGCTGCCGCGCCGCAGCCGGCTGGCCTTCCGCGGCGTGCAGCTCACCTGGCTCGTGGTCGTGCCGGCGCTGCTGCTCGCCGGCGTGGGCGACGGGTTGACGGCGAGCGGTGCGGGCGCCGTGGAACGGTTCGCCGGCGCGCCCGCTGTCGTCGCGGCGGGCGTCACCCCGCCGGGCACGTGGGGCACCACCGTCGGGCTGCGGTTCCTCACCGTCTTCGCGTTCCTGCAGCTGATGCACTTCGTCGTCTGGGTGTTCTTCCTGCCCCGGTACGCGCCCGCCGCGGCACGCGCGTTCGACGCCCGGGTGCCCTGGTTGCGCGGGTGGCGGGCGTGGGCCCTGGGGCTCGGCGTCGGCGTGTTGCTGGTGGCGCTGTTCGTCGTCGACTACGGGCAGGGGCGCACCGTCTACTCGGCGCTCGCGAGCTACCACGCGTACCTCGAGCTGCCCATCCTGATGGCGATGCTGATGGGTCTCGGCGGCATTCGCCGGCTCCGGCTCTGAGCCGGCAGCATGCCGTGGCCTGCACCACCCCCGTTGCGCTCTGTTGACCGATACGGCACTATTCGTGGTTCATTGACGGTCCAACGCAGAACTCGGGGAGGGCACGCGTGAGCGCGCTCGATGAGCTTGTGCAGATCCTTCGGGCGGTCGTGGACAACCCGGTCGAGCCGTCCGACCAGCTCGGGCCCGCCGGGCCGCCTTACGACAGCCATGCCGCCGGCGCCATGCAGCCGGACATCAGGGAGAAATACCAGGAGCTGCTGCAGCGGGCGGTGTCGCTGCAGAAGTAGCATCGGGCGCCGTGGCCCCATCTCCCGCCGCCCCTACGCGCCGCGCAAGGGCGGCTCGTGGCTGAGACCGTGGTGCTCACCGGCGGGACGCGCGGCATCGGCCGGGCGGCGGCCGAGGCGTTGCTGAGGCGCGGCCCGGCCACCCACCTGGTCGTCCCCGTCCGGGATCCGGCGTCCACCGACCTGCCGGCCGAGCTGTCCGCGGTGACCGGCAACGACAACGTGCTCGCCCTGCCGTGCGACCTGGCGGACCTCGCCGCCGTGCGCGGGTTCGCCGAGGACGTGCGGCGCCGCCTCGACACCGGGGAGCTGCCGCCGTTACGCGGCATCGCCTGCAACGCAGGCCTCCTGACCACCTCGGCGACCCGGTCGACGGCCGACGGGTTCGAGCTGACGTTCGGCGTCAACGTGCTGTCGCACCAGCTGTTGCTGCGCCTGCTGGCCGACCTGCTCGCCGCGCCGGCGACCGTCGTCCTGGTGAGCAGCGGTACGCACTTCGGGACGTTCCGGCACAACTACGGGAGCATGCCGCCGCCGCTGTGGCGCGACGTCGCGCAGCTCGCCACGCCGGGCACCGCGCCGCGTGCGGCGTCGGTCTACGCCGGGCGGCAGGCGTACGTCACGACCAAGCTCGCGCTCGTCCACCTGGTGCACGAGTGGGCGCGGCGGCTGCCCGACGGCGTCCGTGCCGTCGGGTACGACCCCGGGCTGGTGACGGGCACGGACTTCGGCCGCGACTTCGGCCGGGTGGGCAGGTTCGCGTACCGGGTGCTGCTGCGGCCGCTCGCCGTGCTGCCGCTCGCCGCGACGCCGCGCGCGGCCGGTGAGCGCCTGGCCGCGCTCGTCACCGGGGCGCTGCCGGCCGGGTCGGGCGACTACGTCGAGCTGACCGAGGTGGCGCCGTCGTCGCCGGAGTCGTACGACGAGTGCCGCGAGCGCGAGCTGTGGACGGAGACCGAGCGGTTGCTCGCGCCGTTCGGGGCGAGCCCGCACGGCGGTGCCGCGTCCTGACGCACCGGTGTCGGCCCGTGACGGTCCTCTTCACCCTGCGCTGGCGAGCCGGGTGCACCTCACCGGACGGGGCGCAGGTGTGGCGATCGGTGAATGCGCGGCGTCGGGGGCGTAGCGGGATCAGCCTGGTCACTCATACGATCGCGGCGTAGCCGCCGTTGCCGAGCGGCAGCCGATGTGGGGAGGCATCACGTCATGGCGGACTTCGTCGGAGCTGTCGACCAGGGCACCACGAGCACCCGGTTCATGATCTTCGATCACGGTGGCAACGAGATCGGGAAGCATCAGCTCGAGCACGAGCAGATCCTGCCGCAGGCGGGCTGGGTCGAGCACAACCCGGTGGAGATCTGGGAGCGTACGTCCGCCGTGGTCCGGACGGCGCTCAACCAGGCGAACCTCTCTTCCGTCGACCTCGCCGCGCTCGGCATCACCAACCAGCGCGAGACCACCGTCGTGTGGAACCCGAAGACGGGCCGTCCGTACTACAACGCCATCGTCTGGCAGGACACCCGCACCGACCGCATCGCCTCGGCCCTGGAACGCGACGGCAAGGGCGACGTGATCCGGCAGAAGGCCGGCCTGCCGCCCGCCACGTACTTCTCCGGCGGCAAGATCCAGTGGATCCTGGAGAACGTCGACGGCGTCCGCGAGGCTGCCGAACGCGGCGAGGCGGTCTTCGGCAACACCGACTCCTGGCTGCTCTGGAACCTCACCGGCGGCACCGAGGGCGGCGTCCACGTCACCGACGTGACCAACGCCAGCCGCACCATGCTGATGAACCTGGAGACCCTGGACTGGGACGACGAGCTGCTGTCGTTCTTCGGCATCCCCCGGCAGATGCTGCCCGAGATCCGCCCGTCGTCCGACCCGAACCACTACGGCGAGACGCTCACCGGCGGCCCGCTCGGCGGCAGCATCCCGCTGTGCGGTGACCTCGGCGACCAGCAGGCCGCCATGGTCGGCCAGGTCTGCCTCGCGCCCGGGGAGTCGAAGAACACCTACGGCACCGGCAACTTCCTGCTGGAGAACACCGGCACCGAGATCGTCCGGTCGAAGAACGGGCTGCTCACCACGCTCTGCTACAAGTTCGGCGACTCCGACGCCGTGTACGCGCTCGAGGGGTCGATCGCCGTCACCGGCTCGGCCGTGCAGTGGCTGCGCGACCAGCTCGGCATCATCTCCGGCGCTGCCGAGAGCGAGTCGCTCGCCCGCCAGGTCGCCGACAACGGCGGCGTCTACTTCGTGCCCGCGTTCTCCGGGCTGTTCGCGCCGTACTGGCGGTCCGACGCGCGCGGCGCGATCGTCGGCCTGTCGAGGTACAACACCAACGCGCACCTCGCCCGCGCCACGCTCGAGGCGATCTGCTACCAGAGCCGCGACGTCGCCGACGCGATGGCCAAGGACGCCGGCGTCGAGATCAGCGTGCTCAAGGTCGACGGCGGCATCACCGCCAACGAGCTGTGCATGCAGTTGCAGGCCGACATCCTCGGCGTGCCGGTGTCGAAGCCGGTCGTCGCGGAGACGACCGCGCTCGGTGCGGCGTACGCCGCCGGCCTGGCGGTCGGGTTCTGGCGGTCGCCCGACGAGCTGAAGGCGAACTGGAACGAGGACAAGCGCTGGGAGCCGACCTGGAGCGAGGACCAGCGGGAGGCCGGTTACGCGGGCTGGAAGAAGGCCGTGGAGCGCACCTTCGGCTGGGTCGACGTCGACTGACCTGGACGCACCTTGCTCGGTTCCCTGGCCGGCGCACAGCCGCCCGTCGATCACGTTAACGTGATCGACGGTGGCCGCACACGGGGCAGGACCCGGGTGAAGTCACCGTCCATCGTGTGAGGCGAGGCAACGAAGGGGGCTTTCACCGTGGACACCGGCAGCCTGTCGCCACAGCACCGGGCGGAGTCGTTGCGGCGGATGGCCGCGGACGAGTTCGACGTCGTCGTGATCGGCGGTGGCGTGGTCGGCGCCGGGGCGGCGGTCGACGCGGTGAGCCGCGGCCTCACCGTCGCCCTCGTCGAGATGCGCGACTACGCGGCCGGCACGTCCAGCCGCTCGAGCAAGCTGATCCACGGCGGCATCCGGTACCTCGAGATGCTCGACTTCGCCCTGGTGCGCGAGGCGCTGCAGGAGCGGGGGCTGCTCGTGCAGCGGCTGGCGCCGCACCTCGTCCGCCCGATCCCGTTCATGTACCCGTTGAAGCACCATGCCTGGGAGCGCGCGTACACCGGCACCGGCATGCTGCTGTACGACGTCATGGCCAGCGCGGGCGGCCACGGCCGCGGCATGCCGCACCACCGGCACCTGTCCAAGCGGCAGGCGCTGCGGATCGCGCCCGCGCTCCGCGACGACGCCCTGGTCGGTGCGCTGCAGTACTACGACGCGCAGGTCGACGACGCGCGGTTCACGATGATGCTGGCCCGCACCGCCGCCCAGTACGGTGCCGCGCTCGCGACCAACTGCCGGGTCACCGGGTTCCGGCGCGAGGGGGAGCGGGTCACCGGCGTCGAGGTGCGCGACCTGGAGAACGGCGAGGAGTTCGCCGTCCGCGCGCGGCAGGTGGTCAACGCCACCGGCGTCTGGACCGACGACGTGCAGCAGTTGGTCGGCCGCGGGCGGTTCCACGTCCGCGCGAGCAAGGGCATCCACCTGGTCGTGCCGCGCGACCGCATCCACCTCGACACCGGGCTGATCCTGCGCACAGAGAAGAGCGTGCTGTTCGTCATCCCGTGGGGCCGGCACTGGATCGTCGGCACGACCGACACCTCGTGGGATCTCGACAAGGTGCACCCCGCCGCCAGCGCCACCGACATCGACTACCTGCTGGAACACGTCAACGCGGTGCTGCGCTCGCCGCTGACCCGGGCGGACGTCGAGGGCGTCTACGCGGGGCTCCGGCCGTTGCTCGCGGGCGAGACGAACGAGACGTCGAAGCTGTCCCGTGAGCACAGCGTCGCGCAGCCGGTGCCGGGCCTGGTCGTGGTCGCCGGCGGCAAGTACACCACGTACCGCGTGATGGCCAAGGACGCGATCGACGTCGCCGCCCGCGGTCTGCCCGGCCGCGTGCCCGACTCCTGCACCGACCGGACTCCATTGATCGGCGGGGCCGGCTTCCCGGTGCGGTGGAACGAGCGGTTCCGGCTGGCGACGGCGCACGGGCTGCACGTCGCGCGGATCGAGCACCTGCTGCGCAGGTACGGCACGCTGATCGACGAGCTGCTCGCGCTCGTCGACGTGCGGCCCGAGCTGGGCCGGCCGCTGCCCGGCGCGGACGACTACCTCGCGGTCGAGGCCGTCTACGCCGCGTCGCACGAGGGCGCCCGGCACCTGGAGGACGTGCTGACCCGGCGCACCAGGATCTCCATCGAGACCTGGGACCGCGGCGTCGAGTCCGCGCGCCCGGTCGCCGAGCTGATCGCGCCGGAGCTCGGCTGGACCGACAAGCAGCTCGAGCGCGAGGTGGAGCACTACCGCCTGCGCGTGGAGGCGGAACGCCGCTCGCAGGAGCAGCTCGACGACACGACCGCCGACGCCGCCCGGCTCGGCGCCCCCGACCTGCTGGCCACCTGACGCCGGCGCCGGCTGGTGAGCCGACCACGACAACCTGACGTGGGTACGTCGCAGGGGCTATAGCGTGGGCAACGTACCCACGTGGGCGTGCCGCGGGCCGGAGCGGATCCGTGCGCTAGCTTGTGCGGGTGAGTGACTTCGACACCGTCCTCGTCGTCGACTTCGGCGCGCAGTACGCGCAGTTGATCGCCAGGCGGGTGCGCGAGGCGCACGTCTACAGCGAGATCGTGCCGTCCACGATGCCCGCCGCCGAGATGCTCGCCAGGAAGCCTCGGGCGATCATCCTGTCCGGCGGCCCGGCGTCGGTCTACACCGAGGGCGCGCCGCGCGTCGACGCCGAGCTGTTCGCCGGCGGCGTACCGGTGCTCGGCATCTGTTACGGCTTCCAGGCGATGACGCAGGCGCTCGGCGGCACGGTGGCGCACACCGGCGGCAACGAGTTCGGCGGCACGTCACTCACGGTCGTCGACGAGGGCCTGCTGTTCCGCGGCCAGCCGCGGCTGCGCCAGGTGTGGATGTCGCACGGCGACGAGGTGACGCAGGCACCGCCGGGCTTCCAGGTGCTCGCGGCGAGCTCGGGTGCGCCGGTGGCGGCGTTCCAGCAACTCGACCAGAAGCTGTTCGGCGTCCAGTTCCACCCCGAGGTCATGCACACCGAGCACGGCCAGCAGGTGCTCGAGCGGTTCCTCTACGACGCCGCCGGTTGCCGGCCGACCTGGACGATGCTCAACATCGTCGAGGACCAGGTCGACGCCGTCCGGCGGCAGGTCGGCGACCGGCAGGCGATCTGCGGGCTGTCCGGCGGCGTCGACTCCGCCGTCGCGGCCGCGCTCGTGCAGCGCGCGATCGGCGACCGGCTGACCTGCGTGTTCGTCGACCACGGGCTGCTGCGCAAGGGCGAGGCCGAGCAGGTCGAGAAGGACTTCGTGGCGGCGTCCGGCGTCCGGCTGAAGGTGGTGGACGCGTCCAAGCGGTTCCTCGACGCGCTCGCCGGTGTCAGTGACCCGGAGGAGAAGCGCCGGATCATCGGCCACGAGTTCATCCGCGTCTTCGAGGACGCCGCCCGCGAGATCGCGGCCGAGGGGGACGTCGGCTACCTGGTGCAGGGCACGCTGTACCCGGACGTCGTCGAGTCCGGCGGCGGCACCGGCACCGCGAACATCAAGTCGCACCACAACGTCGGCGGCCTGCCCGAGGACCTCGCGTTCGAGCTCGTCGAGCCGCTGCGCTGGCTGTTCAAGGACGAGGTGCGCAGGGTGGGCGAGGAGCTCGGCCTGCCGCCGGAGATCGTCTGGCGGCAGCCGTTCCCCGGCCCGGGCCTCGCGATCCGGATCATCGGCGAGGTCACCGGCGACCGGCTCGCGATCCTCCGCGACGCCGACGCGATCGCCCGCGAGGAGCTCACCCGCGCCGGCGTCGACCGGGACGTCTGGCAGTGCCCGGTGGTGCTGCTCGCGGACGTGCGGTCGGTGGGCGTCCAGGGCGACGGCCGCACGTACGGCCACCCGGTGGTGCTCCGCCCGGTGACCAGCGAGGACGCCATGACCGCCGACTGGGCCCGGCTGCCGTACGACCTGCTCACCCGCATCTCCACGCGCATCACCAACGAGGTCCGCGCCGTCAACCGCGTCGTCCTCGACGTCACCAGCAAGCCGCCGGGCACGATCGAGTGGGAGTGACAGCGAGGCGGTGACGCCCCCCGCCCGGTGCCCTTCTCCGCCGCCGCTTCTCCAAATGATCACGGTATGTCAGGTTCCAGGGCCTACCGAGACGAGTACCTGGTTACCGCGCCCTGCAGCACGCGGTAAGTGGGTACTCGGCTGGGTGAGTTCCCGGCAAACCCACATACCGTGATCATTTGGTGACTCGGGCCGGACGGTGTCAGCTCGGGCCGGCCGGGACGGCGTCCACGCGGCTGCGACCGGCGTCAGCCGGCGGAACGCCACCGCCAGTACGGGCCGTTCGGTCCGGTGTCACCCGACTTGGTGGAGCAGCGCATCAGGGTGCCCTTGTCGGTGTAGCCGAGCGCGCCGTGCGGGCTGCAGAACGCGCCCGGGTGGACGCCGCGCTGCACCGGCGCCGACGTCCTGGTCCTCGTTCTCGTCGGCGTCGGTCGCTTCCGGTGGTGGTGCGTCGCCGTCGGCTGCGGCGCGTGCGTGGCAGGGCTCGTCGCGGGGTGCCGGTGTCTCTTCGCCCGTACGGTGACGGTCGTCGTGACCGACTCCGTCGCCGTGACCGTCACGGTCGCCGCGTGCGTCGCGGCGACGGTGCCGTCCGGACCCGACCCGCCGCAGCCGGTCACGCCGACCATGCACATCGCAAGTGCGCCCAACGTGACTGCCAAGCCCCGGTGAGCCCGGGCATTCGTCTTCCTACGTCGTGGTGGGCCGATTGTCATGGACGCTCCTCCCGCTGGAATGCGCGTCCAATGAAACGGCCCTCGGGTCCGCTCCGCCCGGGAATCACGCGGATCGCCGCGACCGTGTCCGATGGCGGGCCGCGGCACGTTCGGTGTCGCCGCGGATGCCCGAGGTCGTAGTTCGGGAACGGCGTGAGGGTGCCCTGCACCCCGTGCTACCGGCGTGAGGGCACCCCCGACCATGGCCCGCGGTCAGCTCACCGGAGGTCTCCGGTGAGCTGCCACAGGTCGTAGCTGTACAGCGAGTCGCACGTCGAGCCGGCGCAGCTGCTGGTGAACACGACCGTCGCGTGCCGCGAGTCCGGCAGCGCGCCGGTGGCGGTACGCACCAGGCCGGCGTTGTGGTTGCGGGCGAGACCGGTGAGCGACGGGCCGATCGAGTTCAGCGAACGCCAGGTGCCGGTGCCGCTCAGCAGGCCGGACGCGCTGATCGTGTCGACGTCGGTGGTCGCGCCGATCCACGACGGGTTGTCGGCCGGGTACGGGTGCTGCTCGCGCACCGCGACGAACGCGTCCCGCCCGCGGTCGTACGCGACGTCGTAGTCGTTCAGATGGTCCGCCGCGCCGTCCGTGCCGCGCAGTCCGGTCAGCGGCACCAGGTGCGCGTCGCCGATGACCGGGCGCGTCATGTCGGCGAAGTCGAGGCTCCGCCAGTACGCGCGCGTCGAGGTGTCACCGCGGGTGTAGAAGAGCGTGACCTCGCCGGACGCCGGGTCGGTGCTGATCGCGCTCGGCTGCCCGACGCCCCACTGTGTCGTCACGTCGAACGGCACGACCGGGTCGGGGTACTTCACCCAGGGGCCTTCCGGCGACTTCGCGAACGCGACGCCGATCTGGTTGTGTGCGCTCGCGTTCACGTCGTTGCCCAGGTAGAACATCGCCCAGCCGTACGTCGTGCCGCCGTAGCCGAACCGGCCGGTCACGACGCTCGGGTCGCAGGTGTGGAACGAGTCCCAGGCGCCTTCCGTCGCCTGAAGCACCGAGCGGTCCTCGACCAGCCGGCCGTTGACGAACTTCTCCAGGAAGACGTGGTCGCGGATCACCCGCGACTGCGAGTTGTGGCAGGTCCACACCCACCGCGTGTCGCCGCGCTGGACGACGCTCGGCGCGTAGCTGTACTCGCCGGGCGGCGGGACGTAGACCTGCCGCAGGGTGTTCGTCTGCCAGGTGATCGAGCCCGCGGGGTGGCCGGCCGGGTCGGCCTGTGCCGCCGCAGGGGTGGCGAGCAGTGCGGCGGACGCCGCCCCGATCGCCGTGGTGCGCAACCACTTCCTCGCTCGATGCTGCACGGAGCGGCTCCTTCGACGCAGTTGATCTACTCGTGTAGATACTGAGTGTCCACGAACGCCTCTGCTACTTGTCAAGAGCACAGTCCTCGTCTATACATAGCGTGCAACACGAGTAGATTACGGAGGCTCCCATGATGCGCCGGCTCTGCCGATCGTCGTTGGCGGCAACGGTCACCGCCGGACTGGCGACGCTCGCGCTCGTCGCCGGGTGCGGCTCCTCGGGTGTCGACTCGGGCGGCAAGGTGACGATCAACTTCATCGAGTCCGACGCGCCGGCGGCGTTCAAGGGCCTGGTGAAGGGCTTCGAGGCGAAGAACCCGAACGTCGAGGTCAAGATCGTCAACGTGCCGTTCGACCAGCTCGACAAGGTGCTCCAGGCGCGGCTCGGCACCAAGGACACCTCCATCGACGTGCTCTACGCCGACCCCAGCAGCATTCCCAGCTACGTCGCGAAGGGCTGGCTCGCCGACCTGTCCGCGGACCGTGCGAAGGCCGACGCCGCCGACCTCGCCTCCACGGTCACCGCGTCGACGTACCGCGGCAGGCTGTACGCGCTGCCGATGTGGACGTCCGCGCAGTTCCTCTACTACAACAAGGCACTGCTGAAGAAGGCCGGCGTGACGCCGCCGCCGATGAGCCCGGCGAAGCGGTGGACGTGGGAACAGGTCGTGGCCGCGGCGAAGAAGGCACAGCACGCAGGCGCCCAGTACGGGCTGCTGTTCGACCAGACCGACCTGTACTACCAGATGCAGGCGCTGCCCGAGTCGGCCGGCGGCGGGCCGGGTGTCGTCGGCGGCGACCTGCTGACGCCGGACGTGACGAACGCCGGCTGGGTGAAGTCGATGACCTGGTACCGCAAGCTGTTCGCCGACAAGGTCGCGCCCCGCGGCGTCGCCACCGACCAGATGAACGTGCTCTTCGCCGCCGGCAAGTCGGCGTTCTTCGTGGGCGGGCCGTGGTCGATCGGTGCGTTCCAGAACAACAAGTCCAAGGTCGACTACGGCATCGCACCGCACCCCTACTTCGCCGGCGGCAAGGTCGCGATGCCCACGGACTCCTGGTCGCTGGGCGTCAGCAGGTACTCCGAGCACCAGGACGCGGCGAAGAAGTTCGTCGAGTACATGTCCTTCACCAAGGAGGGCAGCCTGCACACGATCGACCAGATCCTCATCCCGCCGGCGAACAAGCAGGCGTACGACGTGTACGTGACACGACTCGACAAGAGCCACCCGCCCGCGACCGACGGACTCGGCGAGCTCATGCGCGAGGAGCTCGACAAGGCCGCCGTCCACCGGCCGCACACGCCGGGGTACGTGCAGATGGAGGACGTGCTGAACAAGGCGTTCTCCGACATCCGCAACGGCGCCGATCCGAAGACGACGCTGGCGAAGGCGCAGAAGCAGTTGCAGAGCGCCTTCGAGCAGTACCGCTGAACCGGCCGACCTCAGGTGACCGCATGACGGTGACCGGATCGACGGAGGCGACCGGCGGAACGGGGCAGCGCACCCGTTCCGCCGGTCGTCCGCGGGTCGGCGTGGGCGACCGCCGGCGCCGGCGGCTCCGCGACGGGCAGTGGTGGGTCGGCCTGCTCTTCCTCGCGCCCGGCCTGCTCTCCCTGGTGTTGCTGCGGCTCGCACCCGCGGTCGCCGCGATCGGGGACAGCTTCCGCAGGGTCTCGCTCGACGGCACGGGCCAGAGCCGCTGGGTCGGCTGGGAGAACTACGCCAGCCTCGTGGCGAACGACCAGTTCGACGGCGTGCTGCTGACCACGCTGAAGTTCATCGTCGTCGTCAACCCGGTGCAGGTCGTGTTGGCGCTCGCCCTCGCCGTCGTGCTGTCCGAACGCGTCCGCGGCGTGCTCGTGGTGCGGATGCTGGTGTTCCTCCCCGTCGCCGCACCCGCGGCCGTGGCCACGCTCGTGTGGGGCATCGCGTTCCAGCCCGAAGGGCCGGTCAACGCCATGCTGACCGGCGCCGGTCTGCCGCGTCAGCCGTTCCTCACCTCGACGAGCCAGGCGCTGTGGTGCATCGTCGTGCTGCTCTCGTGGGTCGGTCTCGGTTACTGGACCATGTTCCTCATCGCCGGCATCCAGGACATCCCGCGCTCGCTGTACGAGGCCGCAGCGCTCGACGGCGCCGGCTGGTGGACCACGCTGTGGCACGTCACGCTGCCGAGCATGCGCCGGACGCTCGCGTTCGTGCTCGTCGCCGACACGGTCGCGAACTTCCTCACCTTCGCGCCGATCCAGATCCTCACCGACGGCGGCCCGCAGGACTCCACCCGGCTCGTCATGTTCGACATCTACGACCGCGCGTACAACGTCGGGAACATCAACATCGCCGAGGCCGAGGTCGTGCTGCTGCTCGTCGTGATGGTGGTCATCACGGCGGTCCAGTTCCGGCTGATCAGCAAGGAGCGATGATGGCGCTGCCCAACGAGATCGGCCGGACGCCGGCGCGCCGCGCCGTGCTCACCGCGTTCGCCTGGCTGATCGGTGTGCTGTTCGCGGCGCCGCTGCTGTTCATGCTGACCAGCTCGCTGCGGCCCGGCGAGGACATCCTGGCGAACATCTCGCGGATCACCGTGCACACGTTCGTGCCGACGACGTGGACGCTGGACAACTACCGGACGCTCGTCGCCGGTGAGTTCGGCCGCGCGGTGTTCAACTCGCTGCTCGTCTCCGCGGTGACGGTCGTCGCCGGGCTGGTCCTGTGCTCGCTGGCCGCGTTCGGGCTGAGCGCACTGCGGTTCCGCGGGATGGGAGTGCTGTTCGGCCTGGTCGTGCTCAGCTTCCTCATCCCGTTCGACGCGATCGCGATCCCGTTGTCGGCGTTGTTCCGGGACTGGCACCTGGCGAACACGTACCTCGGCCTGATCCTGCCCGGGGTCGGCAACGGCCTGGCCGTCTTCGTGCTGCGCCAGTTCTTCCTGAACATCCCGAGAGAGCTCACCGAGGCCGCGCGCGTCGACGGCCTGCACTGGTTCGGCGTCTACTGGCGGATCTACATGCCGCTGTCGAAGCCCGCGTTGATCGGCGCCGGCTTCATGCTGTTCCTGTTCCAGTGGCAGGCGTACCTGTGGCCGTTGCTGATCGGCACGGACCCGACGAAGGTGCTGGGACCGATCGCGCTGGCCAACCTCAACGGCCAGTTCAAGGTCGACTTCGGCGCCATCTTCGCCGGCTCGGTGCTGCTGACGCTGGTGCCCGCGGTGCTGCTGCTCCTGTTCCAGCGGCACTTCACCGGCTCGCTCGCGGCGACGACGTCGAAGGACTGACATGGCAACGGTTCCGACGACGCCGGTCGTCCACCTGACGGATCTGTACTGCCCGCCCCAGGACCCGGACGACACGCTCGATCTCCTCACGCTGCACGCTTTGCCGGAGCTCGAGATCCGCGCCGTGGTGCTCGACCCGACGCGCCGGTTCCTGCGAGCCCGCAGGGACGGCGGCTACGACATCGCGCGCGAACCCGGCCTCGTCACCGTGCTGCAGCTGCAGCACCTCACCGGTACCGCGTACCCGGTCGCCGCCGGGCCGGTCGACCCGTTGCGGGACGCGTCCGACGACTGCCGGGACCGAACCCTCGGCGAGCAGGCCGGCGTCGAGCTGATCCTGCGGGTGCTGCGCGAGTCCGACCGACCGGTCGTCGTGAGTGTCGTGTCGTCGTTGCGGCCGCTGGTGGCTGCGTACAACCGGGACCCGGAGCTGTGCCGGGAGCGGATCGACCGCGTCCTCGTGAACGCCGGCAGCGCTGCCGGAGAGGAACGCGAGTGGAACGTGGCACTCGACCCGGTCGCGTACACCGCACTGTGGCGGACGGCGCTGCGGGTCGACTGGTACCCCTGCGCCGGAGCCGGCGGCTCGTTCGCGCGGGAGGAGCACAGCACCTACTGGTCGGCCGACCTGCGGACGCTCGTCGCCGGCCTGCCCGCGCCGCTGTCGGCATGGCTGCACTACTCGTTCGGCGCGGGTGCACGCGGCGATCCGCTGCGCAGCCTGCACGAGCTGGGCGAGGGCGAGGCGTGGCGGATGGTGAGCGAGGGCACCAGGAACATGTGGTCGACGGCCTCGCTCGTCCAGGCCGCGGGGCGGACCCTCCGGCGTACCGACGACGGCTGGCGGTTCGTGCCCCGAGAAGGCGACGAGGACGGCGCATTCGGGCTCGAGGCGGCGGAAGAGCCGCAGGTACGGCGGTTCCGCAGGCCGCTCGCCCTCGACCACGACGCCGCCATGACCGAGGCGCTGCACGACCTGTTGAGCCGGCTGCCGGTGGACGCGCCGGCCGGATGACCGAGACGGGAGACACATGAAAGTCGTGATCGACACCGACCCGGCGATGGGCGTGCTGGGCAGTGACCCGGAGGACGCGTTCGCCCTCAGCTACTGCCTGGCGCACGACGAGCTGGACGTCGCCGCCGTCACGGTCGTCAACGGCAACGTGCCCGCCGACCTCGGCTACCGCAACACCCGCCACATCCTCGACCTGCTGGGGGCGGCGGACGTGCCGCTCGCCGTCGGGCCCGCGCGTTCGCTGAGCCCGCGGCGTACCGACGTCGCCGCGTGGCAGGCGTTGCGCCGCGGACAGCGGGTGATCTCTCCGCCGCTCGGGTCGGTCCCCCCGGTGGGCGCGCCGCAACTGCTGGTCGAGACCGTGCTGGAGTCCGCGGAGCCCGTGACGATTCTCGCGATCGGCCCGCTGACCAACGTCGCGCTCGCGCTGCTGCTCGAACCCCGTCTCGTCGAGCGCGTCGCCCGGGTCGTCGTCATGGGCGGCAAGGGACGCGTGGCCGGCAACGTGACGCCCGAAGCCGAGTTCAACTTCTGGTGCGACCCCGAGGCGGCCGAGATCGTGCTGGCCGCGGGCTGGCCGCTCACCCTGGTGACGCTCGAGGTGTGCAACCAGGTACGCATGACGCCGGACCTGTTCGACACGGCCGGTACGCGCACCGCGTTCGGCGCGTTCGCGCGGGAGTCGTGCGCGCCGTGGTTCGCGGCGCATCCCGAGGACGGGGCGGCGGGGTTCCCGCTGTTCGACACGCTCGCCGCGGCGGTCGTCGCCGACCCCGATCTCGTCCGCACCGAGCGCGCACACGTGCTCGTCGAGACCTCGCACGGCCCGGCCGGCGGCGCGGACGCATGCTGGCTGGGCAGCGACGTCCTCGGCGAGCCGCTGACCACCACCAACGCGGACCTTGCGGTGGCGGTCGACGCCGCTGCCTTCCTCGAGCTGTTCGGCAAGTACGTCCTGGAGCGGCTCTGACCGCAGAATGGGCAGCATGAGTCCACGGCAGCGGCAGCGCACGGCGACGCGCGACGACGTCGCGCGGCTGGCCGGCGTCTCGAACGCGGTGGTGAGCTACGTCGTCAACGGCGGGCCGCGACCGGTTGCCGAGGAGACGCGGGTGCGCGTGCTCGACGCCATCGACCGGCTGGGGTACCGGCCGAACGGTGCCGCGCGCGCGTTGCGGCTCGCACGCACCAGCACCATCGGCCTGCTCGTCCGCGACAACACCAACCCGTTCTTCGCGGAGTTCGCGCACGCCGTCGAGGACGCCGCGTTCGCCCGTGACCATGCGGTGCTGCTCGGCAACTCCAGCGGCAGTGCCGAGCGGGAGGCGTCGTACCTCGGCGCGTTCCTCGACCGCGCCGTCGACGGGCTGATGATCATCGGCCTGTCCGACTCGCCGCAGTTCGACGACGTGTTCGAGCGCGGCACCCCGCTCGTCGTCCTCGACCGGGTGCCGAGCCGCCCTGGGCTGGCCGTCGTCGTCGTGGACAACACCGGAGGCGCCCGGCTGGCGACCCGGCACCTGGTCGAGCACGGGCACCGGGCGATCGGCTGCCTGCGGGGGCCGGCGGGCATAGCCGCGGCCGACGAGCGCGTCGCTGGCTGGCGTTCGGCGATGCGCTCGGCCCGGCTGCCGCACCCGAAGAGCCTCGTGGTGGCGGCCGAGTTCACCCGCGAGGCCGGCTACCGCGCGACCCTCGAGATGCTCGGACGGACGCCCGCGCCGACGGCGCTGTTCGTCAGCTCCGACGTGCAGGCGATCGGTGCGCTGAGCGCGTTGCGGGAGGCCGGAAGGCGCGTGCCCGACGACGTCGCGGTCGTCTCGTTCGACGGCACCGACGAGTCGGCGTTCACCGACCCGCCGCTCACCGCGGTCCGGGAGCCGTTCGCCGAGATGGCGGCGAAGGCGCTGAGCCTGCTGCTCGACGGCGACTGCAGCGGCGACCACCTGCTGCCGGTCGAGCTGGTGGTCCGCGCCTCGTGCGGTTGCCACGCCCGGCGCCGGGACACGTGACGAGCAACCCCTCGACCCGTGACCCGGAGTCGGCAGGCTAGGGCTTGCGGGCCACGCCGACGAGACCGAATCGGGCGCCAGGGGGCGGATCGCCGACCGGAGGGCCTTCGGGCCACCAGTCGTCGACCGCCACCAACCCCGGCTCGACCAGGTCGAGCCCGGGCAGGAGCGCCTCGACCTCCTCCCGCGTCCGTAGCGTGAACCCGGCTCCCGAGGTGACCCGCTCCCGATACGTCGCGAAGGCCTCGGCGGCCTGCCCGCGCAGCTCGTCGTCCTCCTCCGCGGCCCGGCCGTGGGCCATGACCACGTACGAGCCACTGGCCAGCCGGTCCACGTAGCTGCGCATGATCTGCTCGGCCACGGCCTGGTCGGCGACGAAGTGCAGGGTCGCGGACTGGATCAGGCCGAGCGGCCGGGTGAAGTCGAGGTGCGTCATCGCGGGGTCGCGCAACAACTCGTCCGGCTTGGTCAGGTCGCCGACGACGAAGTGAGTGTTGTCGTTCTCCTCGAGCATCACGCGGCCGTGCGCGGCCACCACGGGATCGTTGTCGACGTAGACGACGACCGTGTCCGGGTTCACTCGTTGCGCCACCTGGTGCACGTTCTCCGCGGTGGGCAGACCGGAGCCCAGGTCGAGGAACTGGTCGATGCCGGCGTCCCTGACCAGCCACCTGACGATCCGGCCCAGCGCCTTCCGGAGATGCCGGGTGGCGACCTCGACGCCGGGGATGTCGGCCATCAACCGCTCGGCGACCTGACGGTCGACCTCGAAGTTGTCCTTCCCGCCGAGCAGCGCGTCGTAGACGCGGGCGATGCTCGGCTTGTCTGTGTCGGCCGTCGGGGGCACGCTCATGCTCGGTGACTGTAGCGCGAACGGATCACCGTGCAGACGGGCTGCCGCGGCCTCCGACGCCGCGTGACGGACGCCTTCGCGGGGCGATCGGATGGGTGCGCCCCGTCCGCGCGAGCGTCCGGCTCAGAGGTCGACGGTGTCGCCCGGGTTCAGCCAGCGGAACGCGCTTCCCACCTGCGCGCTGACGTGCTCGGCGTGGCTGCCGTAGGTCTTCCGTCCGACGTCGGAGAGCAGCGCGTCGTGGATCGGGTGCACGTGTGTGGGGCCGATGGCGCGGAGCTGGGCGAGCGTCTCGCTGATCTTCGCCCACGGCGCGTTGATCGGCAGCAGCAGCCGGGCGACGCTCTGATCAGGCACGGTGAACGCGTCGCCGGGGTGGAAGATCCCCTCGATCAGGAATCCGGTGTTCGCGACGGCCGGGACGTCGTCGCGCACGACGGCGTGCCGCTCGCCGTGCACGCGGACGTCGAGGCCCGCGGCCTCGAAACGATCACCGGCGGCGACGACCTCGACGCGGCCGGCAAATTCTTGGTCAAGAGCGCCCGCTACGTCCGCGTTCGTCCAGACTCGCAGGTCCTTGTCGCCCGCGAGCGCGCGTTGCAGCCGGGTCGCGTCGACATGGTCCGGGTGCTGATGGGTAATGAGCACACCGTGGGCACCTGCGAGCGCGTCGTCCTCGCTGAACACACCCGGGTCGATCACGAGCCTGCGGCCGTCCCGGTCGAGCCGGACGCACGAGTGTCCCAACTTGGTCAGACGCATGTCCCGTCCTCCTGGTCGGCCGGTCGGCGGGGGTCGAGGGGATGGCGGAGAGAATACTTGTCGCGACATTACCGGGCATTACCGGCACCTGACGAGAGATTGCTGAGAGCCGCCAACCCAGCGGGCTTGCCACGCGTCCCCTCATATGTGACACGGTTAGCATGTCCCGCATCGAGGTGCCGTGCCGCCGTCGTCCTGCGAGTCGTCGACATGTGAACGTGAAGGGAGGGTGAACGGGGTGCATCCGCCTGAGGTGCTCCACCAGCGCGAGACGGGCAACCGTTCCGCGCGCCGGCGGCGTCGCCGCGGCAGCGGACGCGACACCTGGGCCGCGGTGGGCCTCGCGGCGCTCTCCGCCGTGATCCCCGGTTCCGGCCACATCTGGGCCGGCCGCAAACGGATCGGCGCCGTCATCCTCGTTCTGTTCCTCCTGCTGCTCGCGGCCGGTGCCTTCGTCGGCACCACCATGGACCGCACCCAGCTGATGTCCTACCTCGTCGACAGCAACGTGCTCACCGGCGTCATCGTCTGCGCGCTGCTGCTCGCCGTGGGTTGGTCCGCGGTCATCGTGTCCGCCTACTACGTGCGCAGCCCGGGCCGGCCGAGCCCGCTGCACTCCGTGCTGGCCGCGATCGTCATCGGCGTGCTCAGCCTCGCGGTGTCCACGCCGCCGATCTACGCCGCCCGCTACGCGTTCGTCGGCCGGGACGTCCTCAACAACGTCTTCCCCACCGACCACAACGTGAAGCGGAAGACCAAGGAGGGCAAGGACCCCTGGGCCGGCAAGCCGCGCATCAACGTGCTGCTGCTCGGCGGTGACGGCGGCTACGACCGCACCGGCATCCGCACCGACAGCATGACGGTGGCGAGCATCGACACGCACACCGGCAACACGATCATGTTCGGCCTGCCGCGCAACATGCAGCACGCGCCGATGCCGCCTCGGCTGCGCAGCCAGTTCCCGAACGGCTACACCGACCTGCTCAACGCCGTCTATCAGTACGGCGCCCAGAACCCCAGGTACTTCCACGGGAAGCGGCCGGGCATCCAGGCCATCCAGGAGGTCATCGAGCAGATCCTGGGCCTGAAGATCGACTACTACGTCCTGGTGAACCTGCGGGCGTTCGTCGACATCGTCAACGCCATCGGCGGCATCCACATCTACGTGGAGAAGGACATCCCGATCGGCGGCGAGGGCCACCCGATCACCGGCTGGATCCGCAAGGGCCACCGGCACCTGAACGGCGAGCAGGCGCTCTGGTACGGCCGATCACGCGCCATCGACGACGACTACCACCGGATGGCGCGGCAGAAGTGTGTCCTGGCCGCGATCGCGAAGCAGGCCGACCCGGCCACCGTGCTCAAGGGTTTCCAGAAGATAGCGGCGTCCACGAAGAAGAACGTGTTCACCGACATCCCCAGCGCCGACCTGCCGGCGCTGACCCAGCTCGGTGAGAAGGCGAAGTCGGCGAGCATCGACAGCGTGAACTTCGTCCCGCCGAAGTACAACACCGTCAACCCGGACTACACGCAGATCAAGCGGGTGACGCAGCGGACGATCGCCAAGGCGGAGCAGAAGCCGAGCTCCCCGAGCCCGTCGGTGAGCGCGTCCGGCGGACCGACCAAGAAGAAGAAGGCCAAGCCGACCTCGCTCGAGTCCACCTGCCGCCTCGGCTGACGGGGCGCCGTCGATCACGTTGACGTGATCGACGGTGGCTCTACACGATGCAGGACCCGGGTGAAGTCCCCGTTCGTCGTGTGGAGCCGGTTGCGACTCGCCTCAGGTGACCTCGGACAGCGCCGCCGGATACTTCTCGTGGGCCCCGGAGTCGACCAGGCCGACGAGCCGGTCGACGGCGTCCCAGACGTCGGTGAAGCGGGTGTACAGCGGTGCCGGGCCGAGCCGCAGCCGTTCCGGCGTCCGGAAGTCGGGCACCACCTTCGCCTCGGCCACCAGGGCCTGGCTGAGCTGCCACGCCTGCGGATGGTGCAGCGTGACGTGCCCGCCGC
>DASUWX010000074.1:0-43764 GCA_036378185.1 Streptosporangiales bacterium | reverse complement strand
CACGCCATGGCGTGACCAGGGTGCCCCTCACACGGTGCAGGGTCGGCGTCAGGCCGCCTCGTCGGGGTCCACGCGCAGGATGTCGCGCACCTCCGCGAAGTGGCAGGCACTCGCGTGGCCGGGCTCGGCCGCGTCGGCCAGCGGGGGCAGGTCGGCGGCACAGAGGTCCCGGGCGTGGCGGCACCGGGTGCGGAAGCCGCAACCGGACGGCGGCCGGACCGCGTTGGGGACGTCGCCGCTCAACGTGATGCGCCGCCGCTTGCCCCGCAGCGTCGGATCGTCGATCGGGACGGCGGACAGCAGCGCCTGCGTGTACGGGTGCGTCGGCCGGTGGTAGACGTCGCGGATCGCGCCCGTCTCGACGACGCGGCCGAGGTACATCACGGCGACGCGGTCGCAGATGTGCCGCACGACGGACAGGTCGTGCGAGATGAACAGGTACGCGATCCCGAGCCGTTGCTGCAGCTCGTCGAGCAGGTTGATCACCTGTGCCTGGAGCGAGACGTCCAGCGCCGACACCGGCTCGTCCAGCACGAGCACGGCCGGGTCGAGCGCGAGAGCGCGCGCGATGCCGATCCGCTGCCGCTGGCCGCCGGAGAACTCGTGCGGGTAGCGGTCCGCGTGCTCGGCGTTGAGGCCGACCAGGTCGAGCAGCTCCTCTACCCGTGCCTGCCGCTCGGCCCTGCTGCCGATCCTGTTGATGTGCAACGGTTCCGCGACGATGCTACGTACGGTCATGCGCGGGTCGAGGGACGCGTACGGGTCCTGGAAGACGATCTGCAGTTGGCGGCGCACCTCCTTCAGCTCACGACGGGACATCCGGGTGATGTCCTTGCCGCGGAAGTAGACGTGGCCCTCTGTCGGCTCGAGCAGCCGCATGACGGTGCGTCCGGTGGTGGACTTCCCGCAGCCGGACTCGCCGACCAGCCCGAGTGTTTCGCCGGCGCACAGCCTGAAGTCGACGCCGTTGACGGCCTTGACGCTGTCGCCCTTGCGCCGCAACAGACCGGACCGGATCGGGAAGTGCTTGACCAGGCCCTCGACGCGGAGGATCTCCTCCCCTGCCGGCAGGTCCCCGGCCACCGCAGTCTCGCCCATGGCGTCACCACCGGTCATCGCTCGAGTGCTCCCGTGTCGACCTCGCGCCGGATCGCCTCGGTGTCGGCCAGCTCGCCGTGGAAGTGGCAGGCCGACCTGTGCCCGTCGCCGACCCGGATCAGCGGCGGGGTGAGCCGCGTGCACTCCTCCCGGCCCCGGCTGATCCGGCAGCGCGGCTCGAACGCGCAGCCCTGCGGCAACGAGATCAGGTTGGGCGGCTGGCCGCTGATCGGCACCAGCCGGTCGAGGTCGACGTCGAGGCGCGGCAGGCTCGTCATCAGACCCACCGTGTACGGGTGCCGGGGCTCGCGGAAGACCGTGAAGACGTCCGCCGACTCGACCACCCTGCCCGCGTACATGACCATGACGCGGTCGGCCATCTCGGCGACCAGGCCGAGGTCGTGGGTGATGAGGACGGTGGCCGCCCCGGTCTCGCGTTGTGCCGCCTGGAGGACCTCCAGCACCTGCGCCTGGATGGTGACGTCGAGCGCCGTCGTGGGCTCGTCGGCGATGAGCACCTTCGGATGGTTGGCGATCGCGATGGCGATCATCGCGCGTTGCCGCATTCCGCCGGAGAACTCGTGCGGATACTGCCTGACCCGTTCGGCGGCGTTCGGTACGCCCACCAGGTCGAGCAGTTCCACCGCCCGGGCGCGGCAGGCCCTGCGGCTGAGCTTCCGGTCGTGCGCCCTGAGCGCCTCCGCGATCTGCACCCCCACGGTGTGCACGGGATTCAGCGACGTCATCGGGTCCTGGAAGACCATGGCGATCTCGCGCCCGCGTATGTCGCGCAGCCGCTTGCCCGGGATCTTCAGCAGGTCGACGCCGCCGAACAGGACCTCGCCACCGGTCACCCGCCCCGGCGGGTTCGGCACCAGGCCCAGCATCGACATGACCGTGACCGACTTGCCGGAACCCGACTCGCCCACGATGCCGAGCGTCTCGCCGGGGAACAGGTCGTAGCTCACGCCGTTGACCGCGGCGACGACGCCGGCCTCGGTCCGGAACTCGGTGACGAGGTCACGTACCGACAGCACGGGTGTGGCGTCTCGGGAGCTCATGCCCCTCCCCTGTCCGAACCGTAGTGGGTAGAGTGTATACGTTGGCATACGGGCTCGTACAGGCTGCGCCCGCGCCAGTTGGAGGAACGGGGAGGAGCTACCGGACACTCGTCCCGAGGGGACTCCGCCCCGTCGGCGTTGCTCCCGGCAGTCGCAGGTTTCCGGTGGGCAGGGGGAGGAGGAGAGCCGGTCACGGACGACGTATGGAACGATCGCATGCGACGGTATCCCGTCCATCTCGCACAACTGGAGCAACCGAATTGACACGAACACGCGCTTCTGGACGAGCGCAAGGGCGTGAACCCATCAGGAGGATCACGCCTTACCAACGGCTCAAGCAGGCGATCCAGTCGGGTGAGTTCCTCCCCGGCCAACCGCTCGTCGAGTCCGCTCTCGCCGAATGGTGCGAGGTGAGCCGGACACCGATCCGGGAGGCGCTCACCCGCCTCGACCAGGACGGCCTCATCCACCGGACCAAGCACGGCCTGACCGTGCGCGATCGCTCCCCCGAGGAGATCCTCGACATCTACGAGACCCGCATGATCCTCGAGGTGTCGGCGGCCAGGTTCGCCGCAGAACGGCGCGGTTCCCACGATCTGCTGCTGCTGCACCGGTTGCTGAACAAGCTCGACAACGTCGACGACCTCGACACGAGGGTGGAGACCAACGCGCGCTTCCACCGCACCGTCTGGCGCGCGGCACACAACGACTCGCTGACCGAGCTGCTCGACCGGCTCGAGCTGTACCTCGCGCGCTACCCGGCGGGCGCCCTGTCGACTCCCGGCCGCTGGGAGCGCACCTGCGAGCAGCACCGCGGGCTCGTCGAGGCGATCGACGCGCGCGACACCGCTGCGGCCGAGCGGATCGCGCGCGAGCACCTCGCCGAACGGCGGGACGCGCACCTGTCGCTGCTCTCCGAGGACCTGGACTGACACCGCCGGAACGGTGACGTTCGGCGAAGTTGTATACGCCTGCATACGACGGTAGTACGATCGCTCTTGCGGGTGGCGATCGACGTCAGGGGTGGGGCGAGTGGTACTGGGGTTGCCGACGGTCGCTGAGGTCCTCGAGCTGGATGCGCTCCGGCGCGCACGGCCGTCGGTGCTCGCCGGCAGCCGTGCGCTGTGCCGGAAGGTCCGTTGGCTCCGCGTCGGCGAGCTGCCGGACGCCGTGCGGACGCTCCGCGACGGTGAGCTCGTCCTCACCGCCGGTGCCGCCGTTCCCACCGACCGGCGGGCCCAGCTGGCCTGTGTCGCCGACCTGGCCGCCGCCGGCGCCGCGGGGCTGCTCGTCGCGCTCGGTCCTCGGCACCGGCGCTCGCTGCCCGGGTCCATGGCCGGCGCCGCGGAGCGGCACGGCCTGCCGCTGGTGGGCCTCAGTCGCCAGGTGCACGTCGTCGACGTCGCCGAGGCCGTGCACTCGCGGATCATCACCGGCCAGGTCGAGAAGCTGCACGCGGCCGAACAGCTGCATGCGATCTTCACCGAGCTCTCGCTCGAGGGCGCCACCGTCACGCGCATCGTCAGGGAGGCGGCGCGGCTCAGCGGTGTACCGGTCGTCCTGGAGGACCTGTCCCATCGCGTCGTCGCGTTCGACTCGCCCACCGACGCGGTGCAGGACGTCCTCACGGGCTGGGAACAGCGCTCGCGCGCCACGGTCTCGACCGGCCGCCACACCTACCACGCCGCGACCGGGTTGCTCTGTGCCCGGTTGGCCGCTCGCGGTGAGGAGTGGGGGCGTCTCGTCCTCGTCTGCGCGGACCCGCCCACGACGCGCCAGCGCATGGTCGCCGAGCGCGCCGCGACCACCGTCGCCCTGACGCACCTGATCGAACGCGAGCACGACAGCCTCGCCAGGCACGCCGAACGCAGCCTGCTCAACGCGATCGTCGAGCACAGGTACGACGACGCGCAGCTCGCGTCCCGCGCGGGCGCGCTCGGCATACCCCTCACCGGGCGCCGGTTGCTCGGCGTCACCATCCGCCCGCCCCGCGCATGGCTCGCCGCGGGCGCGGAACTGAGCGAGGCGGTCCTGCAGGCGGCCGGGCGCGCGCACGCCGCCGCGCTGGTCGGCTCGCTCGACGAGCACACGGTCAGCACTCTGCTCTCGCTGCCGCCCGAGGCGGACGAGGACCGTGCGCTCTCGCGGCTCGCCCAGGCCATGTGGGAGCACAACGCGGCGTGGGCGCACGGCGCTCCGGTCGAGCGGCCCGCGATCGGCGTCGGCTTCGCCACCACGGACCTCGACGGCGCGCGGCGGTCCCTCGTCGAGTCGCACCACGTCGCGAGCTCGGTGTCCCCGACGATCGACGGCCCCCGGTACCGCCGGATGGCGGACCTGGGCGTGCGCGGGCTCCTGCACCTGTTGCGGGACGACGGTCGCCTGCACTCCTACGTCGAGCAGCAGATCGGCCCGCTGCTGCGCATCACCGCACACGACGACCGCCTGTTCCGGACGCTGAGCGCGTACCTCGCTGCGGGCGGCAACAAGAAGGCCGCCGCGGCCGCGACGCACCTGTCCAGGGCCGGCTTCTACGAACGGCTGGCCCGCATCGAGGACGTCCTCGTGACGGACCTCGACGACCCCGAGCGCCGGCTGTCCCTGCACCTCGCAGTCGTCGCGGCGGAGGAGTTCCGCACGAGCGACAAGAGCGCCCGCCTTCCCGTCACCGCTCCCCGTACCGGTTACGCGCAACGGCACACGGCCGTGCGCACCTCCGAGTCGGCGTGACGGGCGGGCACACGCCCGCACCGATCAGCGCCTGGCCTGTGCGTTCAGGCAGATCCCCATCACCAGTCCGGCCGAGGCCATCAGCACGCCGGTGACGCCGAACGCCACGGTGAAACCGCCGAAGGTCAGCAACGCTCCGAAGGCGGTCGGATCGACCCACTGCGCGGTCCGGTTCGCGACCATGCGCAGCCCGACGCCGATGCCGCGCTGGAACTTCGTCGTGTAGTCGGCGGTGAGCGCGAGGGTGATCGGCTGGAGCACGCCGAGCAACAGCGCCGCGAACGCCGCGAGGACGAACAGGACCACCGGCTGGTGGAACAGGATGACACCGCAGACGGTCACCGCGCTGGGGACGATGGTCATCGCGATGACGGTGCCGCTCGCGAACCGGCTCATGAGCCGCACCACCACGACCCTCGCGACCAACGTGAACAGCCCGCTCACCGAGAGCAGCACCCCGATGAACGACGCACTCAGGCCGAGCTCGTGGAAGTACAGGGGCTGGAAGCCGTTCCGCACGTCGAGCAGGTACAGCGTGCAGAACGAGGCACCCATGGTGAGCAGCACGCCCGGGCCGCGCAGCAACTGCCCGGCGCCGCGGAACGAGCCCGCGAGCGCGCCGACGCTCATCGGCTCACCCGAACCCCCGCCCTCCTCACGGCGCGGGATCCTCGGCAGTCCCAGACTCGCGGCCAGACAGCCCAGCGCCAGCACGGCCGCGACGGCGAACGCGCCGCGGTAGCCCCACAGGTCGGTGAGGAAACCGCCGACCGCCGGGCCCACCAGCTGCCCCACCATCCCGAGCGCGGAGTAGTTCGTGATCCGCTTGCGCCGTGCCTCGACGCTCTCCTCGCCCGAGCCGCGCGCCGCGATCATCAGTCCCTGCAAGGACAACCAGACGGCGACCGCTCCGACGCCGATGCATGTCTGGGGGACCAGCAACAGCAGCGGTGACCTGATGAGCGCGAGCAGACCGGTCCCCGCGACGAGGAGCGCCGACCCGCCGACCAGCACCACCCGGTAGCCGCGACGGTCGGCGAGCAGGCCGATGGGGATGGCGAACAGGCACGCGGGCAACGCCCACGCAGCGAGCACCACGCCGATCAACGCGGCATCCGCACCCCGGCTGGCGGCGTACGGTCCCATCAGCGGGCGCAGCATCGTGTTGTTGATCCAGTACGTGAGCATCAGGGCGCTCATGGCGCCGACGGTCGCCACACGTGCGGGTCGGTCGCTCCGACGCGGTGCGTTCATCCCGACGACCGCATCGGCCTGCTCATACCGGCCTGGTCGCACCGCTGCGGGCGGCTCCCGACGTCACGCAGGCGCAGTCCTCGACGAGGTGTCCCGGCTCGATCTCGGCGAGCACGGGCCGGCGCTCGTCCGTCACGCCGACGCCGTAGGCGCACCGTGGCGCGAACCGGCAACCTCCGGCGACCGGGCGCGAACCGTTGTCCCTGCCGAGCGCGACCCGTTTCCGGTCGCGTTGGACCGACGGGTTCGGCAGCGGGATCGACGACAGCAACGTCTGCGTGTACGGGTGCATCGGACGGTCGAAGATCGCCCCGGTCTCCGCCACCTCGACCAGCCGCCCGCGGTACATCACCGCGACGCGGTCGCACACCTGGCGCACCACGGCGAGGTCGTGCGCGATGAACAGCAATGACAGGCCGAGCTTGCCGCGCAGGTCGGTCAGCAGGTTCAGGATCTGCGACCGCACGGACACGTCGAGCGCGGACACCGGTTCGTCGCAGACCACCAGCTGCGGCTCCAGGATCAACGCACGCGCGATGCCGATGCGCTGCCGCTGCCCGCCGGAGAACTCGTGCGGGTACCGGTCGAGTGCGTCGTCCTGCAACCCCACCAGCCGCAGGTACTCACGCACGCGCTCGCGTCGTGCGCGTCCGCTGCCGATGCCGTGTGCGAGCAAGGGTTCGGCGACGATGTCGGCCACGGTCAGCCGAGGACTCAGGCTGCTCAACGGGTCCTGGAACACCAGCTGCATGTCGCGCCTCCGGCGGCGTAGCGCACCGCCCGTCAGCCGGGTGATGTCGACCCCGTCCAGCACGACGGTGCCCGCCGTGGGGTCGAGCAGGCGCAGCACGAGCCGCGCCGTCGTGCTCTTGCCCGAACCGCTCTCCCCGACGAGCGCGAGGCTCTCGCCGCGGAACACGTCGAACGAGACGTCGTCGACGGCCTTGACGACCGCGGCGGCAGTGCCGGAACGGTTCCCGCGACGCGCACGGCGCGACGCGAAATGCTTGCTGAGTCCCGTCACGGACAGCAGGACGTTCCCCGGATCGCTCATCCCATCGTCCCCTGCAGCGTCAGCTCGTCGGCACGATGGCAGCGGACGCGACGGGAGCCGCCCTTGTCGACCAGGTCCGGGTTCCGGGCTCTGCACACGTCGGTGGCGAACTCGCACCGGGTGCTGAACCTGCACCCCGCCGGCAGCGCGTCGAGCCGCGGCACCGTGCCGGGGATGACGCGCATCCGCGCCGACCGCGCCCACGGGTCGGGGATGCAGGTCATCAGGCCGGCGCTGTAGGGGTGCAGCGGGCGCCGGAAGAACTCGTACACCGCCGCCTCCTCGACGACCTGGCCGGCGTAGTAGACGACCACCCGGTCCGCCAGGTCGGCGACGACGCCCATGTCGTGGGTGATCAGCAGGATGCCCACGTCGTGCAGCGCCCGCATCTCCTTGCACAGGTCGAGGATCTGCGCCTGCACCGTGACGTCCAGCCCGGTCGTGGGCTCGTCGGCGATCAGCAGGCGGGCGTCGCAGACCAGCGCGATCGCGATCATGACGCGCTGGCACATCCCGCCCGACAGCTCGTGCGGGTACTGCCGCAGCCGCGTCTCCGGGTCGACGATGCCGACCTGGTCGAGCATGTCGACCGCACGCCGGCGCGCCTCGGCGCGCGAGACGTCCAGGTGCAGCCTGATGGTCTCGACGATCTGGTCGCCGATCGTGAACACCGGGTTGAGCGCGGCGACGGGGTCCTGGAAGATCATCGACATCGTGCCGCCGCGCAGCCGGCGCATCTCCGCCTCGCGCAGGCCGAGCAGGTCGCGGCCGAGCAGCTTGACGGAGCCGCGGACGACGCGGCCGTTGCCCGACGGCAACAGGCGCATGACCGAGAGCGCGGTGACGCTCTTGCCCGAACCGCTCTCCCCCACGATGGCGACGACCTCGCCCGCGTCGACCTTCAGGGTGACGCCGTCGACGGCGGCGACCGGGCCGTTCTCGGAGTTGAACATGGTGCGCAGGTCGTCGACCTCGAGCAGCGGGACGTCTTCGGTCATGTTCTCTCCCAAGGCTTCCACCGGACGGACTACTCGAGCGTGAGCTTCTTCAGCGCACCGCCGAACCGTTGCGTCTTCGGGTCGAGCGCGTCGCGCAGGCCGTCGCCGAGCAGGTTGGCCGCGACCACGACGAGCAGGATCGCCACACTGGGCACGAACAGCATGATCGGGTGGATGGTCAGGTACTGCCGGGCGTCGGCGACCATCACTCCCCACTCCGGTGCCGGAGGGGGCACGCCCAGGCCGAGGAAGCCCAGCGTCGCGCCGATGATGATGCCGAGGCCGAACCGGACGGTCGTGTACACGACGACCACGCCGACCAGGTGCGGCAGCAGGTGCCGCTGGACGATGCGCCAGCCGCGCAGCCCGGCGCTCCTCGCCGCCTCCACGTACACGCGTTCCTTGAGCACCAGCGTCTGGCCGCGGACCAGGCGCACGAACTTGGGCACGTTGGCGACCGCGACGGCGATGACGGTCTGCGGCACGCCGCCGCCCAGCGCGGCGACGACCGCGAGGGCGACGAGGATCGACGGGAACGCGAGGACCACGTCGACCAGCCGCATTATGACGGCGTCGAGCGCCCTGACGTAGCCCGCCAGCACACCGAGCAGCGTGCCGACGACCGCGCCGACGACGGCGGCGAGCACGCCGATGGCCAGCGACAGGCGTGCGCCGTTGATCAGCCGGCTGAACAGGTCGCGACCGAGGTTGTCGGTACCGAGCCAGTGCTCGCCGGACGGGCCCTGCATCGCCGCGCGCGGGTCGGTCTGCAGCGGGTCGTACGGGCTGATCAGCGGTGCCAGTACGGCGAGGACGACGACGAGAGCGAGGAAGCACAGGGCGGCCAGCGTGTACGGGTCGCGCCGCAACCGCACCCACGCCTGCCGCCAGGGGCCGCGGCCGCGGGCGGCCCGGTCCGCGGCGCCGGTCGCGACGGCGGTGTCCACCCCGGCGCTCATGCGAAGGCCTCCGCCTTCGGCGCGGACCCGGTGCGGGTGCCCCTCACCGGTCGCGGGCTCGGCACAGGGAGTGTCATGGCGGTTCCTCCCTAGCTCAACCGCACCCGTGGGTCGAGCCACGCGTACATGAGGTCGACGACGAGGTTGATCACGACGTAGCCGAGCGCGAACACCATGACCGTGCCCTGGACCGTCGGGAAGTCCTTGTTGAGGATCGCCTGCACCGCGAGCCGACCCATGCCCGGCCAGCCGAACGCGACCTCGATGGCCACCGAGCCGCCGAGGTAGTAGCCGATGTCGAGACCGATCAGCGTGAGGATCGGGATGGCCGCGTTCTTGCCGACGTGCTTGGTGACGACCGCGAACTCGCGCAGTCCCCGTGCCCTCGCGGTCCGCACGTAGTCCTCGGGCAGGACCTCGAGCACGGTCGACCGCGTCATCCTGGCGACCGATCCCATCGGCCCGATGCCCAGGGCGACGGCGGGCAGCACCACATTCCGCCAGCCGCCCTGGAAGAAGCCCGCACCGGAGCCGAACGCCGGGAACCAGCCGAGCTTCACCGCGAAGACGACGACGAACACCAGCCCGATGACGAAGCCGGGCACGGACATGCCGCCGAGGGCCGCGACCATCACCGCCTTGTCGAACACCCCGCCCGCCCGGACCGCCGCCAGCGCGCCGAAGACGACGCCGCCGATCGTGCTGACGAGGAGCGCGAGCCCGACCAGCTTCGCCGTCTGCGGCAGCGCCTGCGCGATCTCGCTCGACACGGGCTGGCTCGTCATCAGGCTGCCGCCGAGGTTGCCCGTGACGACGTCGCCCAGATACCTCCAGAACTGCGTCCAGAGGGGATCGTCGAGCCCCAGCCGCTGCCTGACGGCCGCGACCGCCGCCTCCGTGGCGTTCTCACCGGCCATCAGCCGGGCCGGGTCGCCCGGCGTCAGGTGGACGATCAGGAAGCTGATCAGCACGACGCCGAAGAGCACGATCGGCAGCATGCCGAGTCGCCTCAGCACGAAGGTCGGCATCGCACACCTCCCGGCAACGAACGCTGGCTAGTGCTCGACGGTGATGTCGGTCGACTTGTAGAGGCCGATGTTGTACAGCGGGTACGGCCGCACGCCCTTGACCTTCGACGACGTGATCATCGTGAGCTTCACGTGGTACAGCGGAACCGCGGGGTCGTCCCTGAAGATGTTCTGCTGCGACCTGATGTAGGCCTGGTTGCGCTTGGCCACGCTCAGCGCCGCGTTGGCGTCGGCGAAGTCCTTGTCGGTGTCCTTGCTGCAGTAGTTGAACCGGTTGGGTGACGGCTGGTTCTGGCAGTCGAAGTAGAACTTGAGCACCTGGTCGGCGTTCGGGTACGCCACCCAGCCGAAGTTGAGGTCGGGCTTGTCCGTCGCCCGGATCGCGTAGAGCGTGGTCCGGTCGACGAGGTTCTGCACCATCTTCACGCCGATCTTGCGGTAGTCCTGCTGGATCAGCGTCAGCGCGTTCTTGCTCTCGGTGCCGGCGTAGACGTTCAACACCATCTTGGTGCCGTTCTTCGCCCTGATGCCGTCCGGACCGGGAACCCAACCCGCCTCGTCGAGCAGCTGCTCGGCGCGTCGCGGATCGTAGTTGTACCAGTTCGTGTCCAGCGACTTCCAGTAGTCCGGCATCGCCGGGTCGAGGAAACCGTGGGCGACGGTGCCCTGCCCGAGCAGGACCGCGTCGACGATGGCCTGCTTGTCGATCGCGTAGCTCAGCGCCTGGCGCACCCGCACGTCGGACTGGATCGGCTTCTTCACCTTGAACCCGAGCCACTGGATGTTGTAGCTGGGCACGTCGAGCATCTTCAGGCCGGCGTCGCCCCTGGCCTGCTTGACGAACGGCTCAAGCCCGGTCGTCGCGGGGGTGATGTCGGCGTCACCGCTCTGCAGGCCCTGGATGCGCGTCGACGCCTCCGGCACCTCGCGCCACACGATCTTGTCGACGTGTGCCGGCCCGCGGTTCTTCAGGAACGACGGTCCCCACTCGTACTTGTCGTTCCGCATCATGGTGAGCTGGTTCTTCGGCTGCCACGACTCGATCTTGAACGGGCCCGTCCCGTCGACCTGGTCGGGCGTCTTGCCGTAGTCGGCGCCGTACTTCTTCAGCCGGTCCGCGTTCAGCATCGACGCGAACGGCATGGAGAGGTTCTGCATCAGCCAGCTGTCCGGGTGCTCGAGCTTCAGGACGACGGTGTTCGCGTCCGGCGCCGAGATCGTCTTGACCGCGTCCATGTAGTACCCGGACGCCGAGCCGAGCTTCGGGTCACGCAACCTGTCCAGCGTGGCGACGACGTCGTCGGAGCCGAACTTCTTGCCGCTCCAGAACGTCACGTCCTTGCGCAGGTGGAACGTGTACGTCAGGCCGTCCTTGCTGATCTCCCACTTCTCGGCGAGCAGCGGGTAGAGCTTCTGCTGGTCGAACCCGACGGCGACTAGGGTGTCGTACACGTGGTCGAGCATCATGGCCGCCTGGATCGCGGTGACCTTCTGCGGGTCGAGCGAGTCGGTGTCCGTCTCGCTCACGACCGTCAGGGTCCCGCCGTTCGCCGCGGCGCTGCTGCTGCCACCGCCGCCGCTGCACGCGCCCGGCAGTACGACCGCGAGGGCGAGCAGGGCCGCGAGAGCCGCCGAACGCGCCCGCCCGCGGCGGACACGTCGCACCAGGGTGGTCAGGTCGTCGTGCATGGTCATGCACCGTCCTCGTTCCGGTACTTCGACTCGCCGCCGATGACGGTCGCCGTCACCGGCAGTTCGAGCAGTTCGTCGGCCGGCACCCTGAGCGGGTTCGCGGCCAGCGCGGTGAGGTCGGCGAGCCGCCCGGGTTCGAGCGTCCCGCGTGTCGCCTCCTCGAAGTCGCACCACGCCGCCCTGCTTGTGTAGAGGCTGATCGCCTCGTACGGCGTGATGGCCTGGCCGGGGCCGATGCTCGTGCCCTCGGCGGTCCTGCGGGTGACGGCTGCGTGGATGCCGACGCGGCAGTCGACCGGCGTCATGCCGTAGTCGGAGCTGCCGATCATCTCGATCCCGGCGTCGAGCATCCGGCGGAACGGGAAGAACCCGCGCTGGACCTCCTCTTCGCCGAAGATGTCGATCCACTTGTCGCCGTAGACGTGGATGAACCCGGGTTGCGGCGAGGCGACCACACGGAGCTGCAGCGCCCTCGCGAGCTGGTCGGTGCTCACGGAGATGTTGCCGAGGTGTTCGATCCTCGTGCGGTGGTCGGTCGCGCCCTTCGCGACGACGCCCTTCTCGATCGCGGTCAGCGCCATGTCGTAGGCGCGGTCGCCGATGGCGTGGATGACGTTGCGCAGGCCGAGCGCGTGCGCACGTGCGACCGTCGCGTCGAGCTCCTCCTGGTCGATCCGGACGATGCCGCGGTTACCCGGCTCGCCCGGATACGGCTCGTACATCGCGGCGTTCTTCTGCAGCGAACCGCCGTCGATACTCATCTTCACGCCGGTGACGCGCAGCATGTCGTCACCGAAGCCGGTCACGATGCCCGCGTGGTCGAGGTCGTCGAGGTCGATCTCGGACTCGATGACGCGGTACATGAGCCTGGTGCGCGGGGCGAACCGCCGCTCCCGCGCGGCACGCTGGTGCACCCGCACCTCGGACCCGTTCACGATCATCGTGCCGACGCAGGTGACGCCGGCCTGCACCAGGCGGCGCGAGATCTGTTCGAGCGCGTCGACGCCCTGCGCCTCCGTGTAGTCGGGGATGACCGAGTCGCTCGCGCCCGGGTTGAGCCGCAGCTTGCCCCGTTCCCGCAGGATCCCGTTCGGCTCACCGTCCTGGTCACGGTCGATCTGGCCGCCGGGCGGATCGGGGACCTCGGCTGTGATGCCGCCGAGCCTCAGCGCGAGACTGTTCGCCACGCAGATGTGCGAGCCGGTGGCCTTCAACAGCACCGGATGGTCGATGGTGGCGGCGTCCAGGTCGTGCCGGGTCGGGTACCTGTGTTCCGCGAGCTTCTCGTCGCGCAGCTGGTGACCGACGATCCAGGTGCCGGAAGGCAGCGTCGCCGCCCGGCTGCGCACCGCGTCCTGCACGTCGGCGACGGACCGGCAGCCCGAGCCGTCGAGGTCGATCTCGTAGGTCGCCGCGAGCGCCGCCTTGAGCAGGTGCACGTGGCTGTCGGCGAAGCCGGGGAACACGTGTGCCCCGCCGAGGTCGACCGTCTCCGTGCCGGGACCGGCGAGCTCGCGCACGTCGGCGCGCGGCCCGGCCGCGACGATCACGCCGCCCGCGACGGCGAGCGCCTCGACGGTCTCGCCCTGCCGGCGCATGGTGTGGAACGTCGCATTCTCGAAGACGGTGTCGACGCGTGCGGCCATCCAGCGCTCCTTCGCTCGTGTCCTGCGGGCGGGCGTCAGCCGAGGCGGACGCCGTCCTTCTCCGCGTCCCGGCGGTGGACGATCTCGCCGCCCGACACCGTCATGTCGACGGGCAGCGAGCCGAACCGTTCCGGCGGCACCGAGAACGGGTCGTCACCCAGCACCGCGACGTCGGCGACCTTGCCGGGCTCGAGGGTGCCCTCGGTCCGCTCCCGGAAGCCGGTGTACGCGGCGTTGACGGTCTGCGAACGCAGCGCCTCGGCGAGGGTGAGCGACTGGCCAGGGGTGATGAGCGCGCCGCTCAACGTCTGGTGGGCGACCGCCGTGCCGAGGTCGCGGAGCGGGTCGACCGTGTAGTAGCCGGGCGAGTCCGAGCCGAACGTCAGCGGGAAACCGGCGTCCCACATGTTGCGGAACCCGAAGCCCTGCTCCGTCACCCGGCTCTGGATCATCTCGACCAGCGGGTCGCCCATGTAGTACAGGAACGGCGGGTTCGGGATCGGCAACAGGTTGATCCGGCGCGCACGTTCGATCCGCTCGGGCGTCATCATCCAGTTGCCCATGTGCTCGACGCGGTGCCGGTGGTCGGGCCTGGGGTACTTCGACTGCGCCTTCTCGTATGACTGCAGGATCATGTCGAGAGCGACGTCGCCGATCGCGTGCGTGCAGATCCGCATGCCCGCCCGGTGGTACCGCTCGACGGTCTCGTCGAGCTCGTCCTGCTCGATGCGGACGAGCCCGGGGTGCTCGTGACCGTCGTCGTTCGCGAGCGGCTCGCTGAACGCGGCGTTCTTCCCCGTGAAGCCCCCGTCGATGCTCATCTTGATCCCGCCGATCTGCAGCCACTCGCTGCCGAACCCGTGGATCAGGCCCAGGTTCTCGAGACTCCACTTCGCGAAGTTGGACTCGATGACCCGGATGATCAGGTGCACGCGGACGCGCAGGACGCCGTCCCGCGCGAGCATCTGGTACGCGAGGATCTCGTTCCTGTCGGTCACGATGTCGTGGATGGTGGTGACGCCGCGACGGCTGCACTTGTCGAGCTCGATCGCGATGCGCTCGGCGAGCTCCTCCGGCCCGATGCTCGCGCCGCGCGCCTTGATCAGGTACTGCGCCCGCTCCCTGAACTCCCCTGTCGGGTTGCCGTCGGCGTCCTTGACGACGACGCCGCCCTGCGGGCTCGGGGTGTCCCTGTCGATGCCCCGCTCGGCCATCGCCCTGGTGTTCGCGATCACCAGGTGCGCGCCGAAGTAGACGTACGCAGGATTGTCCGGCGCGGCGCGGTCGAACTCGGCGCACGTCGGCAGCCGCCCGTCGCGCAACCGGAAGTCCTGCAGCGGGCTGCCCCTGCCGATCACCCAGCCGCCCGGCGGCACGCTGGCCGCCCGCTCTCTCAGCCGGTCGAGCAGGTCCTCGACCGTCCTGATGCCCGGATCGTAGAAGTCCCGGCACTCGACCGAGTCGGCGGTGCGCCCGGCGTCGCTGGCCAGGTGCACGTGGCAGTCCGCGAGTCCCGGCATGGCGTAGCGGCCCTCGAGGTCGACGACCTCGGTCGTGGAGTCCACCAGTCGCTCGACGTCCCGGTTGGTACCGACGGCGACGATCCGTCCGTTCCGCACGGCGAGTGCCTCCGCCTTCGCGTCGGCCGGCCGGCTGACCATCGTCAGCAACCGGCCACCGCGGAGCACGAGGTCGGCGGCACGTGGATCGGTCGAGCCCATGGATCGTCCCCTTCTCACTGGAACCGGCGGCGACGCCGGGTGAGTCAGGCTCAACGTAGGTGCGGCGCGGACGCCGCCACAACGAGCACAGTGTCGGGAACCGGTCCGCCGACACGACACTGTGTCGGCCCCGCGGGCGGCCGGGAGCCCGGCACAGTGTCAGGGCTTGCGGGATTACCCCGTTGATCACGTTCACGTGATCGACGGGGAACTTCCCACCGTGACTCCGACCCTCCCTGGGCCTATAGACCGAGGGAAGGTCAGACTCGTCAAGGGAAGTTCAGCCCAGCGCCACTACACAACCACCGGCACCTTCTCGTCGGGCGAGCCCGCGGACCCGTACGACGTCGGGACGAGTGCGTCAGGGACGGCGGCTGAAGGTGACCAGGGTCTCCTCGGTCATCTCCTCGATCGCGTAGCGGGGGCCCTCGCGTCCCATGCCGCTTGCCTTGAGCCCGGTGTACGGCATGACGTCCAGCCGGCTGTTCGAGGTCTCGTTGACGTGTACGGAACCAACGCGCATCCGCTCCGCCGTCGCGAGCGCGGTCTCCAGGCTGTCGGTGAAGATGCCGAGCGCGAGGCCGTAAGGCGTGTCGTCCGCCTCGGTGACGGCCTCGTCGACGCTGCCGAAGCGGCGCAGGCTCACGACCGGACCGAAGACCTCGCGGCACATCACGTCGGTGTCGGGCGCCACGTCGGCGAGAACGGTCGGCTGCACGACGCGGTCCGTGCGCGTGCCGCCGGTGAGGACCTTCGCGCCCGCGTCGGCCGCCGACTCGATCCAGTTCGCCACCCGCTCCGCGTCGCCGAGGCTGATGAGCGGCCCGATGAACGACTTGTCGTCCCTGGGGTCGCCACCCCTGCGGTCGGCCAACGCCGCGACGAGTGCGTCCGCGAACTCGTCGTAGATGCCGTCCTGGAGGTACAGCCGCTGCACGGACGTGCAGATCTGTCCCGACTTGCGGAACGCGCCCTCCAGGCACCGGCCGACCGCTCTCGGCACGTCGGCGTCGGCGCAGACGATGGTGCTCGACAGGCTGCCCATCTCGAGCTGGCTGCGCCGCAGCCCCACCGTGGCGCGGATGTGCTCGCCCACCTCGGTGCTGCCGGTGAACGCGTAGAACGAGGGACGCGGGTCCTCCAGCAGCCAAGCACCGACGGTGCTGCCACCGCCGTGGAGCAGCGCGATGAGGTTCGACGGCAGGCCGGCGTCGAGCAGGATCTCGACGATGTGCTGCCCCGTGAGCGGTGTGTACGTCGCCGGCTTGAGCACGACGCCGTTGCCGGCAGCGATCGCGGGGCCGACCTTGTGCAGCACCGTGTTGAGCGGCGAGTTGAACGGCGTGATGGCGCAGACGACGCCGACCGGGCGCCGGATCGTGAACGCGAGCCGGCCGGCGCCGGCGGGGCTGCTGTCGAGCGGGACCATCTCGCCGTGGATGCGGCCGGCCTCCTCGGCGCAGAGCGTGAGGGTCTGCACCGCGCGGTCGATCTCGCGTGCCGTGTCGCCGACGGTGAAGCCGGCCTCGGCGACGATCGTCTCCGCGACGGCCACCTTGCGCTCGGCGAGCAGCTGTGCGGCGCGTGCGAGGATCCGCGCGCGCTCGTGCGCCGGCGGGAGGACCGTCGCCTGCGCGTCCGCCACAGCCGCTGTCGCGCGTTCCACCTGTGCCCTGGACGCGTGATGCAGCACCGCCATCGGCTCGCCGGTGAACTTGTCGAGCACGTCCGACGTCGTCGTCCCGTCGGTCCACTCGCCCGCGACGAACAACCTCGCCTGGCGCATCCCGGTCACCTCTCCCACCGTCGTCTGAGCTAATCGCGAAGCCTGGGCAGCACGTACTCGCCGAGCAGGATCATCTGCTTCTCCCACTCGGGGACGCTGAGCCGGAAGTCGAAGACCAGGTGGTCCACGCCCGCGTCGCGGAGCTCGGTGCACTGTTCGAGCACGTCCTCCGGCGTGCCGTGGATGAACACGCCGCTCAGGTCGTCGAGCGTCTCGAACCGGCCGGACGCCGGCTTCACCCAGTACCTGGCGTTGTTCGCCCACGCGAGCAGGCCGTTGATGTCCACCCGCGAGAGCGCGACCTCGCGGCTGCGGTCGATCGACGCGGTGGGGATGATGCCTACCGTCGGCCGGCTCCGGCCCTGCTCCGCGGACAGGTCCTCGAGCAGGCCCACCCGCTTGCGCAGTGTCGGCAGGGAGATCCGGCCCGGCATCCAGCCGTCGAACGTCGACGCGGCGAGCCGCACCGACCGGGGCGTGCTGCCGCAGTACCACAGCGGGACGGTGCCGCCGGCGGGCCGCGGCTCGGGTGCCGCGTGGTCGAACGAGAACACGTCGTCATGCCACGAGATGCCCTGCTCTGACCACGCCCCGCGCAGGATCGCGGCGTTCCTCTCGACCAGCTCCACGCGCGGCACGCCGCCGTAACCGGCAGCGGCGAACTCGCTGTCGAAGTTCCCCGTGCCGAAGCCGAGCACGATCCGCGGGCCGAGGAACTGCGTCATCGTGGCGACGATGGACGCGGTGTTCAGCGGGTGGCGGTACGGGATCAGCGCGCCGGTGCCGAGCTGCAGCCTGGTCGTCGCCATGCCGACCGCGGTCAGGACGGTGAGCGCCTCGTAGAAGGTGGCGTTCGGCTTCTCGAACTCGCCGTGCGGCTCGAACAGGAAGTGGTCGCGGACCCACACGGAGTCGAAGCCGAGCGACTCCGCCGTCTTCGCGCCGGTGACGATCGTCTCGGCGTCGGCGTGTTCGCCGAAGTGCGGCAGCAGCAGACCGAACCGCATGTCAGGATCCCTCGCCCTCGGTACGGACCAGCACGTCCGGTGGCACCCGCAGATGCTCGTGGAACCACGCGACCATCTCGGGGATGACCACGTCGGCGTACTGCGCGTACGCCGCATAGTGCGAGGTTCCCCGTTGCAGCAGCAGCTTCTTCGGCCCGGCCGCGGCCTCGTAGATCGCCAGCGCGTGGTCGGTGGGAGTGGTGGCGTCCCCCTCGACGGCCACGACGAGAAGAGGAGTGCGCAGGCCCTTCGCCGCGTCGAGCGGGCGGTACTCGAGCAGGTCGTCGACGACGGACAGCGGCACCTGTTCGGTGACCTTGGCGTCCACGTCCTTCTTGAAGTTCGTGCTGCGCCGCTCGGGCGTCTGCACCATGATCTGCTCGCGCGGGTCGACGAGCCTGCTCTTGCCCGAGAGCACCCGCTGCCGCCGGTCCGCCTCGAGCTCGTCGAGGAACGAGATCCACTCGTACTCGGTGCGCATCCGGTGCAGCCAGTCGCGCCCGTCGGCGACCGGCACCTGGCTGACCACGGCGCGGACGCGCGGGTCGCGCGCGGCGAGCAGGACGACGTTGCCGCCGCCCGTGCCGCCGGTGGCGTACGCGCCGATGGCTTCCGCTTCGACGTCCGGCCTGGTGGTGAGGTACGACACGGCGTTGCGCAGGTCGGCCAGCTGCATGGCGGGCGAGACGACGCCCCGCGCGCCCTCCGACTCGCCGAACCCGCGGTAGTCGATGGCGAGCACGGCGATCCCGCCGTCGGTGAACCCGCGGTGGTAACGCTCGTAGTCCTTGGCGTCCTTCAGGCCCAGCCAGCCGGGCCCCTGCACGACCGCCGGGTGGCGTCCCTCGGCGTCAGGTGTGCGCCACAGGGCACGCACCCGCTCGGCGCCGCTGAAGAACTCGACGTGCTCGGTCCGCATCGCTCACTCCTCCGCGGCGTCGTCCGGCCGGGCGGCACGCTGCATGAGGCGCCACACGCGTTCCGGCGTCAACGGCAGCCGATCCGGCCACGCGCCCACGGCCCTCGCCACCGCCGCGGCCACGGCGCCGCCGACGGGTATCCGGGCACCCTCGCCGCCGCCCTTGGCGCCGTACGGTCCTGCGCCGTCGCGCCGCTGGGCGATGTACGAGTCGTAGCGCTCGGGCACGTCGCCCACCCGTGGGACGCGGTACTCGACCATGTTCGCGTTGACGATCTGCGGCCCGTCGTAGACGAGCTCCTCGGACAGCGCACCGCCGATGCCCTGCACGGCGGCGCCGAGGTCCTGTCCCTCGACGCCGGCAGGGTTGATCGCGAACCCGACGTCGGCGACCGTGACCAGCTGGTCGACGTCGACCTGTCCGGTGTCGGGGTCGACGCCGACGGCTACGCCGACCATGCCGATCTCCCAGAACACCGGAAGCTTCGCGAGCTCGCCCGTCTTGCGCACCAGCCCGAGCCCGACGACCTCGCCGCCGCCGGGGCCGAACCACGCGCGCACGACGTCGGCGTAGCCGGCGTCCCGGTCGCCGGCACGCACGCGCCCGTCCTCGACGGTCACCGTGTCGGCGTCGACGTCCCAGCTTTCGGCCGCCATCGCGCGGAGCTTCTCGCGCGCGTCCGCGCAGGCACGCAGGACCGCGAGACCGGCGAGCGTCGTGGTACGGCTGGCACCGGTGGTGCGCTCGAACGACGTGCCGGCCGTGTCGGACTGGATGACCCGGATCCGGTCGAACGGCAGCGCGAGCTCCTGCGCGGCGATCTGGGCGAGCACCGTTCTGCTCCCCTGCCCCATCTCCGCGGAACCCGAGAGCACGAGGGCGGAGCCGTCCGACGCGATCCGCACCATGGCCGTCGACGTGGGATACGAGCCGCCCTCGTTGGCTCCGCAGCCGAACCCGACGCCGTGCAGCCTCCCGTCGCGCGTCTCGGGGCGCAACCGCTCGACCATCTCGTCCAGGTCGGCGACGAGGTCTGCGTCCATCGGCCTGAGGCCGGGGATGAACTCCTCGCCGCGCCGCACCAGGTTGCGCCGGCGCAGCTCCGCCGCGTCGATGCCGAGCCGCTCGGCGGCGACGTCCATGTTCGTCTCGCCGGCGAGGTTGGTCTGGAACGCACCCAGTGCGCGATACGACGACGCCGGCGCCGTGTTCGTGTAGACGGCGCGCCCGCGCACCCGCACGTTGGGGATGCGGTACGGGCCGAAGCACCGGGCGACGGCCTTCTGCAGCACCTGCGGGCTGTTGTCCGCGTACGCGCCGGTGTCGAGCACCACGTCGACGTCGCGTACCAGCAGCCGCCCGTCGGCGGTGAACCCGCTGCGGATGTGCACGTCCGCGCTGTCGGCGCGGGTGGTGTAGATGGACCCCTCGACGTCGAGCGCCACCCGCACCGGGCGGTTCGTGAACCATGCGCCGACGGCTGCCAGCGGCTCGATCTTCGTGTACGACTTGGATCCGTAGCCGCCGCCGATGAACGGCGCGGACACGCGGACCCGGCTGTGCGGGAGACCGAACACCCGCGCCAGGTCGCGCGCGACCATGAACGGGTGCTGGGCCGGCGAGACGACCTCGAGGCTGCCGTCGGTGAACGTCGCGACCGCGTTGTACGGCTCCATCGCGTACGCGTAGAGCATCGGGTGGTGTGTGCGCGTCTCGACGACGACGTCCGCCTCCGCGAGCGCGCGATCGGGGTCACCCCAGTGGCGCTCGGAGACGGCGGCGACGTTGGGCTCGCCGTCGCCTGTCACCGTCACCGGCGTGATCGAGTCGCCGGAGTACGAATGCTCGTGGACGAGCGGGGCGCCGTCGGCGAGGGCCGCCTCGACGTCCAGTACCGCGGGCAGCTCGTCGTACTCGACCTCGACGAGAGCGGCGGCGTCCGCCGCGGCGTGCCTGTCCTCGGCGAGCACCAGCGCCACCGGCTCGCCGTAGTAGCGCACGCGGTCGAGCGCGAGTATCTGGTGGTCGGGGACGATGTGGCCGAACCGCGGGTACAGGCCGGCGAGATCCGCGCCGGTGACGACCGCGACGCAGCCGGCGACCTTGAGGGCCGTCTCGGTGTGCACGCCGACCAGGCGCGCGTGCGCCTGGTCCGAACGGACGACGTGACCGTGCAGCATGCCGGGAAGTGAGCTGTCGACGGCGAACCGGGCGGCCCCGCGCACCTTGGCGTCCGCGTCCACTCGCGGCACCGCCACGCCGACGTACGACCTCTGCCCGGCCGGCTCGTGCGCGGGCGTGTCGCGCTCGCCGCGCAGCTCGCGTGCGGCGTCGAGCACCGCCTCGACGATCGGCAGGTAGCCGGTGCAGCGGCAGATCGTCCCGTCGAGCGCGTCGACCACCTCGTCGCGGGTGGGGTCCGGGTTCGCGTCCAGCAACGCCTTGGCGGACATCAGGAAGCCCGGCGTGCAGTAGCCGCACTGCAGGGCGGTGTGCTCCACGAAGGCGCGCTGCAGCGGATGCAGCTCGGGGCCGTCGGCGAGCCCCTCGACCGTCGTGACCCGGGCGCCGTCCGCGTCGGCCGCGAGGTAGGAACACGAGCTCACCGGCCGCCCGTCGAGCAGGACCGTGCAGGCGCCGCAGACCTGCGTGCCGCAGCTCACCTTGGTGCCGGTGAGCCCCAGCTGCTCCCTGAGCAGGTCGGCGAGCATGGCGCGGGTCGGCACCCGCCGTTCGACCTGTCGCCCGTTCACCTCGGTGCACACGGTGGTCTCAGGCATCGCGCTCCTCTCCCGCGGGCCGCTGCGCCAGCTCCGCGGCGGCCCGCCGGACGAAGACGCCGACGAGGTGCCGTTTGTAGTCCTCGGCCCCGCCCAGGTCCTCGATGACGTCCACGTGCGCGGCGATCGCGTCGGCGTCGACGGCCTCGGGGCTCGCCGCCCAGGTCACGTACGGACGCTCACCGACGGCACCGACGACGACGCCGACGGGATCCGGCCGGGACGGACGCAGGACCGCGGCGACGCTGACCGTCGGGTACTCGGCCGGCTGGAACCGCAGGTACACCTGCGGCCCGGTCGCGCGCGGGACGAGCACCCGGACCAGGAGCTCGTCGTCGTCGCGCACCGTCGTGAGCGCGCCCTCGAGGAACTCCGCAACGGGAACGGTGCGCTCGCCGCGTGCCGACTGCAGCACGACCTCGGCGCCCAACGCGGCGAGCGCGGTCGCGACGTCGGAACGAGGTTCCGCGAAGCAGAGGTTGCCCGCGATCGAGCCGGTCGCCCGGACCCGTTGGTTGCCGAGTGCCCCGCACGCCGTCGCGAGGACGGGCGCGTCGCTCCTGACCAGCTCCGACGACGCGATGTCGGCATGCCGGGTGGTCGCTCCGATCACGAGCCGGTCGCCGTCCCGCGCGATGCCGGACAGCGCGTCCAGCCGCTTGAGGTCGACGAGCACGTCGGGTGCCAGCATGCCCAGCTGCATGGCCGCGAGCAGCTCGGTGCCGCCGCAGTACGGCACGCCGCCGTGTGCCATCGCCGCCAACGCGTCCGCGACCGTACGGGGACGGACGAGTGCGAAGTCCGAGATCATCTGCCGCACCCGTCGGTATACACATGAATACCGTAATCGTCCCGGCGTTCCTCAGTCAACCGCCGCACCGCCCTCCCGGCGACCGCTACGCATCAGCGACACCCCGGCGCCCGCCGCCGTGAGCACCGCGAGCAGCAGCAGGGCGATCCGGTACCCGCCGGTGAACGCGTCGAGGTCGGCGCCGGGCAGCCGGGAGAGCTCGCCGGCGTACGCCGCGGACTTCTCGGCGGGACGTAGCGGCCCGGTCACGATCGCGAGCGTCAGGGCGGTGCTGGAGACGTAGCCCGCGTTCTGCAACGTCGACCGCATGCCGTTGGCGATGCCGCGGCGGTCGGCCGGGACGCTCGCCATGATCGAGCTCGTGTTCGGGCTCTGGAAGAAGCCGCAGCCCGCGCCGATGACGAACAGGATCGCCGTCAGCGCCGGGTAGCCGATCTCCGGGCTGATCACCACCGCGAGCGCGGCGAGCCCCGCCGCCACCACGCCGAGCCCGACCGTGGAGAGCACCCGGGCGGGCACGCGCACCGCGAGCCGGCCCGCGACCGGTGACGCGACCATCATGCCGAACGCCACCGGCAGGACCTGCAGGCCGGCGTGGAACGAGTCGGTGCCGCGCGCCGCCTGCACGTACAGCGAGGCGAGTATCACGATCGCGAACCGGGCGACGGAGAGGAGCAGGTTGGCGAGGTACGCCATCGCGCGCTCCCTGTCGGCGAGCAGCGAGAGGTCGACCAGGGGATGGATCCGGCGCAGCTGCGTCCACACGAACAACGGCGTGAACACGACGAAACAGATCGCGCCGGCGAACACGGGCCAGCTCGCCCAGCCGATCGCCCCGCCCTCGGACAGGGTCAGGACGAGCGCACCGATGACGACGAAGGACAGCACCGCGCCGAGGACGTCGAACGACTCACCCCTGCGCCTCCCGCCCGAGCCGTAGTTGCGCCGCAGCACGAGACCCGCCCAGACCAGCCCGGCGACACCGACGGGGACGTTGAACCAGAAGACCGCGCGCCAGCCCGCCGTCGTCGCGACGAAGCCGCCGACGAGCGGTCCGAGCACCTGCGCACCCGAGATCATCGTGACGTTGAGCCCGAGAGCAAGGGTCAACTGGCGCGCGGGGAAGGCGTCGGTGAGGATCGCCGTGGTGTTGGTGATGATGGAGGCCGCGCCCACCGCCTGCAGCGCACGGATCCCGACGAGCACGTCCGCGTTCGGCGAGAACCCGGCCAGCAGGCTCGCGAGCGTGAACAGGCCGAGGCCCGCGATGTACATCTGCCGCCGGCCGACGATGTCCGCCACCCGGCCGAAGGACAGGATGAGCACCGTCGTGACCAGCATGTAGGACAGCAGCAGCCAGCTCGCCTGGGTGGCGGTGGCGTGGAAGTGCCGGCTGACGACGGGGAGCGCGACGGCGAGCGTGCTGGTGTTCAGCCCGGTGAGCAGCACGCCGAGACCGGTGACGGACAGCACCCACCAGTGATGGCGCGACCCGTCAGGCACGTACGTACCGGGGCGGCCGGTCCAGCGTGGACGGATGGAACAGTCGGTCCACCGCCGGAGCCGCACCGATGATGCCCTGCTCCTGCGCGTAGCGGAACGCGGTCTCCAGCGCGGGCGCGCTCGTGCCGGCGTCGTACGCCCAGGGGTCGGGTCCCATCAGCCGCCGCTGCTGCTCGTAGCTGTCCCTGGCCCAGGCCAGGCATACCCTGCGCGGGTCGCGGACCGTGTCGAGCGCGATGTCCTTGGCCGCGCGGAACGCGGTCAACAGGTCGCGGGCCAGCCAGGGATGCGCGTCGACGACGTCGGCGCGCAGCACGACGAGGTGCATTATCGGGAACAGGCCGGTCTTCTCGACGTACGCCATCTCCTCCGCGCGGCTGTCGTCGAAGAGCCGGCGCACACCGTCGCCGAGCACGTCCGGGATCTCCGGATAGATCAGCGCGTCGAGCTCACCTCGCGCGGTGAGGTCGACGACGGTCTCGCCCGGCGGCACGCGCTCGATCCGGAACGCGGACGGCAGGCCGCCCTCGCCCGCGGTGTCCTCGTCCTGCAGCACCCACCGGATCTCCCGCAGGTCGAGGCCGTACTCGTCCTGCAGGATGCCGCGGGTCCAGACTCCCGCCGTGTTGGTCCACGTGCGCAGCCCGATCCGCCCCCCGGCGAGCTGCTCGGGCCGCCGTGCCGTCGACCGGTCGCCGACGAACACGTACGACTGCCGGAACCTGCGGTGCGGGAACGCGGGGATCGCGACGAACCGGTCCGGCTCCCGCTCGTGCACCGCGAGGAACGCGCCGAGCGACACCTCGGCCGCGGCGAAGTCGCCGCGGCGCAGCATCCGCCAGTGCCGTTCCGGCGACGGGTAGCTCAGCACGGTGAGGTCGGTGCCCGGCACCGTCACCCGGCCGTCGAGCAGTGCCTGGTTCAGGTCCGACCTGCCCACCGCCAGCGATACGGACAGTGTCATGAGACGTCCTCCAAAGTGAGCATCGCAGCGAACCGGCCGCCGATCACTGGCCCGACCATCGCGACCGAGCGAGGAGCGGAGCGGCGGAGGGCGTCGGGTAACACCGTCATCGGCGCGCCTCCTCCGCGTAGTCGCGTTTCACACGTACCTCGGCGGCTCTTCCAGGGTCGCCGGGTGGAAGAGGCTCTCCGGAGAGACGGGCTTCACGGCGACCCCTTGGCGTACCGCGTAGTCGACGAACGTCTGCAGGGTGTTCCGGTTGACGTCGTCGAACCCGTACCGCCACGGGTCCGGGCCGAGCAGGTCGCGTTCCTCCTCCTGCAACGCGCGCAGCCACGCGAGGCTGACCTTGCGGGGGTCTGCCAACCGGCGCAGCGCGATCGCCTTGGCCTCGGTGAAGGCGTCCAGCACGCTGCGCGCCAGCCACGGGTGCCGGTCGAGCAGCTCGGCGCGGATCGCGACCACGTGCATGATGGGGAAGATCCCGGTGCTCCGGTAGTACTCCTGCTCGACCGCCTTCGGGTCGGGGAACAGCCGGCGGATCGTGCCGTCGCCGGCCAGCACCTGCTCCGGCAGCTCCGGATAGACCAGGCCCGCGATCTCGCCCTCGGCGCACATCGACGTCACCTTCCGCCCGTCCGGAACCCGGTCGAGCGTGAGCCCCTCCGGCAGCGCGAGCGGGACGTCCTCGGCGTCCTGCGCCAGCCACCGCACCTTCTCCGTGGGCACGCCGTGATGCTCCGCGAGTATGCCGCGGAGCCAGACACCGGCGGTGGTCTGCCAGCTCCGCACGCCGACGGTCTCCCCGACGAGATCCGCCGGTGTCGCGACGCCCGACCGGGCGGACACGAAGGCGTACCCGTGCCGGAAGCGCCGGTGCGGGAACGCGGGCACCGCGACGAGATCGTCCTCACCCCTGCTGCGCCGGGCCACGTACGAGCCGAGGGACAGCTCCGCGATGTCGAACTCGCGCTGGGTCAACATCCGCCAGTGTCGCTGTGGCGAGGGCGCCGTCACGGTGACCAGATCGACGCCCTGCGGGGACACGGCGCCGTCGATGAGCGGACGGGTGATGTCGTAGTCGCCGACCGCCAGGCTCAGTTGCAGCGAATGGGTCATCCGTCCTGCTCTCCTCCACGTCGACCGGGGGTGCCGACCAGTCGCCTGACCGCGTCGAGCACCTGGGGGTAGGAACCACATCGGCACAGGTTGCCGCCGAGGGCGGTCTTGAGCTCGTCCTCGTCCATCCCCGGATCCTGCTGCAGGAGGCCCCGCACGCTCAGCGCCATGGCCGGGATGCAGTACGAGCACTGGTACGCCTGGGCGTCGACGAACGCGTCGTCGACCCGCTGCGCGAGTGCCGTAGGACGTTCGCCGGCTCCTTCGGCGGTGACGACCTCGCGGCCCTCGACCATGACGGTGAGCAGCAGGCAGGAGCTCACCGGCAGGCCGTCGAGCAGCACGGTGCACGTGCCGCAGACGCCGATGCCGCAGCAGTACCTGACGCCGGTCGTGCCGGCCGTGTCGCGCAGGGTCTCGAGCAGGGTCTCGCGGCCGGTGACGTCGAACGCCACCTCCGCGCCGTTCAGGCGGAACCCGACCGAGGTCATGGCGTCACCGCCGCCGCGTCCCGGATGGCACGAAGGACCTTCTCGGGCGTGAGCGGGAGCTCGCGTATCCGGACGCCCGTCGCCGCGAAGATCGCGTTCGCCACGGCCGGGGCCATCGGCGGCACGGTGTCCTCTCCGACGCCGTGCGGGTGCGCGGCCGGGTCGGGGTCGGTCAGCACCGTGCTGGCGATCCGTTCCGGCGCGTCGAGGATCGACGGGATCTGGTAGTCCGAGAGGTTCGGGTTCGCCGGCTGGCCGTCGTCGTAGACGACCTCCTCCATCAACGCCTGGCCGAGCCCGAAGATCATGCCGCCCTCGGTCTGTTTGCGGATCCTCCGTTCGTCCACGGCACGCCCCGCGTAGCTCGCTCCGTGTGCGCGGAGGACGCGGACGCGGCCGGTCTCGACGTCGACCTCCACCTCGACCGCCACCGCCCCCTGGTGCCAGCTGACGGTGTGCATCCCCTGCGCCGTCTCGGGATCCAGCTCTCCCGCTCCCGGAGGCGACTGGTAGCAGCCGGTGCCGACCAGCTCGTCCAGGCCGGCGTCGGCGAGCAGGTCCGCGTAGCGCAGCACGACGGGTTGCGGCCCGCCGAGGGTCACGGCACCGTCGGCGTGGACGGGCACGCCGCCGCCGGGACGTCGCGCCGTCGCCAGCTCGTCGAGGCGGCGCCGCAGGTCGTCCGCGGCGAGCTCGACGGCGGTGCCCATGGTGAGGGTCGACCTGCTCGAGCTCGTCGTCGTGTCGAACGGCGTCCGGTCCGTGTCGACCGTGGACACGAAGACGTCGTCGGCGGGCATCCGCAGCCGCGCCGCGACGAGCTCCGCCATCGACAGGTGGACGCCCTGGCCCATCTCCACCGAGCTCGTCCGGACGGTGACCCGGCCCGTCGCGTCCAGGACGACGTGCGCCTCGGAGCGCGACGGTGTCCGGGTGCTCTTCAGCACGACCGCCACGCCCTTGCCCCTCGCCGAGCCCGGACGCGCCGGGCCGGTCTCCGCGTCCCAGTCGACACCGTTCGCCGCGGCCTCGACGAGATCCCGATAACGCATGTCGCGCATCGCCTCGCCGGTCGCGAACACGTCGCCGTCACGGAGCACGTTGCGCATGCGGAGCTCGACCGGGTCCAGGTCCAACAACGCGGCCAGCTCGTCCGTCGCGGACTCGTGCGCCCAGCAGACCTGTCCCGTCATGGCCCCGCGGAACGGACCGGCGGGTACGGTATTGGTGTAGCGGCCGACGACCCGGCACAGCACGTCCGGTATCGCGTAGGGCCCGGGCGAGCGGATCATGCCGGTTCTCGTCGATCGAGGGGTCGAGAGCGCGTAGGCACCGCCGTTGTAGACGATGTCCACGATCCGGGCACGGAGCGTTCCGTCGCGGTCGGCACCAGTCGTGACCGTCACGGTGGCCGCGTGTTTCGACGCCGTCATGAAGACCTCGTCGCGGCGGAGCTCCATCCGCACCGGGCGCCCGACGGCCCGCGCACCCAACGCGACCAACGCCTCCAGGCGCAGGTCCAGCTTCGCCCCGAACCCGCCGCCGAGGGGGTCCACGCACACCCTGACCCGGTCCTCCGCGAGCCGGAAGATCCGGGCGAGCCTGCGGCGGACCGGATAGGGCGACTGGGTGCTCGTCCACACCTGCAGGCTCCCGTCCGGCGACCACGCCGCCGTCGCGACGTGCGGCTCCATCGGCGCATGGTTGGCCGCCGGCGACCGGTAGGTGGCCCGGTGCACCACCTCGGCCCGCGCCATGGCCGCCTCGGCGTCGCCGTGCCGTAGCGTCCACGTACCGCACTCGTTGTCGGGCCACTCCTCGTGCAGCACCGGGGCACCGGGCTCCCCGGCCCGGTCGTGGTCGACCACGAAGTCCAGCTCGTCGATCTCCACGTCGACGAGCGCGGCCGCGTCCTCGGCGGCGGCGCGGGTCTCCGCGACGACGACGGCCACCGGCTCACCGACGTAGCGCACCTTGTCGAACGCCAACACCGGCTGGTCCTGCCTGGTCTCGCCGTGCACGGCGGTGATCGACGGGTCGTCCCGGACGTCGAGACCCGTGACGACGGCGAGGACCCCGTCGACGGTCTTCGCCTCGCCGACGTCGATCGCGGTGATCGTCCCGTGCGGGACGGAACTGCGGACAGCGCACGCGTGCACGGATCCCTCGACCCGCCGGTCCACGGCGAACCGGAACCGGCCGGCGACGCGGTCCCGCGCGTCGGCCGTCACCCGCCGCGAAGTCGTCGTGTGCTCAGTCATCGGCACGACCGGCGGCTCTCGCCGCGACCTCTTCGAGTGCCCTCCGCACGTTGACCCGCACCATCTCCCGCCGGTACCAGGCGGAACCGCGGACGTCGGCGATCGGGTCGACGGCGTCGGCGTACCCGTCGGCGATCGTCGCGACGACGGCCCCGGACAACGGCCTCCCCATGGCCTGCTCCGTGATCCCGGGCCACCGTTGCGGGGTGCCGGACACCGCGCCGAGCACGACCTCCAGCGCATCGACCACACCGTCCTCGAACCGCGCGCTCACCGCCACGCCGACACACGGCCGGTCCTCCACCGACCTGCTGGCGAACTTGCGATAGGTGCTGACCGCGCCGTCGACCACGGGGACGCTGACGCCGGTCACCAGGTCGGCTTCGTCGAGGCTGGTCGTGTAGAAGTCGGTGAAGACGTCCCGTGCGGCGACGGCCCGTTGCCGCACGCCGTCGTGAACGGCGACGGACGCGTCCAGGCTCACCAGGACCGCGGGCGGGTCGGACGCGTAGTCCGCCTCCGCGATGTTGCCGGCGAGCGTCGCCATGTTGCGCACGCGGACGTTCCCGACGACGCTCGCGGCACGGGCCAGGCTCGGCGCGTACCTGCGCACGGACGCCGATGCCGCGATCTCGGACAGGGTCACGCCGCCGCCGATCCGCAGCGTGTCGCCTCGCCGGGTGATCTCACGCCAACCCGGCACGTCCGTCACGGCGCTCACCCCTACCAGGGTGTCCAACTCCAGCAGGCGCATCTGCATCAGGAGCACGAGCGCAGTGCCGCCCCCGACGAACTTCGCCCTTCCGTCACTGCCCCGAACCGCGGCGACGGCATCGGCGACGGTCGCGCACCGGACGAAGCTCACCACCGGCGACCGTCACGGCATGCCGTTGCTCGAGCCATCGGGGCCATCTCCTACTACTGTTCGATGGACTGCCGGTGTACTGCTGGATGTGAGTGTATACCACCTGCTAACGTCTCATTCTCGGTGACGATGTCCTCCATCCGCCCGCCGGGTAAGGGGCCGACGAGTGTCCGAGCATGCGGTCGAGTTCCGGCTGAACGGCGAGCCGGTGCGTGTCCTCGTCGACGCTTCGTCGTCACTGGTCGAGGTGCTCCGCGACCGGCTCGGCCAGACCGGTACGAAGCTCGGCTGCGGCGTGGGCGTGTGCGGTGTGTGCAGCGTCATCGTCGACGGCCGGCTCCAGTCCGCGTGCCTCGTTCCCGCCGTGCATCTCGACGGGGCGTCCGTCTCCACCGTCGAGGGTGTGGCGGGTCCGGACGGTGCGCTCGCGCCGATCCAGCAGGCCTTCATCGAGCACGGCGGGTTCCAGTGCGGCATCTGCACGCCGGGACAGGTCATGGCCGCGAAGGCGTTGCTGGACGAACGACCCAACCCGAGCGCGGACGAGATCACCGACTGGATGAAGGGCAACCTGTGCCGGTGCACCGGCTACTACGGCATCGTCCGGGCGGTGCAGGCAGCGTCCGGTGGCGAGCGATGACGTCGTTCGCCTTCCACCCGGCAGCGTCGCTGGCCGAGGCCATCGCCCTGCTCGCGCGGTACGGCGACGAGACGCAGGTACTGGCCGGTGGCACGTCCGTGATGCTCCTGAACCGCCTCGGGTTGCTCGCACCGGAGCACGTCGTCGGCATCCGCGCGCTCGACGAGCTGCGCGGGATCGACGCCGACGGCGCGGGCACGGTGCGGGTCGGCGCGCTCACCACGTTGCGCGACGTCGAGACCGCACCGCAGCTGTGCGACGTACCGCTGTTGGCGGAGGCCGCTCATCGGGTCGCAACGGTACGGATCCGCAACCAGGCCACGGTCGGCGGCACCCTGGGGCATGCGGACCCCGCCCAGGACCTGCCGCCGGCGTTGCTGGCGCTCGACGCCAGGGTGGACGTCGCCGGCCCGGACGGCGTCCGCCGGCTGCCCGTCGCGGACCTGTTCACCGGCTACCTGGAGACATCGCTGCGCCCGGGCGAACTGATCACCGGTGTCGCGGTGCCCGCACCGGCGCCCGGAATGCGGGGCGGTTACCTGAAGTTCCTGCCGCGAACGGCGGACGACTATGCGACGGTCTCGGTCGCGGCCGTGGTCGACGTGGTGGACAACCGCGTCGCCGGGATCCGCGTCGCCCTCGGCGCCGTCGCGCCGACCCCCGTGCGCGCAACGAGCGTGGAGACCGCCCTCGTCGGCCGTCACGTCACGCCGGGCGATCTGGGCGACGCCGCCGAGCTCGTGCGCCGGGACGTCGACCCGATGAGCGACGCGCGCGGCTCGGCGTCGTACAAGGAGGACGCGGCGGTGGTGTGCGTACGCCGGCTGCTCGGCCGGCTGCTCCGATCCGAGCTGGAGAGCCGATGACGACCGACACGTCCGCGCCGGTGACGTTCTCCTCGCCCGAACGGAGGCTGGAGGGGCCGCTCAAGGTCCGCGGCGCCGCCGGCTACACCGACGACGTCCCCGTGCCGGGTGCGCTCTGGGCGGGCTTCGTGTCGAGTCCCTACCCGCACGCGCGCATCGCCGCGATCGACACGAGCGGGGCGCGCGCGTTGCCCGGCGTGCACGCGCTGCTGACCGGCGCCGGCATCGGCGGTGCGCGGTTCGGCAGGAACCTGCTCGACTGGCCGGTCCTGGCCACCGAGGTCGTCCGCTTCATCGGCGAACGCGTCGTCGCGGTGGCGGCGGAGAGCCGCGAGCTCGTCGACGAGGCTGTTCGGCTCGTCGACGTCGAGTACGAGGAGCTGCCCGCGGTTCACGACCCGTCCGCCGCGCTCGCGCCAGACGCACCGGTCCTGCATCCGGACGCCGCTGGCTATCGCACGCTGAGGGGGCCGCGTCCCGTCGTCGCCCACCCGAACGTGCAGGGGAATCTGGTCGTCGCGAGAGGCGATGACGACATCGAGGGCGCACTGAGCGCCGCGGACCTCGTCGTGGAGTCGACGTTCAGCACCCCCCGACACCATTGCGGGTTCCTCGAGCCACACGCGGCCGTGGTGTGGCTGGAGCCCGACGGCACGGTGCGAGTCGTCTCCACGAGCAAGGAGCCGTTCGCGCTGGCGCGGCAGATGGCCGCCGCGCTGGACCTGCCGGCCGAACGCATCGTCGTGGACAACGCGTTCGTCGGCGGCGACTTCGGCGGCAAGGGCCTTTCGGCGCTGGAGTTCCCCCTCTACTTCCTCGCCCGGGCGACCGGCCGGCCGGTCCGGGCGGTGCTGCCCTACAGCGACGAGCTCGCCGCGACCAGCACCCGGCACGCCGCGACGATGCGCCTCCGCACCGGCGTGAACCGCGACGGCACGTTCGTCGCCCATGCGGCGGAGCTGGTCTTCGACGGCGGCGCATACGCGGCGGCCAAGCCGAGCCCGCAACTCGTCCTCGGCGGCGGGCTCGCCACGATGTCGGCGTACGCCGTTCCGCACACCCGCCTGGAGATGACCACCGTGTACACCAACACGGTGCCCGGCGGGCACATGCGCTCCCCGGGCGAGGTGCAGGCGGTGTTCGCGGGCGAGAGCCACGTCGACGTCATCGCCTCCCGGCTCGGCATCGACCCGATCGAGCTCCGGCGCCGCAACGCCGTGCGTGCCGGCCGGCCGAACGCCACCGGCGAGACCTTCCCGCGCCCGGCCGCGGTGGATGTGCTGGACGCGGTCCGAACCGCGGCGCGGTGGGACCAGCCCCGCCCCCCGGGTCGAGGCATCGGCGTCGCGCTCTACCAACGCGGGGCCGGCACCGGGCGCGGCGGCGTCATCCTGCGGGCGCTCCCCGACGGCGGTTTCGAGCTCGTCACCGGCTCGGTCGACCAAGGGGGTGGCACCCACACAGCGCTCCGTCGCATCGCGGCGGCGAGCCTGGGCGTGGCGGAGGACGCCGTCGTCGTCGTCCGGCGGTCGACCAGGCAGGCGTTGTTCGACAGCGGCGTCGGCGCGAGCCGCGTCACCCGCGTACTCGGCGAGGCGACCAGGCGCGCGGCGGCGCAGCTCCGTGAGCGCCTCGCGGCCGAGGGCGGCGGCGACGTCGCGATCGAGGCCCGCGGCGAGTACGAGGCGACCGGGCGCGCCGAGGACAGCAGCTTCATCGCCGAGGCCGTCGAGGTCGAGGTCGACCCGGAGACCGGGGCCGTCACGCTGCTCGACGCCGTCATCGCCGTCGACGTCGGTGAGGTGATCAACCCGGTGGCCCATCGGGGCCAGCTCGAGGGCGGGTTCGCGTTCGGTCTCGGCGCGGCGCTCATGGAGGACCTGGCGGTCGAGGACGGCCAGGTGCTCACGTCCACGCTCGGCGACTACAAGCTGCCCACGGTCGCGGACATGCCCCCGCTCAGGATCGTCGAGGTGCGCCCCGAGGGTTCCTCGCGTCGCACCGGGCCGAAGGCGGTGGGCGAGCTGTCGAACAGTGGCGTGCCGCCGGCGGTCGCCAACGCGGTGGCGGCCGCGGTGGGCGTGCGGCTGAGCTCGCTGCCTCTGACCGCAGAGGCGATCCACGCCGAGCTGCGCCGCGTCGGGGCCCGTCCACACCTCGCCCCCCGGTCCCCCCGGTCTTCCCTGGCCCCCCGGTCCCCCCGGGCCCCCCGGGCCATGTAAACCATGCCGGTGGTGGCTTTACAAGGCTCCTGCCCCGTGTAAAGCCACCACCGGCATGGTTTACATGGCTGGGGGGACCGGCCGGCGCGCCACGCCACGCCACGGCCGGGACGTACGGGAGGGGTCGACTCAGCGGGGCTGGCACACCACGTCGACTAGGGCCGGCTGCCCGGTGCCCGCGACGACCTCGGCCGCTCTGCGGACGGCCGCGCCCACGTCGTCGCCGTGCTCGACGGGTCCCTCGGCGTACCAGCCGAACGCGCGGGCGATCGCCGCGAAGTCGGGCGCCGGCTTGTCGAGCTCCATGCCGAGGTAGGCGTTCTCGACCGCCCTGCCGCGCGCCCGTGCCATCCGTTCCTGGTGTGCCCAGTCGTTGTAGTAGGCCCTGTTGTTGAACATGACGACGAGCATCGGGATCTCGTGATACGCGGCGGTCCACAGCGCCTGCGGGTCGAAGAGCAGGTCACCGTCGGGCTGCAGGTCGACGACGAGACGCCCCGAGCCCTTGTGCGCGAGCGCGACGCCGAGGGAGATCGAGATCTGGGTGCCCGTGCCGAGCGTCTTCCCGACGTGCCGGTACGGCTTGTCGAAGTCCCAGACCCGGTACGCCCACTCGTTCGCCGTGCCCGGGCACAGGACCCAGTCGTACTCCTGCACGACGTTCCACACCTCGGCCGCCAGCCGTGCGGTCGAGACGGGCGACTGGTCCCACACCGACTCCGCCTGCTCCTGCCACGACGACCACTCGTCGTCGTGCGCCTTCTCCACCTCCGCCCTGTGGCGGACGCGCGCGTCGCGCCTGGACGGGTCCTGCTCAGCCTCCAGACGCCGGCACAGGTCGACCAGTTCCGGCAGCGCCACCGAGGAGTCGGCGGTCACCTCCAGGTCCATCTCGGTGAGCGCGGCGAAGTCCTGCGTCCATGCCGACAGGGTGAGGTCGCCGAACCCCATGCCGACGACTGTCGCCCCGTCGGGGACGAGGGAGATGCTCTCCCGGGTCGTCGAGTCGGTCCTGCTCGTCGCGCGTTCGGTGTCCTTGACGTCCACGAAGAAGACCAGGTCCGCACCGGCCAGTGCGTCCGCGCCACCCAGGCTCATCGGATGGCGGTTGGGGAAGTTGAGCCGGTGGTGCATGTCGAGCACGCCCATCCCGAGGAGCTCCGAGAGCTCCACCAGCGCGTGGAAGCTCGACGGATCCCGGCCGGCGTAACCACAGACGGCGACGGGGTGTCGGGCCTCGACCAGCAGGGCGGCCAGCTCCCGCAACCTCGCCGGCTCGGCGCCGATGCGCGAGGCAGGCGCCAGCCGCTCGAAGCGGGGGTAGCTGACCGGGCCGTGCAGCTCCTCCTCCTGCAGCGCCGCGTCGAACGCGACGTAGACCGGCCCCTGCGGCTGGCTCACCGCGGCCCGGTACGCGCGTGCGACCGACTGGGCCACCGACTCGACCGAGGCCGGCTGGTCGTCCCACTTCGTGTAGTCCCGTACCGCGTTTCCCTGGACGTTCGCGCTGTGCAGCCAGTCGATCTCGGGGCGCCGCTTCTCGACGGCCATGGGGCCGCCGCCGCCGAAGACCACCACGGGAACGCGGTCCATGTGCGCGATGTAGATGCTCATCGACGCGTGGAGCAGGCCGACCACGTCGTGCACGATCGCCGCCATCGGCTCGCCGGTGGCCTTGGCGTAGCCGTGGGCTATGCCGACGGCTATCTCCTCGTGCAGGCACTGGATGAGTTCCGGTGAATTGTCGGTGTAGTTGACCAACGAGTCGTGCAGACCCCGGTACGAGGCGCCCGGGTTGATGGCCGCGAAGCGGAACCCCATGGAGTTGATGGCATCGGCCATCACGTCGGACCCGTACCGCGGATCACGCGAGGAGTCCGGGGTCCGCTCTGCTGTCATTCCTTCACCTCTCCCAGGAGACTTCTACGCGACACGCCACTTCTCGAACCGGCGCCCGACCAGCCCGACGACCACGGTGGCGACCGCCCCCATGACGGCGAACGACGCGATGATCACGAACAGGTTCGCCGTCTCGAAGTTGTTGCCGTAGACGCCGAGCAGGTAGCCGTACCCCTTGTTGGACGCGAACAGCTCGGCCGCCACGACGCCGACGAAGGCTCGCCCGACACTGAGCTGCAGAGCGGCGAAGATGAACGGAACCGAACCCGGCAGGATGACCGACGTGAACGTCTTCAACCGACCGGCCTGATACGTTCTCGCGACGTCCTGCAGCTCGCGCCCGATCGTGACCACCCCTGCGCTCACGTTGATCATGATCAGGAAGAAGCAGCTGATGAACACGATGAAGACCTTGCTGTTGATGCCCAGCCCGAACCAGACGATGGCGAGCGGCACCAGGGCGATGTGCGGCAGCGAGTAGAGGGCGCTGTTTATCGGTTCGAGCGCGATCATCAGCCGACGGCTCAGACCGGCCAGCAACCCGAGCGGAACGCCTGCGAGGGAGATGAGGAATCCCACTCCCGCTTCCAGCAACGTCTGCGCCAGGTGGTTGTAGACGTTGTGCTTGGTCACGTACATCGTCCAGGCTGCGTCGACCGTGGTGGTGAACGGCGGGAAGAAGAGGGGACTCCGGACGAGCAGCCGAGCGACGAGTTCCCATGCGACGGCGAGGACTGCCGCCGCGATCAACCAGAGAGTCATCTTCTCCCTGGCGCTCTTCGCGTTCCATCGGCTCCACCAGCCCGGCCGGGCCGACGGCACGCGGGTCACCGTCCGCAGGCGCGACGTCGAGGGTCCGGGCGCGGCAGCCGTGGCACGTGCTACCCCGGAGGGCTTTCTGGCGCTTGGGAATGAGGCAGGCACGTTGACCTCCTGGCTCCGCCTGGTCGTCGAGGATCGATGCTTCGCATGGACCGCTTCCTAGGTGTGCGTCACCATCTCCCCGGGTACGTCACCCAGCTGTTCCCGCACCCTGTCGCACACGTTGAGGAACTCCTTGCTGCGCATCACGTCGAGGGACGACGACTTGTCGAGATCGACGTCGATGACCGAGCGCAGCCGCCCCGGGCGGGCCTGCATGACCGCCACCCGGTCGGCCAGGTACACGGCCTCCTCGACCTGGTGGGTGACGAACAGCGCCGTCGCGTCGGTCGCGGCGAGGATCCTGAGCAGCTCCGCCTGCAGGCGCTCACGCAACTGGGCGTCCAGGCTGGCGAACGGCTCGTCCAGCAACAGCAGAGCCGGCTCCAGCGCGATGGCACGGGCGACGTTCACCCGCTGCTGCATGCCACCGGAGAGCTGGCTCGGATAGTAGTCGGCCTGTGCTCCGAGGCCCACCAGCTCGAGGGCGCCGAGCGCCTTCTGCCGGGCGAGCTTCTTGTCCTTGGTGATGCACTCCACGCCGTACGCCGCGTTGTCCAGCGCCGTGCGCCAGGGAAAGAGCGACGGGCTCTGGAAGATCACCGCGATGGGGGGTTGGCCCTCCATCGCGTGGATGTCCACCGTGCCCTCCTGCAGCGGCAGCAGACCTGCCACGGCGCGCAACAGGCTCGTCTTCCCGCAGCCGGACGGACCGACCAGGCACACGACCTCGTTGTGACGAACCGTGAGTGAGAACCGCCGGACCGCCTCGACACGGCCGGTCTTGAGGCCCTCGTACGCCACGGACGCATCCGCTATCTCGACGGCGACCGGTCGGTCCTCCACGCTGCCACTCCCTTCGGTGAGTTCTCGCGGCACCGATCCGGCCGCTCGAGCCCACCGTCGTCACTCCGTCAACGGGACGCCGTCCGCCACGATGTCCTTCAGGGACCGGTCTCCGACATCGACACCGGTCAGTTTCACGGTGTTCTCGAACACCTTCTGCGAGACCTTCAGGCCCTCGGGGAACAGGTACGGCCCCTTCTCCTGCTGCGTGTACTCGTACGCGTCCTCGGGGACCGGTGAGTTCTCGTCGACCTGGAAGAGATCCCTGAGATCCTTCAGGACCTCGGTCTTGTTCTTCGGGTCGAACAGGAACGCACGGGCCTGCTCGAGTCCCTTGCGGTACTTCGCGACGAAACCCGGGTGGTCGGAGATGAACTTCTCCGTCGTCACCAGGTAGTCCTGCGCGTAGGCGATGTGGTCGCTCGCCAGGTTCGCGAGGACGTTGAGGTGGGCTTTCTCGACGCCCGACTTGAGCTGTGCACCGACGGCGGTGGCCGCCACCGCCCCGGACGCGACGGCACCGAGCCGCGCGCTCTCGCCACCGACCTGCCGCAGGGAGACGGAGTCCTTCGGGACCCCCAGCGCCTGCAGGCCGGACACGACGCCGTAGTAGGAGGACGAACCGACCGTGCTGATCCCGACGGCCTTCCCCTTCAGCTGCGTCGGGCTGGTGATGGACTTGCCCGAGACCAGGAGGTACGGGAACGTCTCGATGTCGGGAGCGATGATCTTGAGCTTCGCCCCCTTGCCGATCGCCTTCAGGATCTCCGACCCGCCCGCGTTGACGACGTCCAGGTCGCCGGAGATCAGCGCCTGTGTCGCGGACACACCCGAACTGGTGTTGACCTCTTCGGTCTTCAGGCCCTGCTTCTTGAAGAAGCCGTCCTTGTCGGCGACGTACTGCATCTCGAAGGAGATGTCGTCGCCGATCGCTCCCTCCTTCACGGTGATGGGCCCGTCGGCTGACTCTCCCTTCGCGCCACCGCACGCCGCTGCGCCCATCGTCACTGCGAGGGCTGCTGCGAGCAGCGCCACGGACCTGCTCAGCCTTGAAGTGTCCACGATAGACCCTCCATCTGGGCTACTGTGTATCGCGGTACACAGCAGTATGCCGCACGTACCGCGTGAGTCAAGGTCGGATTCACCGGCAGGAACGCTCCGGCTCCGCCGCCTACTCGAGGTTGTCGCGCACCAGCGCGAGGAAGCGGTAGACCAGGTGGACGAACTTGCTGTACGGGGAGACCGCGAACGTCAGGGCCACCGCCGCGATGTGCACGAGGAAGACGATGCCGAACGCGGCGGTGTCGCGGACGAGGAACGCGGCGAGGCCGCTCAGGGCGAGGAAATGCAACGCCACGAGCAGCCCGTAGTCCTTGATGGTCATCTCCGCGAAGCTGGTGACCTTCGAGGACACCGCCTTCATCCGCAGCAGTCCCGTGCAGCCGACGACGATCCCCGCGCCGCCGACCAGGCCGGAGATGACCGGAACCGACACGACCGGGTACGGCGGCTCACTGCCGAGCAGGTGTTCCAGGACCGCCGCGGAGATCGTCGACACGGTGCACAGCCCGAACCCGTACGCGACCAGGCCGTGCAGCCGTCGCCGTACCGGGGAGGGCCGCTCGTCGTCCGGGTAGTAGCAATCCTCCCCGCCGCCGCGCAGGTTGCGCAGGCTCAGCGAGTCGACGACCGCGCGCCACACCGCCTCCAGCCGGAACGGCAACCTGTCGCCGCCGACGTCCACCCAGAACCTGCGTGCCGCGACCAGCATGACGACCACGGCGTAGATCGCGGTCGCGAACATCGCCGCGATCAGCGCCGGGAACGGGATGACGTCGTAGGGCGACCAGGCACCACGGCCAGGAGTCGTCACGAGCGCTGCCGGGCCCACCGTCGACAGCGCGATCACGACGAGCACGAGGGCGGACGCGACGGCGCCGGCGAACACGCCCAGCCAGCCCCGGAACAGCCGTGGCACCCGCGCGGGCCAGACGTAGCGGCCGTAGGACTCGAGCCGCGCCTCGGACAGGACCTTCGGCAGGTTCAGGGCGAACTCGTGAGGCGGGATGTACATGCACGCGTCGAAGCAGGCACGGCAGTCGTGGCAGAGGTTGGCGAGCTGCGTGACGTCGCTCTCGGCGAGCAGGTTGCGCCGCTCCAGGGCCGGGAACACCGCACAGTACCCCTCGCAGTACCGGCAGGCGTTGCAGATGTTCAGCTGGCGCGCGGCCTCCTCGACGAGCAGGTCGAGCGACGTCTTCGTCTCAGCCGGCATGACGCGCCGCCCCGGTGCCCGCGATCCGGCCCCAGACACTCCCGATCGTCAACCCGAACCCGGCGAGGTAGCCGGTGCTCAGCACGTTGCCGGACATGATCTCGCCGGCGGCGAACACGTTGCCGAACAACGTGCCGTCCCTCATCCGGATCCTCGCGTCGGCGTCCACGGCGACTCCCATGTAGGTGAAGGTGATTCCCGGGCGCATTGCGACCGCGTGGTACGGCGGCGTGTCGAGCGGCTGCGCCCAGTGCGTCTTGGCCGGGCGGAGGCCTTCGGTATGGCAGTCGTCGAGGATCGCCGGGTCGAACGTTCCGCCCGGAGCGATCGCCTCGTTGAACTCGGTGATGGTGCGGGTGACGACCGCCGGGTCGAGCCCGAGCCCGGTGGCCAGCGTGCCGAAGTCGTCCGCGGTGTCGACGCCGTACATGGGCGGCAGGAACAGGTCGTTCACCTTGCTGTCCCAGAACGAGAACGCGATCTGGCCGGGTTGCTCGGCGATGTGCCTGCCCCACATCGCGTACCGCTTCGGCCAGATCTCCTCGCCCTCGTCGTAGAAGCGGACCCCGTCCCTGTTGACGACGAGCCCGAACGGGATCGTGTCGAGCCGGGTCGCGATGCCGCCGTCGAAACGCGGCGAGCGCGCGTCCAGTGCGATCGCGTGGAAGCCCTTCTCCTCGCCGGCGCTCTCGGCGCCGCAGTCGTACAGCCGCGACAGCACGTGCCCGTCGTTGTACGGAGTCCCGCGGATGATGTAGTTGTCGGCGGCGTCGCCCCAGTACCGGCGCAGCCACTCGATGTTGGCCTCGAAGCCGCCGCAGGCGCACACGACCGCTCTGGTCCTGACCCGGTGCGCCGATCCGGCGTGGCGCACGACGACGGACCTGCATTCCGGGCCGTCGAACTCGAAGTCGTCGACCATCGCGTCGTAGACGACGCGGATGCCGGGACGCCGGTCGAGCTCGCGGTAGTAGGAGTTGACCAGAGCCTTCCCGCCGCCGAGGAAGAACCGGTTCGTGCGCCCCAGGTGCAGGGTGCCGGCGAGCGGAGCCTGCCACCGCACGCCGTGCGCGCTCATCCACGCGGGCATCGACTCCGACTCGCGGACGGTCAGGCTCGCGAGCTCCTCGACGTTGGGCCCCTCGCCCACGTTGCAGAGGTCCGCCCACAGTTCGTCGTAGCTGTACGCGCCGGTGTTGTACGCGTCCTTCTCGTGCACGCACCGGATGTTCCTGGTGTGCCTGGTGTTCCCGCCGCGCATGTGCCGTGGCGCCCGTTCGACGAGCAGCACCCGGGCGCCCTGGTCGTCGGCGGACAACGCGGAAACCAGGCCCGCGTTGCCACCGCCGATGACGACGACGTCCCACAGGACGTCGGTCCAGTCGGGTGCGGGCCCGGTCGCGTCACCGCGCTCCTTCGTCAGCGGCGCGACCGCGGTACTGGCGAGGGACGCGCGGCCAGGCGCCGACGGCGAGACCCGCGTCCCGTTCTGAGCGTCCTCGACCACCCCGCACGACTCCTCACCACCGGGGAAATGTGCGTCCAGCTGTATGCAATGGTACACGTCGGCGCGCCGCGAGTCAGTCACTCTTCTGCGCGGACGCCGCCTCCTTGGGGTGGTCGTAGGAATGGCGGAGCGTGACGCCGGCGAAGGGCAGGCTGTCGCACCGGCCGACGAAGTCGCCGAGTGCCGCGATGAACGCGTCCTCGGCCGCGTAGTCGAACGGGTCGCCGATGCGCTGCTCGTCGTCGCCGCCCGGCTCGAGCGGATGCTCGAGATACCACTCGACCGTTCGCGCGATCGCGTCCTCGAACGGGACGACGTCGTCGAACCCGAGCTCGGTCCTGATCCGGCTCGTGTCGAGCAGCTTGTGATGGGTCGGCGGCGGGCCGGGCCTGCCCATCGCCTCGAGATTGCGGCCGCCGCCCCAGAAGTACGCCGGCCGCCCGGCCGCCGGCGGGTAGTCGACCAGCTCGATCTCGGCGTTCATGGCCGCGGCGATCGCGAGCGCGCGCTCGGCGTCGGTGGGCGTGACCTCGTCGGCGACGTGGTAGACGCGTCCCGCCGACTCCTTCGGGTGGTCGACGGCGAGCAGCACGGCGTGGGCCGCGTTCTCCACGTAGGCCCGGCTCTCCAGCGTCAACCCGCCGTCCATCACGGGGACGGTCCGCCGGCCGTCGCGGATCCTGCGGATCACGCTCCACTCGCGCGGCGCAAGCTGGCGCGGCCCGTACAGGTTCGGGTACCGCAGGTGGGTGAGCTCGAACGTGCCGTCGGCATGCCGCGCGAGCAGTGCCTCCTCCGTCTGCTGCACCCTGGCGACCAGCTTGTGGCTCAGGTCGCGTTCCGCGTCCTCGGTGGCGGGACGCGACAGCGGCTGCCTGCGGTAGACGGTCCCACCGATCGTGATGAGCCGTTCGGTGTGACCGGCGAGCACGTCGACGAGCAGGCGCAGCCGTCCGTACGACGCGACGACGAGGTCGAAGGCCCGGTCGCCGATCGCCTCGGTGACCGGCTCGGCGAAGTGCGGATCCGCGTGCAGGTGCTCGTAGCCCGCGACGAAGTCGACCTCGTGGCTCCCGCGGTGCAGGATGACCGGCTCGAACCCACGCGCCACGAGGCCGGACACGATGAACGGCCCGGTCGGGCCGGTGCCGCCTATCACGAGTGCGCTCTTCATCGGACACCTCCGGCTGTCGTCGTCGGCCCCGCGGTGGAAAGGCGGTCCCATGCGGAACCGAGTGCCAGGGCGGCGAGCTCGGTCCGCCTGACCCGGTGCGTCGACTCGGTACGCGGCAGCTCGCCGAGGACGGCGACGTACCGCGGTATCGCGAACGACGGCAGCCGGGCGGCGAGGAACTCGACGAGCTCGGCGGGGTCGAACCCGTCGTCGTGCGGCACGAGGGCGACGAGGATCTCCTGCTCGCCGACGCTCGCGCCGGTCGCGGCGTCGACGCCGACGACCGCGCACTCGGCGACACCCGGGTGGCCGGCCACCTGCGCCTCGACCTCGCCGGGCGAGACGTTCTCGCCCTTGACCCTGATCCGCTCGGCCCGCCGGGACACGAACAGGTACATGCCGTCGTCACGGCGCCGCATCAGGTCCCCCGTGTGCAGCCACAGGTTCCGCCAACGCCGCAGCGTCTCGTCGGGCATCTTGTGGTAGCCGGCCATGACGGTCCACGGCTCGGTCGGCCGGAGCACGAGCTCGCCGGTCGCACCGGGCGGCACCTCGACGTCGTCCTCGTCGACGAGCTGCGCCTCGAAGTCCGGGCGCAGGTAGCCGCAGCCGACCGGCTCGGCCGGCCCGACCAGGACGCCGCCCACCTCGGTGAGGCCGTAGCTGACCGAGACCTCGCGGAGCCCGAACCGCGTGCGGAACTCGTCGAGCTCGGGAGTGGTGGTGCCGAGCGCGACGTGCTTCACCGGGTGCTCGGTGTCGTCCGGGCGCGGCGGTCGGCGCAGCAGGTAACCGGCCATCACGCCCACGAGCGGCACGTAGCTGATGTCGTGCGCACGACAGGTGTCCCAGAACGCGGACGCGGAGAACCTCGGCTCTAGCACCGCGGTGCCGCCGGCGATCAGGGCGTTGTAGAGACCGCGGCACTGCCCGATCACGTGGTAGATCGGGAGCACGACGAGGGTGCGGTCGCCGGGCAGGGACGCGCCGGGCCCGAGCGGCAGCATCCGGCCGTAGGTCTGCGCCTGGGTGACGAGCACGCCCTTCGGCATGCCGGTGGTGCCCGACGTGTAGAGGATGCCGAGGATGTCCTGCGGCCGCACCCGCGCGGGCGTCGCCGGCTCGGCTGCGGCGAGCTCGCCCAGGCCGTGCACGGCGAACGGCAGGTCCCGCGCGGACGCGGGATCTCCCCGCACCACGACGGACTTCACCGTCGAGAGCTCGTCGGCGACGGCCCGCACCAACGGGAGGTAGTGCTCCTCGACCACGAGCACCTCGGCCTCGCAGTGGCCGACGACGTAGGCGATCTGCGGCGGCTTGAACCCGGTGTTCAGCGGCACCTCGGCGGCGTTGAGGCAGGAGCATCCGAACCACACCAGCGTGTGGTCGATGTTGTTGTCGAGCATGAGCACGACGGCGTCGCCGGCGCGGACGCCCAGCGCCCGGAGCCCGGCGGCCATCCGCAACGACCGGTCGAACAGCTCGCCGTAGCTCACCTCTCCGTGCCGGTCGACGACGGCCTGGCGGTCCGGGTGCTCGCGTGCGCCCTTCTCGAGCACGTGCACGACAGTACGTTCCGCGAGGTCGATCACCGTCAGCACTCCGTCCTGGTCGGTCGGTCCGGTCGAGAACGGTCAGCTCAGCACGAGCTGGGTACAGGTCACCC
>DASUWX010000073.1:0-4079 GCA_036378185.1 Streptosporangiales bacterium | reverse complement strand
CACGATGAAGTCCGCCTCGCCGGCGCGCGGCGACTCGCGCTCGTAGAGCTCCTCACGGTGCAGCAGGACGACCATGTCGGCGTCCTGCTCGATGGAGTTGTGGACGGCGACACCGTCCGCGATGAAGTTGTGCGTGCCGAGCACCGTGGCGTCGAAGACCTCCTCGAGGCCGTCGCTCTCGATGCTCACGACGGCGTCCCAGAGGACGTCGTTGGTCGCGAGCATGTCGAGGTCCGCATCACCGAGCACGGCTGCGACCCGGCCGAGGCGCTCTCGGCTGGGTGCGTGCTTCGACAGGCGGCTGCCGCTGAGCTGGGTCCCGGCCGCGGCGGCGAACTGCCGATGCATCGTCTTCTCGACCAGCGCGGTGCGCACCCGCGACCAGACGTCCACCGGGATGGTGTCCACGGTGGTGTCGCGGGGTCCCTCGCGCACGATCTCGAGAAGCGTCGCGGCGTTCTCAGCGCCACCACCGTGGACGCCGATCTCCTGCAGGAATCGGCGCTGGTCGTCCCTGCCCGAGATGTCCAGGGTGTAGCCCGGCCGGTGGCCGGCCTTCGGCGTCGTCGTGCGCACTCGAGCCGAGATGCCGAAACGGAGCAGCAGCCTCGCCACGTCCTCGATCAGCCGCCGGCTCGGCGATGCGTAGTAGATGCGACCCCCGCGGCCGTTCCGGTTGACGGTCACCGAGCCGTCGGTCGCCCACAGGTGGTGGAGGAACAGGGCGATCTGCGGCTTGGGCAAGTTCGCCACCTCGCAAGGAACGAACTTCTCGTGGCTGCGGGCTCCGAGGAGGCCGAGGCCGTCGAGCCACTCGGCGATCGGGTTGCGGCGGCCCAGCGCGAGCCGGTGCGGCGCGGGCAGTCGCAGAGACGTGCAGCGAGCCGCTGGGTGGTCGTCGCGAACGGCGGTGACGCCGAAGTGCTCCGCGGCCTCTGCCACGGTCGCGAGGTTCTGCTCGCCGATGCTGGCGTAACGGATCGGCTGTCGCCGGACGAAGGAGCCGTTGCCGATGAGGTGGGCGAGCAGGGTTACCTCGGCGTCGGCCCACCCTTCGCGGGTGTCGAGCGGTCCTGGCACGTGGCGGGGGACGGCCACCCGGGCACCTGGCCCGAGGTCCCCGACCGGACGCCAGCCGTCGTACGTGAGGAGGGGGTGGTTGGCCGTGGCCCGCACCTGCTTGCCGGACGCGAGCGTCACCGTGAAGATCTCGCGCACCCCGTTGGAGAAGACGTGCGTCATGGTGCGCGCGCGGTAGCGCAGGGAGTCGTCGAGCGACCAGACCGGGATGTCCCGGGTCCCAGACCCGAACAGCTCGCCGAGTGTCACCTCTGCGCCGGTGTCCGCCCGCATGATGCGGGTCGACGCGGGCAGGCAGCCCGACTCGCGGAGGTCGGACATCTGCGGCTTCTTGTCGGTGCGCTGCTCGGGGCCCCGGTTGAGCTGCGAGATCGCGATGACGGGGACCTCGAGCTCCTTCGCCAGCAGCTTCAGCGCACGAGAGAACTCGGACACTTCCTGCTGCCGGCTCTCCACCCGCTTGCCGCTCTGCATCAGCTGCAGGTAGTCGATGATGACGAGCTTGAGGTCGTGACGCTGCTTGAGCCGGCGGCACTTGGCCCGGATCTCCATCATCGACATGTTCGGCGAGTCGTCGATGAACAACGGCGCGTTGGAGACCTCGCCCATCCGGCGGGCGAGGCGGGTCCAGTCGTCGTCGGTGAGCTTGCCGGTGCGCATGTGGTGCAGCGGAACCCGGGCCTCGGCGGACAGCAGCCGCATCGTGATCTCGTTGCGGCTCATCTCGAGCGAGAACACGCAGGTCGTCATGTTGTTCTTGATCGCCGCCGCGCGAGCGATGTCGAGTCCGAGCGTGCTCTTGCCCACGGCAGGTCTGGCCGCGACGACGATCATCTGGCCCGGGTGCAGGCCGTTGGTCAGCTCGTCGAAGTCGGCGAACCCGGTGGGCACGCCGACCATCTCGCCACCGCGAGACCCGATGGCCTCGATCTCGTCGAGCGCGCTCTCCATGATCGCCGAGAGCGGGAGGTAGTCCTCGGACGTGCGCCTGTCGGTGACCGCGTAGACCTCGGCCTGCGCGGTGTCGACGATGTCGTCGGCGTCGCCGTCGCCGGTGTAGCCGAGCTGCACGATCTTGGTGCCGGCCTCGATCAGACGACGCAGGATCGCGGTCTCGCGCACGATCCGGGCGTAGTAGCCGGCGTTGGCCGCCGTCGGCACCGACTGGAGCAGGGTGTGGATGTACGGCGCGCCGCCGACCCGCCCGAGCTCACCGCGCTTCTGCAGCTCGGCGGACACCGTGACCGCGTCAGCCGGTTCGCCCCGGCCGTACAGGTCCAGGATCGCCTCGTAGACCAGCTCGTGGGCCGGCCGGTAGAAGTCGTGCCCGCGCACGACCTCGACGACGTCGGCGATCGCGTCCTTGGACAGCAGCATGCCGCCGAGCACGGACTGCTCGGCGGCAAGGTCCTGCGGTGGGGTGCGGACGAGGGCTCCGGCCGAGGCGGTGTCGGGCATCTCCACGATGCTCACGGCCACCCCCAACCTCGCTCGTCGTCCGCCACCCGCGGCCAGGCCCGCGTGGCCGACCGCGACAGTTCTATCGGCGACCCTGGACACAACTCGACCGGACGCGCGAAGCCAGCTGTCGCGGCTGTGGACAACCTGTTGACGGCTGCGGCAGCGCCTGTGGATCCGGCCCGTGAGGTCGTGCACCGGCTGTGGACGGGTTGTGGACGGGCCGCCGCCGACGGCCCACCGCACCCGGCTGGCGTGCGCAGTTCCCGTCCACCGGCTGTGGACCCGAGAAAGTTGGGCGTCCTGTCTACGATGCGGACAGTGCGACCACCATCCGGACCCCGCGGGCTGCTGCGGCACCCGCACGACCGCGAGATCTTGCGGCTCGCGGTCCCGGCGTTCGGAGCCCTGGTCGCCGAGCCGCTGTTCCTGCTGGCCGACTCCGCGATCGTCGGGCACCTCGGCACCCCGCAGCTGGCGGGGCTCGGCGTCGCCGGCTCGCTGCTGGCCACCGCGGTCTCGCTGTGCGTCTTCCTCGCCTACGGCACCACCGCCTCGGTGGCCAGGCGGGTCGGTGCCGGCGACCTGCGCGCCGCCGTCGCCCAGGGGGTTGACGGCCTGTGGCTGGCCGCAGCGCTGGGTGCCGTGCTCGCCGTCGTCGGCCTTGCGGCGGCCGAGCCTCTCGTCGCGGCCTTCGACCCGTCGCCGGCCACCACGTCGTACGCCCTGACCTACCTGCGGGTGTCCCTGGCCGGGCTGCCGGCGATGCTCGTCGTGCTCGCGGCGACGGGCGTGCTGCGCGGCCTGCAGGACACCCGGACGCCGCTGGTCGTCGCCACCGCCGGGGCCGCCGCCAACGTCGTCCTCAACCTCGTGCTCGTCTACCCGGTCGGGCTGGGTGTCGCCGGCTCGGCGCTCGGCACCGTGCTCGCGCAGCTCGGCATGGCGCTCGCGTTCGTCATCGTCGTGGTCCGGGGTGCCCGCCGCCACGACGCGCCGCTGCGGCCCGACCTGCCCGGCATCCGAGCGGCAGCGACCGCCGGCGTGCCGCTGGTCGTGCGCACCGCGACGCTGCGCGCCGCCCTGCTGGCCATGACGTACGTCGCCACCGACGCCGGGACGGTCGCGGTCGCGGCGCACCAGGTCGCGTTCACCATCTGGATGTTCCTGTCCCTGGCGCTGGACGCGGTCGCGATCGCGGGGCAGGCCATCGTCGGGCGCTACCTAGGGGCTGCGGACGTGTCTGGTGCGCGGGCGGCGACCCGGCGGATGGTCGAGTGGGGGGCCGCGGCCGGCGTCGTCCTGGGGCTGGCGGTCGTGGCCCTGCGCGCCGGGTACGTGCCGTTCTTCACCCCGGACCCGGACGTGCGCTCCCTGCTCGCGACCGTGCTGGTGGTCGCGGCGCTCTTCCAGCCGGTGTGCGGCGTGGTCTTCGCCCTCGACGGCGTGCTGATCGGCGCGGGCGACGCGCGCTACCTGGCGTGGGCGGGGGTCGGCACCCTCGCGGTCTTCCTGCCGCTCGCCGGCCTGGTCCTGGCCAC
>DASUWX010000072.1:0-6988 GCA_036378185.1 Streptosporangiales bacterium | reverse complement strand
AACCGGACCCGACGACCTGTGCCGCGTCCGCGAGCGCGCCGCTGGCCGCGACGATCCGGCGCCCGAGCAGCCACGCCGCCGCGACGCCGGCGAGCAGGGCGACGGCGAGCACGACCATGACGACCGTGAAGTCGTGCCGGTTGATCAGCATGGCCTCGACCACCACGACGACGCCCGCGAGCGGCGCGAGCACGGTGGCCGCGGCGACGACCAGCTGCAGCAGCCGCAGCGAACGCCGCCGCAGCACGTACAGCGCGGCCGCGCCGAGCGCGGCCACGACGGCCGTCGCCGGCACCGCGTACAGGATCACGAGCAGCAGGTTGCCGGCGCTCATGCCTTCTCCCCGGTCTCGGAGCCGACGGGCTCGTATCGATAGCCGACGCCCCACACCGTGACGATGCGGGCCGGCTCGGTCGGCCGTGTCTCGATCTTCTCCCGCAGCCGCCGGACGTGCACGGTCACGGTGGAATGGTCGCCGAACGACCAGCCCCAGACGCGGTCGAGCAGCTCGGCTCGGGTGAACGCCTGCCGCGGGTGCCGCAGCAGGTGCACGAGCAGGTCGAACTCCCGCACGGTGAGCACGAGCAGCGCGCCGGACAGGCGCGCCTCGTGCGCGCCCACGTCGACGGTGAGGTCGCCGTCGGTCAGCAGCTCGCCGGGCGGCGGCACCATGCTGACGCGGGAGCGGCGCAGCACCGACTGCACGCGCAGCGCCAGCTCGCGCGGACTGAACGGCTTGGTGACGTAGTCGTCGGCGCCGAGTTCGAGCCCCGTGATCCGGTCGGTCTCGTCGCCCCGCGCCGTGAGCATGACGATCGGCACGGGCATGCTGGCGCGCAGCCGCCGGCACACCTCGTACCCGTCGATACCGGGCAGCATCAGGTCGAGCACGACGAGGTCCGGCGGCCGCGCGTCGGCCAGCCGGAGCGCCGAGACGCCGTCGCGGGCACGCTCGACGCTGTGGCCGTCGTGCTCGAGGTACCGCGTGACGACCTCGGCGACCGTCGGGTCGTCGTCGACGACGAGGATGCGCCCGGGCCGGTCCGCGTTGCGGTTCACCACAGCAGTCTCACCGTTCCCTGCACGAGGACCGCGACCGCCACCTGGGCGAGCAGCCAACGCCGTACGTGTGCACGCGGCAGCGCGCTCGCAGCCAGCATGACCCACGCAGCGAACGGCAGCCAGATCCGCTCGACCTCGCCGCGGGTGACACCGGACAGGTCGAGCACCGCGACGGCGAGCAGCGCGGCCCCCACGAGCGGCCAGGCCCCGCGGCGCAGCCGGGCGAGGGCGGCGGCCGTCGCGGGGCCCGTGATGACGGCGAACAGCGCGAGATTCGCGACCAGCACGTACCAGTACGGCCGCTTGGACCCGGAGCCGAACGCCCAGCGTGCATGCGTGGCCGCGACACCGTCCGGCCACCAGAAGCCGCCGGCCGTGAACGCCGCTACGACGAGTGCGGCGCCGACGCCCAGGCCCACCAGGGGACGCAGCGGGAACCGCGCCCGCCAGAGCACCACAAGCGGGATCGCGGCCAGCGGGAGCAGACCGTAGTTGAGGTACGCCGTCGCCGCGAGCAGCACGCCGGACGCGACGCCGAGCGACGGCGAGTCGCGCCGCACCGCCGACGCCAGCAGCGCGACCCCCCACGCGCTCACGCCGAGGAACATCGCGTCCGCGCTCGTCGCGACCGTGAGCACGTACGGCGCCAGCGCGAGGAACGGCGCTGCGCCGCGCGCGTGCTCCTCGGAGGCGAGGCAGCGCACGGTCACCAGCACAGCGGCCGACGCTGACCCACCGAGCAGTATGCAGAGTGCAGCGGCAGCGCCCGGTCCGCCGAGACCGACGGCGTCCAGGGCCCAGAAGATCAGCACCGGCAACGGCGGATGGCCGGCGACGTGCGTCGGGTAGTGCGCGACGTTCGCGGCGAAGCCGTGCAGCCAGCCGAACGGGTCGGTGCCGATGCCCGCGGCGACGCCGAGGTACTCGTCGCGCCCGGCGATCGGCGTGGCGAGTGCGCCTACACCGTCCGAGGCGGCGAGCAGGCACGCCCACGCGGCGGTGGCCAGCCAGACGGCGGGCAAGAGCGCGCGCCAGCGCAGGGTGCGCGCGAGGCGCGGCGCTACGGTGAGCGCGAGTGCTGCGAACGCGAGCGCCGGGAGCAGCTGCCAGGTGAGCGGCGCCGCGCGCGGCCAGCCGTGGAACGGCGGCAGCCCACCGAGGCGGAGCAGGCCGTCGGCGCGGAGCCGGACGCCCACCGCGATGCAACCCGCGACGAGCACGGTCCAGGCCGCGAGCGGCAGCCAGGTGCGGCGCGGCGACGGTCGCGGCGGCGCCGGCACCGTACGCGGTGGCACCAGGGTGGCAGGCATCGCGCGCCAGCGTAGGAGCGCGGCCGCCGGTGCGGCGGCGTCGGCGGGAGAACGTCACCGCACCGTAAGAAGCGGCTACTCCGTACGGAGCTCGGCGATGTCGGTGCTGGCGCGGAAGAACAGCAACCCGATCGCACTCACGCCGAGGATCGCGGCGATACCGCCACCGACGAGCACCCCGAGCTCGGCCCACGGCACCGGCACGGCCGGCGCCGGAACGACGGCGCCCTGGGACCGGTCGAACAGGAGGAGCACCGCGACCGTCCCCGACGCCGCCGCAAGGAGTACGACGGGGACGGTGGGCACGAGCACCTGGAGCAACTGTGCACGGGCGAGCACCGAACGCGGCGTACCACCGGCGACGAGCGCGACCAGCGAGCGGCGGCGGGTTACGACCTGCTCCGCCAGCATCACCAGCAACGCGGCGGCCGCGACCACCAGCACGACGAGCACCGCCGCGTCGATCAGCTGGAACGCGTGGTCGTAGAACCCCGTGTCCTCGTAGCCACCGGGCTCGGCGCGGAACTGCGCGTCGAAGGCGCTGTGCACGGCGGCCGCGCCGCTGCCGAACAGCACGGCGATGACCAGGACGGACAGGATCCGGCTCGCCTGCCACGGGTCGGCCACGAGGCGGCGGCCGGCCAGCAGCCCGGCGGGCCGGCGGGCGTACCTGTTGAGCAGCCGGCCACCGGTGAACGACAACCAACCCGTGCCCGACACCAGGCCCACCGCGATGAGCAGGACGAACGCCGCGAACAGCAGGATCACGGGCTCGCCGGTCAGCTGGACCTGATGGTGCTGAAGGAGACGCCGCACCGGCAGGAGCAGCCCCGCGCCGGCCAGACCGACGAGCAGCAGGACGCCCGGCCACGGCCGTACCCGGCGCGTCCGCACCCGGCGTACGACTCCGAACGGAGTCACGGTGACCTTGCGCAGCAACAGCAGGGACAACGCGACCACCGACACCGGCAGCCCGGCGAGGACGAGCACCAGCGCCCAGGCGGGCGGCAACACGTCGGTGGGCAGCGTGCGCATCCCTTCGGGGCCCGGACGATCGGCGAGCACGCGGCCGACGAAGTACCCAGCGGCACCGAGGGCCATACCGAGCCCGGCGGCCACGCCGGTCTCGGCCGCGATGATCCACGCCGCCTGCCCCGGCGTCGCGCCACCCAGCCGGTACGCCGCGAGCCGCCGATCGCGTGCCGGCGCCCCCAGCCGGCTGCACTGGGCGACGAAGAAGAGGAACGGCAGCGTGAGCAGCACCAGCGCGACGGAGAGGCCGGGCCGCAGGCCCGCCTCCGCGAGCAGCGCGTTCGTGTAGTGCGCGTCGGTGATACCTCCGTCCGGCGAGACCGGCGGGCTCTGGATCGAAAGCACCGTGGCGATGGCGAGCAGCCCGAGCGTCGCGAACGCCGCGCCGAACGCGGTGAGCGTGATGCGCACGCCGTCGGTACGACTGCCAGCCAACGCGAGCCGCAGCATCGTCACCGGGCTCATCGGGTGGCCTCGTGCCTCGCGTGCAGCGGCGTACCGTGCTGTCCGACCGGCGCGGTCAGGCCGAGTCCCGACGTGTCGACCTGCCCGTCCGACAGGGCGATCTCGCGGTCGCCGTACGCCGCCACCCGCGCGTCGTGCGTGACGAGGACGACCGTGGTCTCCTGCCCCCGCGCCACCCGCACGAGCTGACCGAGCACCTGCTCGCCGGTCAGGCTGTCGAGCGCGCCCGTCGGCTCGTCGGCGAACAGCACGCGGGGCTCCGTCACGAGTGCACGTGCCAGCGCGATGCGCTGCTGCTGGCCGCCGGAGACCTCGCCGGGTCGCGAGTCGGCCAGGTCTCCGACGCCGAACCGGTCCAGCCACAGCGCCGCGTCGGCCCGCGCGGACCGGCGCGGTACGCCCGACAGCAGCAACGGCATGGCGACGTTCTCCGCCGCGGTCAGCTCGGCGACGAGCTGGCCGAACTGGAAGAGCACGCCGAACTCGGTACGCCGCAGCCGCGACCGCTGCTTCTCGCTGCGCGTGTCGACGCGCTCACCGCGGTACCAGACCTCGCCGGCGTCCGGCCGCAGGATGCCCGCGAAACAGTGCAGCAGTGTGGACTTGCCACACCCGCTCGGTCCGGTGACGGCGAGGATCTCGCCCTGCGCTACCCGCACCGTCACACCGCGCAGCGCCGGTGTCATCCCGTAGGACCGTACGAGCGCACGGGCGTGCAGGATCGGCTGGTCAGTCATCGGTTCCTCCGTCGGTCTCGGTCAGGTCGGCGCGCAGCCGGGCCAGCCGCGCGAGCGTCGTCTGCATCCAGCGCAGGTCGGCGTCCAGGTGCCCGATCGCGTAGTCCGCGGCCACGATGTCGCCGAGCGAGGCCGCGGGGTCGGACTTGACTGCGGTGAGCTCGCGCATCCTCCCGGTGTGCGCGTCCCGCTGCGCGGTCAGGTACTCCCTTGCCGCCCGCTCGTCCGGCTGGGCGAGCAGCGCGACCATCACCTTCACGAACAGCGCGTCGGTGACGTGCGGCGCCGGCGCCTCGACCTGCGCGAGCCAGGTCTCCAGCTCGCGCCGGCCCTTGTCCGTGAGCGTGTACGTGGTGCGGTCCGGCCCGGCCTCGCGGTCGCGGCCCACCTCGACCACGAGGTCGTCGCGCACCAACCGGCCCAGCGTGGCGTACACCTGGCCGAACGCGAGCGGCCGCACCCGCGGCAACCGGGCGTCGTACTCCCGTTTGAGGCCGTAGCCGTGCTGTCGGCCGTCCCTGGCCAGTAGGCCGAGCAGCACGTGTGCATTGGACATGACCGCAACTATTCACTAAGTGAATAGCTGCGTCAAGTTCCGGCGTAATCGGGACGTAAGGATCTTGGCCGCGCCGCTCCCCTACGTTCGCATTCATGGTGATCGACGTCCTGCTCCCATGCCTCGACGAGGCGGGCGCGCTGCCGTGGGTGCTCGGCCGGATGCCGGCCGGGTTCCGGCCACTCGTGGCCGACAACGGCTCCACGGACGGGTCGGCGGAGATCGCGGTCCGGCACGGCGCGCGGGTGGTGCACGTGCCGCAGCGCGGCTACGGCGCGGCCTGTCACGCGGGGTTGGTCGCGAGCGACGCGGACGTGGTGTGCGTCATGGACGCCGACGCCTCGCTCGACCCGGCGGTGCTGCCGTCGGTGGCCGCTCCCGTCCTCGCCGGCGACGCCGACCTGGTGCTCGGCCGGCGGGTTGCCGAGCGCGGCGCATTTCCCGTGCACGCGCGGGTGGCCAATCGGGCGCTGGCGGCGCTGGTGACGGCGCGGTGCGGCGTCCGGGTACACGACATCGGCCCGATGCGCGCGTTCCGCCGGGAGGCGCTGGTGGGGCTCGCGCTGGTGGACCGGCGGTTCGGCTACCCGCTCGAGCTGCTCGTCCGTGCCGCGGCCGCGGGCTGGCGGATCCGCGAGGTGCCCGTGCCGTACCTCCCGCGTGCCGGCCGGTCGAAGGTCACCGGCACCGTCCGCGGCACGGTCCGCACCGTCCGCGACATGACCCGGGTGCTCGCGTCATGAGCCCGCTCGCCCCCCTCGCCCCAGCTCCGAATGATCACGTTATGGATGTCGATCCCGTGATCACACGGCGACTCCGGACTTCCCTCGGCCAATACGCCACGGGAAGGTCGGACTCACCCATAGATCACGGGAATCACCCCCTTAACGTGATCATTCCGAGTGGTTGCGGCGGATGAGCGGCCGCAACCGCGAGGAAGCACGGGCGCTGCCGGTGCGGGTGATCGTGCTGGCGAAGCGGCCGGTCGCCGGGCGGGTGAAGACGCGGCTGACGCCGCCGTACCCGCCCGAGCTGGCGGCCTCGCTCGCCGCCGCGGCCCTGGACGACACGCTGCGGGCGGTCTCCGCCGCTCCGGTCCTTGCCCGGACGCTGGCGTTCGACGGCCGTCCGGACGGGTGGCTGCGTCCCGGGTACGAGCACGTCCGGCAGCGCGGCGACGAGCTGGCCGACCGACTCACCGCGGCGTTCGCCGACGCGTACGCGAGGCGGCCGTTGCCGGCGTTGCTCGTCGGGATGGACACGCCGCAGCTCCGGCCCGCTCTGCTCGCCGCCGCCGCACGCACCCTGCTCGGCGCCGCGACGGACGCGGTGCTCGGCCCTGCGACCGACGGCGGCTACTGGCTCGCCGGACTGCGCCGGCCGCACCCGCGGGCGTTCGCGGGCGTGCCGATGTCCACCTCGTGGACGCACGCGGCGCAGCACGCGCGGTTCGAGCGGCTCGGCCTCCGCACCGCGCTGCTCCCCCGGCTGACCGACGTGGACGACGCCGCCACCGCCGCAGCCGTCGCAGCCGCCGCACCGGACACCGCGTTCGCCCGCCTGCACGCCACGGCACGCATCGAGGTGGACGCGTGATCGGCGCGCTGTACGAGGACTCGCTCGCCCGCCGCGCGGACGTCGTCGTGGAGTTCGCGGACGGCGGGACGAGCCCGCTGCCCGTCGACCGGTGGCGTGTCCTGCGCGCCGCCGACGAGGCGCTGCTGCGCCGGTGCGTCGGGCCGGTGCTCGACGTGGGCTGCGGACCGGGGCGGCTGGTCACCGAACTCGCGGCCCGCGGCCAGCTCGCGCTCGGCATCGACGTCACC
>DASUWX010000071.1:0-22893 GCA_036378185.1 Streptosporangiales bacterium | reverse complement strand
GATACTGGAAGCGACGGTCATCGTGGTGTCCTTCTTCGAGTCGGTTGTGAGAGATCACTCGAAGGATCACCCGATGGCCGTCGCCTACTTCGGCACCGACACGCTCACCGGGAGCCGTACACCACTCTGCCGGACGCAACTGACCCCTGCCCACAGCCGTTGGTAGCCAGCCTCGCCCGCCCACGTGGCCACGGCCCGACCTGCCTCGGTTGCGTAACCGCGGCCATGAGCCGCACGCAGCAACTCGTAAGCAGCTCAGGCTCGTCTGGCGACCCGTTCCCATGAAGAGTCAGCCCGCAATACCCGAGGACCTCGGCCGTGCACTTCCGCTCCACTGCCAGAATCCCTGGCCCCGGCTCCTCAAGCTCTGCGCGAATCCGCGCGGCGATGTCCTCCACGCTCGGTCGACCCTCGGCACTTATCTGCCGATGCGGCGGCACACGCGGATCCCGCTCGGTCCACAAGCGGCGATAGATAGCGGCCTCGTCCACTCTGCGGGGCCGAAGGACGAGTCGATCGGTCTCCAAGGTGCCCAGAACGGACTTCAGCGACATGCTCGCATTGTGTCAGCGTCAAGGGTTCCGTCCTTGGGTCAGAACGCCTGCCCGGTGAGCTTCTCGCAGGGATGCCGGACTCCTGCGGGCCGTCAGGGCTCGAGGTCGGTCGCTCCCCTGCCGGTCGCGATGTCCAATGGCACCGAGGCCTGGTCGTGCACGATCAACCAACTGCCGTCGATCTTGCGGAAGCAGAAGGTGGCCCTGACCCACATCCCGCTCGTCGCCACACCGTTGCTCAACGTGCCGCTTAGCCGGCCGAAGGCGTGCCCGAATGCGATGTCGTCGCCCACGCTCACGGTCAGATCGCGAACCTCGTAACCCACCTCCTGGAAGAACGTGAACACGTTCGCCCAGTTCTTCAACTTCGCCTCTATCCCTACGTGCTGCAGGGGCGGCTCGACGTCGAAGGACACGACGTCCGTCGCGTAGATCCGTCTCAGGGCCTCGAGGTCCTTGGCCTCGATCCCCTCGACGATCTTGTCGATCTGCTGCCTGATGGTGGCTTCTTCCACCTCGCGTTGCGTGGGCATCGCCGCCCGTCCTTTCCGTACGGCCGGAATCCAGGCCTGCTACCGGTACGACGAGGCAGCAGCCCGGAATGTCAGGGCCGGACGCGGCAAGCGACCCGGGGGTCCGGTGGTCCGAAGACGTCGGGGTGGAAGATGCCGGCGAGCGCCTCGACACCGTCGACCAGGCGGGTGCCGGGACGTGCGAACGAGGCATTGGCGTCCACGGCCCAGACGGGCACGCCCGCCGGAACCCGGTCGACGATCTCGGCCGTCAGCGCGGCCGACTCGTCCAGCCCGTAGCCGCACGGGGCGCAGACGACGACCTCGGGGGCCGCGCCCGCGACGTCCTCCCAGCCGATCCGGTACGACCGCGTGCCCGACTCGCCGAGGACAGCAGACCCGCCGGCGCTCTCGACCATGTCCGGCACCCAGTGGCCGGGGGCGAACGGCGGGTCGGTCCACTCCAGTACCAGCACGCGCGGACGCGGGGCCGCCTCGACCTCGGACCGGACGGCGGCGAGCCGGCCGGTCAGCTCCGCCACCAACAGGTCCGCCTCGTCGCGGTGTCCCGCGGCCGCACCGATGGTGCGGATCGACTCGAACACCTCGGCCAGCGTCCCCGGGTCGACCGTCAGCACGTCGCCGCGGCATGCGAGGTAGTCCATAGCGTCACGCACCGTGGACGTGTCGACCGCGCACACCGCGCACAGGTCCTGGGTCACCACGAGATCGGCGTTCAGGCCGGACAGCGCCCCCTCGTCCAGGTGGTACAGGTCCTCGCCCGCGGCCATCCGCTCACTGACCAGCCGGTCGACCTCCGCCGGCGGCAGCCCCACCGGCAGCGCGCTCGTCGACACCACGCGGCGCGACCGAGCCTCGGGAGGGTGGTCGCACTCGAACGTCACCCCCACGACGTCGTCGCCCGCCCCGACCGCGAACAGGATCTCGGTCGCGGACGGCAGCAGCGACACGATGCGCACGGTGCGGTCACTTCCCACCGGCGGACACCGGGACACCGGGACGGCGACCGCCGGGAATACCGGCGATCTCCTTCAAATGTTCATCGACCACTTCGACCAACACTACGCCGGCTCCGCAGAAAGCGACCGCGTCAGGCTGCGGCTCCCGGGCCCGGAAGTAGTTCCACGTTGTCCGCGTGCATGGGTTCGCCGCAGTGGGTGCAATGGAGATCCACCTGGCTGATCTGGTTGCATGCGTGATGGCGGTAGAGCACCGGTGGGCCCGCCTTGTCGGCGAGCCACTTGTCGCCCCACGCGACCATCACCATCAGCAGGTCCAGGAGTTCGGTGCCCTTCTCGGTCAGGGCGTACGCGTACCGCGGCCTCCGGTCGTAGGGCCGGCGTTCGAGCACGCCGTGCTCGACCAGGTGGTTCAGCCGTTCGGTCAGGACCTTGCGGGAGATGCCGAGGTCGGCCTGGATCTCTTCGAACCGGGTGAACCCGACCCACACGTCACGCAGGATCAACGGTGACCAGGGTTCCCCGATGATGCCGAGCGTACGTGCGATCGAGCACGTCATGGCGCCGAAGTCGGTGCGTTGCATGGAACCAGCCTAGCATTCGGAGTTCCCTTAAGAGACGCGGCGTGCTATGTTCTCGGAGTCTCTTGAAGGAACTTCGAAAGGACGACGGAGATGGCCAAGGTCTCTTCCAGACACTGCCCGGGCACATCCGGCTCCGTCTCGTCGAGGCCGTCGCGGCTCCGGGGGTCACCCACCTCCACTACGCGATCGAACGCTGACCTTCACCACGACCACCACCGACCGAATCGCCGACCACTCAACGCTGAGGAGAAGACCGATGCTCGACGCCGACGTACGGCGTGTCCTCGACAGCACCTCGCTCGCCCACCTCGCCACCGTCCTGCCGGACGGCTCGCCGCACAGCGTCCCGCTCTGGGTGGCCACCCGCGGTGACCGGATCGTCTTCCTCACCGGGCCGCGCTCGCGGAAGGCGCGCAACCTGCGCCGCGACCCCCGGGTGGCGCTCTCGCTCACGCCCGCCGACAACCCGTTCCAGCCGGTCGTCATCCGCGGCCGCGTCGTCGAGTGGCTCGAGGGCGACGCGGCATGGGAGATCATCGACCAGATCTCGACGAAGTACGTCGGCGCGCCCTACCCGCGAGGCGAGGAACGCGTCGTGGCGGTGGTCCAGCCCGAACGACAGAAGGTCGGTATCGGCTGAGCTTCCTGAGCTTCCCTTGCCATGATCATGAAAACTCTGGGTCGCTATGACGACCCGGAGTTTTCATGATCATGGAGGGGGTATGCCCGCGCAACGCGGTCAGGACCGGGCAGGGACCGGCACGCCCGGCCGGGACGGCGGCCCGCCGGCACCCGGCATCTCCTCGTCGACGTCGACGACCGCGCCGCGGAACTGCGCCATGTAGAGCCGGTGGTACGCGCCCTCGGCGGCGAGCAGCTCGTCGTGGGTGCCCGACTCGACGATCCGGCCGGACTCCATCACCAGGATCAGGTCGGCGTCCCTGATCGTCGACAGCCGGTGCGCGATCACGAAGCTGGTGCGGTCCGTACGCAACGCCGCCATCGCGTGCTGCACGAGCAGCTCGGTGCGGGTGTCGACCGAGCTGGTCGCCTCGTCGAGGATGAGCAGCGACGGGTCGGCAAGGAAGGCACGCGCGATGGTCAGCAGCTGCTTCTCGCCCGCGCTGACGTTGCTGCCCTCCTCGTCGATCACGGTGTCGTAGCCGTCGGGCAGGCTGTGCACGAACCGGTCGACGTACGTCGCCTCGGCCGCGGCCCGGATCTCCTCGTCCGTCGCGTCGAGCTTGCCGTACGCGATGTTGTCCCTGATCGTGCCGCCGAACAGCCAGGTGTCCTGCAGCACCATGCCGATCTGCGAGCGCAGGTCGGCGCGCCGCATCTCGGTGACGTCGACGCCGTCCAGCGTGATCCGTCCCGCGTTCAGTTCGTAGAACCGCATGATCAGGTTGACGAGCGTGGTCTTGCCGGCGCCGGTGGGGCCGACGATCGCGATCGTCTGCCCGGGCTCGGCGACGAGCGACAGGTCCTCGATGAGCGGCTCGTCCTCCTTGTAGCGGAACGAGACGTGCTCGAACTCGACCCGACCGCGCTTGGCCGTCGGCTCGACCGGCGACGCGGCGTCGGGCACCTGCTCGTCGGCGTCCAGCAGCTCGAAGACGCGCTCGGCGGACGCGACACCCGACTGCAGCAGGTTCGCCATCGACGCCACCTGGGTGAGCGGCTGGGTGAACTGGCGCGAGTACTGGATGAACGCCTGTACGTCGCCGAGGCTCATCGCGCCGGTCGCCACCCGCAGGCCCCCGACGACGGCGACGAGGACGTAGTTGAGGTTCCCGATGAACATCATCGACGGCATGATGATGCCGGAGATGAACTGCGCGCCGAAGCTCGCCTTGAACAGCCGCTCGTTGCGCTCGGCGAACTCCGCCTCGACCTCACGCTGCCGGCCGAAGACCTTGACCAGCTGGTGACCGGTGAACGCCTCCTCGATGTGCGCGTTGAGCGCGCCCGTCTGCGTCCACTGCGCGACGAACTGCTTCTGCGACCGCTTCGCGATCTGCCCGGTGACGAGGACCGTCAGCGGGATGGTGACGAGCGCGATCACCGCCAGCAGCGGCGAGATGACGAACATCATCACCAGCACGCCGATCACGGTCAGCAGGGACGTGAGCAGCTGGCTCATCGTCTGCTGCAGGCTCTGCGACACGTTGTCGATGTCGTTGGTGACGCGGCTGAGCAGCTCGCCGCGCGGCTGCCGGTCGAAGAACTGCAGCGGCAGCCGGTTGAGCTTGTCCTCGACGTCCGACCGCAGCCGGTACACGGTGTTCTGCACCACCCGGTTGAGCAGGAACCCCTGCAGCCACGTCAGCACGGCCGCGCCGACGTACAGTGCGAGCGCGCCCAGCAACACCATGCCGAGCGCGTGGAAGTCGATGCCGTGGCCCGGCACGAGGTCCATGCGCGCCACCAAGTCGGCGAAGTTGTCCTTGCCGGCCGCGCGCAGCTGCTGGACCACCTGCGCCTTGGTCGTACCGGCGGGCAGGTTCTTGCCGACGATTCCCGAGAAGATGATGTCGGTCGCACGACCGAGCACCTTCGGGCCGATCACGGCGAGGGCGACGCCGCCGACGGCCAGCACAACGACGGCGAGCACCCTGGGCCACTCGGCGCCGAGCCGTCCGATCAGCCGCCGCGCGGACGGGCCGAAGTTCATCGCCTTCTCGCCCGGCATGCCCATGCCGCCGCCCATCGGCCCGCGGCCGAACCCGCCGCTGGCACCTGCCGGCGGGCGGCGCGTGCTCGACAGCGTCGCGGTCTGGCCGGACGGACGGGAGCTCGAGTCCGTCACGTTCTCCCCCTGCTGCTCGCCTCGCTGACGCTCGGTCATGCCGCCTCCGCCGCGTGCTGCGACTCCACGATCTCCGCGTACGTCGGGCAGGTCTCGAGCAGTTCCCGGTGCGTGCCGAGCCCGACGACGGCGCCGTCCTCGAGGACGACGATCTGGTCGGCGTCGATGATCGTGGAGATGCGTTGCGCCACGATGAGCACCGTCGCCCGCGCGGTGTGCGGCCGCAGCGCCGCACGCAGCCGCGCGTCGGTCGCGAGGTCGAGTGCGGAGAACGAGTCGTCGAACAGGTAGATCTCCGGCTTGCGGACGAGCGCCCGCGCGATCGAGAGCCGCTGCCGCTGGCCGCCGGAGACGTTCGTGCCGCCCTGTGTGATCGGTGCCTCGAGACCGTCCGGCATCGCCTCGACGAAGTCGCGTGCCTGCGCGACCTCGAGCGCCTCCCACAGCTCCTCGTCGGTGGCGTCCGGGTTGCCGTACCTGAGGTTGCTCGCCACGGTGCCGGTGAACAGGTACGGCTTCTGCGGCACCAGGCCGATCCGGCTCCACAGCACGTCCGGGTCGAGCTCGCGCACGTCGACGCCGTCGACGAGCACCGAGCCGGCCGTCACGTCAAACAACCGCGGCACGAGCGACACGAGCGTGGTCTTGCCCGCGCCGGTGCTGCCGACGATCGCCGTGGTCTGGCCCGGCGACGCGCGCAGCGCGATGTTCCGGAGGACCGGCTCGTCGGCTCCCGGGTAACGGAACTCGACGTCGCGCAGCTCCACCTCGCCGTGCGCGTGCAGCTCGGTGACCGGGCGCTCCGGTGGCGCGACCGAGCTCTCGGTGTCGAGCACCTCGCCGATCCGTTCCGCGCACACTGCAGCACGCGGGACGATGATCGCGAGGAACGTCGCCATCATCACCGACATCAGGATCTGCATCAGGTAGTTCAGGAACGCGGTGAGCGCGCCGACCTGCATCTGGCCGCTGTCGACGCGGCCGGCGCCGAACCACAGCACCGCCACGCTCGACGCGTTCAGGATCAGCATCACCGTCGGGAAGACGAGGGCGAACAGCCTGCCGGCACGAAGCGCGGTGTCGGTTACGGCGGTGTTGGCCTCGTCGAACCGGGCGGTCTCGTGCGGCTCGCGGACGAACGCACGGACGACGCGGATGCCGGAGATCTGCTCGCGCAGCACCCGGTTGACCGCGTCGATGCGCTTCTGCATGAGCCGGAACTGCGGGACCATGCGCGAGACGATGAGCCCGATCGCGAGCACGAGCGCGGGCACCGACACCAGCATCAGCCAGGACAGCCCGACGTCCTCGCGCAGGGCCATGATGACGCCGCCGATGCACATGATCGGCGCCATGACGAGCAGCGTGCAGCTCATGACCACGAGCATCTGCACCTGCTGCACGTCGTTGGTGTTGCGGGTGATGAGCGATGGCGCTCCGAACCGCGCGACCTCGCGCGCGGAGAAGGTGCCGACCCGGTGGAAGAGGGCGGACCTGACGTCGCGGCCGAACGACATGGCGGTGCGCGCGCCGAAGTACACCGCCGCGATCGAGCAGGCGATCTGTACGACGGTGACCGCGAGCATCCACACGCCCGTGTCGACGATGTAGCCGGTGTCGCCCTTGGCGACGCCGTTGTCGATGATGTCGGCGTTCAGGCTGGGCAGGTACAGCGAGGCCACCGTGCCGACGAGCTGGAACAGCACGACCGCACCCAGCGCCGCCCGGTACGGACGCAGGTTCTCCCGCAGCAGTCGGATCAGCATGCCTTCTCTCCCCCGATGGTCAGCCCGGCGTGCTCGACATCGTGCCGGACGCGTCTGACATGACTCTGCTTCAGTCGGTCGAGGAGGGCGTCGAGCAGAGTGATCGTCTCGGCAACCTCCCCAGGGTCGTCGGTGCCGAGGGTCGACGCAACCGCATTTTCGACCGGTACCGACGCGAGCCGCGCGGCCCAGCGCTCCGGCACGCCGGGAGTGGCGCGGACGAGGGTACGGCGCCGGTCCCGCGGGTCCGTCTCCGTCTCGACGACGCCGGCGGACCGCAGCTTCGCGACGGACGCGGACACGTGGCTCTGCGGGAACCCGGTGCGGGCGGTGATCTCCCCCACGGCACTGCCGGGATGCTCGACGATGTCGCCCATGATGAGCCGGATGCTGGTGGGCGCGTTGGAGAGGCCGGCGTCGGCGACCGCCCGCTCGCCCATCTTCATGACGAGGTAGCCGAGCCGGAAGAGGTCGACGCCGTTCACCTGGCGAACATTACATCAGAACTGATGGAATTCGCCCGCCGTCCGCTCAGGGCGTAACCCGCCGGTGGGAGGCGCGGTCAGAACAGGGCGGCCGCGAGCTGCCGGTACGCGGACAGCGGGTCGTCGTCCGCGGTGAGCGCCTGGATCGCGACGTGGTCGGCGCCCGCGTCGAGGTGGTCCCGCACGCCGCGGGCGACCGTCTCGGCGTCGCCGTGCAGGGCCAGCGCGTCGATCAACCGGTCGCTGCCGCCGCCGGCGACGTCCTCGTCGGTCCAGCCGAGCCGCTTCAGGTTGCTGACGTAGTTGCTCAACCCGAGGTACGGCTTCTGCACCTTCGGCCTGCCGATCGCCCTGGCGCGTTCCGCGTCGGTCTCGAGCACGACCTTCTGTTCGGGCGCCAGGAGCGGTCCGTCGCCGAGGATCTCGCGTGCCTGCTTCGTGTGCTCCGGTGTGGTGAGGTACGGGTGCGCGCCCGCCGTTCGGCTCGCGGCGAGCCGCAGCACCTTGGGTCCCAGCGCGGCGAGGACGCGCCGGTCGACGGGCACGCGCAGCTCGTCGAGCCGGTCCAGGTAGGACACGATCGTGTCGTACGGACGCCGGTACTCCTGCGTCGCCTCGGGATGACCGATGCCGACGCCGAGGAGGAACCGGTCCGGGTGACGGGCGGCGATGCGGTGGTAGGAGCGCGCGACGGTGTCGGCGTCGTCCTTCCACATGTTGACGATGCCCGTCGCGACGGCGATGTGCCGGGTGCCGTCGAGCAGCCGCTCGGCGAGCTCCAGGTCTCCCGCCGGCGAACCGCCGATCCAGACGGCGGTGTAGCCGAGGCGTTCCACCCCCGCCGCGACCTCGACGCTCAGCTGTGGCGTGCGCAGCCAGATCCCGATCCTGCCGATGTCGATCGCCATGTCTGCGACAACGGCGTCCGGCGAGGTGATCATTCCCCGCGGCGACTACCCGCCGACCTGACCCGGGTAGAAGCCGAGGCGGGCCAGCGGCTCGACGAGCTGGTACTCCTCGTAGGAGAGGTGGGACAGCAGCGTGTCGGTGAGCACGTCGACGGCCTCCTGCAGCCCGGACAGGTCGTCCGGCCGCGCGACCAGCTCGACGAGTGCGCGGTCGACGTTCTCCAGCACCTCGTGGATGACCTTGTGCTCCTCGACCAGGCGGTCGATCACCGGGCCGAGCTCGGCCTGGCTGCGCCGCAGGTGGGGGAAGATCGCGTCGTCCTCGAGCGAGTGGTGCCCGGCGACAACGCGGCAGTACGACGCGCAGTACGCGCCGAGCGTCCAGTTGTTCTGCCGCAGCGTCATCTCGTTCAGCGTCGAGCGCGCGTCGCCCACCGTGACCAGCCCGGCGCGCACCTGCTCCACCAGGTCGCGCACCTGCGACAGCTCGGCGCGCAGCTGGTCGTAGACGTCGACGAGGTGTGCGCCGACCGCGCGGCCGTGGTCGGTGTAGGTGACGTCCTCGGACGCCGCGGGCCGCGTGGGCCGGTCGGCCTCCTCCCACGGTCGCCGGGAGCTGTACCGCCGCTCGGGTGCGGGCGTCGGGGTGACGCCGAGCCGTGCGTACTCCCCTGCGCCCGACGGTTTCTCGTCCTCGGCCGGGACCGCGGCGTCCCGGGCGCTCGCCTGCTCCGGCCCACCCGTCCGCTCGGCGGCCACCAGCTCGCGCACCTCGGGCGCGACCTCCTCGGCGAACCGCCGCAGCGACGCCGGGTCGTCGCCGCCGAGGATGAAAACGCTCACGCCGTCGCGCAACGCGAGCTCGGCCAGCTCCTCGACCCACCGGCTCGGCGGCCCCTGCAGGAAGCCCCGGCCGCCGGCGGCGAACCGGCCGTTGACGTTGAGCAGCCTGCGCACGTCGGCGGGACGGCGTCCCGCGGCCTCGGCCGCCTCGTCGATGATCGCGTTGCCGGCGGCCAGGTCGGCCGGCTCGATGTAGCCGAGCGAGGGCAACCAGCCGTCCCCCGTCCGCCCGGTCAGGGCGAGCGCCCTGGGCTTGTAGGCGCCGACCCAGATCTCGATCGGGTGGGCGGGAGCGGGCCCGCGCTTCGCGCCGTGCACGCGGTGCTGCTCGCCGTCCACCCGCAGCACGCCGCGCTCGCCCGCGGCCCAGATGCCCCGGATGACCTCGATCGCCTCGGCCAGCCCGCGCAGGCTCTCGCCCGGGGTGAGCCGGCGTCCGCCCATCGCCTCGATCGCGTCCCAGAACGCGCCCGCGCCCAGGCCCAGCTCGACCCGCCCGCCGGAGAGCAGGTCCAGGCTCGCCGCGCTGCGTGCGACCACGGCCGGCTGGCGCAGCGGCAGGTTGAGCACGTTCGGCGCGAGCCGGACCGTCGTCGTACGGGCGGCGACGTAGCTGAGCAGCGTCCAGGTGTCGACGAACGCGGGTTGGTACGGGTGGTCCTGGAAGGTGACCAGGTCCAGTCCGGCGCGCTCGCTCAGCACGGCCAGCTCGACGACCTGTCGCGGCTGCCGGGCGCTGGGCGTGACGAACGCGCCGAACTGCAGGTCGTGACCGTAGTCAGTCACGCGTTCACCTCCGCCGCCGGCCGGTGCCGACCACCGTCACGGTGGGCCGGTGAACGCGTGACACGCAGTGCATATGGTTCACTCGCTGGCGCTCGCTCACGCGTTCACTCCCGATGGTTGAAGGATCAACCATGAGTGTACGACGCCCGCGGCCGGGCCGCCGCTCACGCGTGGGCGCGCGCCGCCACGTCCTGCAGGCCGAGCAGCTCGACCGCCCGCTCCCGCATCTCCACCTTGCGGACCTTGCCCGTGACGGTCATCGGGAACTCGTCCACGACGTGCACGTACCGCGGGATCTTGTAGTGCGCGAGCCTGCCCTCGCAGAACGCGCGCACGCTCTCCGCGGTGAGCGGCTCGGTGCCCGACCGCATCCGCACCCACGCCATGAGCTCCTCGCCGTACTTCTCGTCCGGCACGCCGATCACCTGCGCGTCGACGACGTCGGGGTGGGTGTAGAGGAACTCCTCGATCTCGCGCGGGTAGACGTTCTCGCCGCCGCGGATCACCATGTCCTTGATCCGGCCTGCGATGTTGACGTAGCCCGCGTCGTCCATGGTGGCGAGGTCGCCGGTGTGCATCCAGCGGGCCCGGTCGATCACCTCGGCGGTCTTCTCCGGCTCGTCCCAGTAGCCGAGCATGACGGAGTAGCCGCGGGTGCACAGCTCGCCCTTCTCCCCGCGCGGGACCGTGCGCCCCGTGTCCGGGTCGACGATCTTGACCTCGAGGTGCGGGTGGACGGCGCCCACGGTCGAGACCCGCCGCTCGATGTCGTCGTCGCGCCCGGTCTGCGTCGACACCGGCGACGTCTCGGTCATGCCGTAGCAGATGGTGACGTCACCCACGCCCATGTCGTCGATGACCCGCTTCATCACCTCGACCGGGCAGGGCGAACCGGCCATCACGCCGGTGCGCAGCGAGGACAGGTCGTAGGTCGCGAAGTCAGGATCGCTGAGCTCGGCGATGAACATCGTCGGGACGCCGTAGAGCGCCGTGCAGCGCTCCTGTTGCACCGCGGTGAGCGTCGCCTTCGGGTCGAACCCGGGCGACGGGATGACGATGCAGGCGCCGTGGCTGGTCGCGCCGAGGTTGCCCATGACCATGCCGAAGCAGTGGTAGAACGGCACCGGCACGCAGACGCGGTCCTCGTACGTCCACGCCTGCTCCTCCGCCACGAAGAACCCGTTGTTCAGGATGTTGTGGTGCGAGAGCGTCGCGCCCTTCGGGAAGCCCGTCGTGCCGGACGTGTACTGGATGTTGATCGGGTCGTCGAACGTGAGCTCCTCGGCGATCTCCGCGAGCCGGCCCCTGCCGTCGAGCCGCGACGGGTCGACGAGTTCGTCCCACTCGGCGTCGCCGATGAACACCGTGCGCTCCAGTGCGGCGCAGTCGGGTGCCACCTCGGCGACCATGGCGCGGTAGTCGCTCGTCTTGAACGACGCCGCCGAGACGAGCAGCTTGATGCCGGACTGCCGCAGCACGTACGCCAGCTCGTGCGTCCGGTACGCGGGGTTGATGTTGACCAGGATCGCGCCGATCTTCGCGGTCGCGTACTGGACGAACACCCACTCGGGGACGTTCGGCGCCCAGATGCCGACGCGGTCGCCCTTGCCCACGCCGAGGTCGAGCAGCCCGAGCGCGCACGCGTCGACCCGGTCGGCGAGCTCGGCATAGGTGTAGCGACGGCCGGTCGCGACGTCGACGAGCGCGTCCCGGTCGCCGTGCTCGGCCACCGTCCGGTCCAGGTTGGCGCCGATCGTCTCGCCCAGCAGCGGGACGGTGGACGTCCCCGACGCGTAGCTCGTCTGTCCGGACATGACGGCCTCCCAGCGAACACTCGATCGTGTGACCCGGCTCACGTCGACCACCATCGTGCCACCGACCGCGGGGAATTCGCGACGGGTGCGTCGCGTTCCCCCGATACAGCGAATCAACGAGGGAGAAACGGTGGCAACTGTTCAGCTGACCGGCACGAACTTCGACAAGGTCGTCGAGGACAACGACATGGTCCTGGTCGACTTCTGGGCCACCTGGTGCGGCCCGTGCCGGGTCTTCGGCCCGATCTACGAGAAGGTCTCCGAAGCACACCCCGACATCGTGTTCGGCAAGGTCGACACCGACGCCGAGATCGAGCTCGCACAGGCGTACAACATCTCGTCGATCCCGACGCTGATGGTCATTCGCGACGGGATCGTCCTGCACGCGCAGGCCGGTGCGCTCCCCGAGCGGGCGCTGGAGGAGCTCATCACGAAGGCCCGCGAGATCGACATGGACCAGGTCAGGTCCGAGGTCGCCAAGGCGAGCTGAGCCCGCCCGCCCCGCGTCCCGATAGGGTCGAGGCGTCACGCACCCGACTTCGAAAGCGGTCGCCCATGACGCCTCTGCCCGCGGGCGCGACGGTAGCGCTCGCCACGCCGCTGGACGAGAACGGCGCGCTCGACCACACGGCCCTGGCCAAGCTGGTCGCGCGCGTCGTCGACGGCGGAATGGCCGGGATCAGTCCCACCGGCTCCACCGGGGAAGGCCCACGGCTCGACCGCGACACCCGGGTCGCCGTCACCCGGGCGGTGCGCGAGTGTGCGCCCGCCGGCATGCCGGTCGTCTCCGGCGTCCCGCTCTCGTCGGTGGTCGAGGGTCTGCGCGAGCTCGAGCTGATGGCGGCGAACGGAGCGACCGCGGCGCTCGTCGCGCCACCGCACTACTACCCGCTCACCGACGGCGACGCCGTCGGGCTCTACGAGCACCTCGCCGACCGCTCACCGATCCCGTTGGTGCTCTACAACATCCCCGTGTACACGAAGGTGCGCTTCGCGCCGCACGTCGTGGGCACGCTCGCCGCGCACCCGAACATCGCGGGCATCAAGGACAGCAGCCGCGAGATGGAGTACTTCCAGCAGGTCGTCGCCGCCACCGAGGGCGCCGACTTCGCGGTGCTCACCGGCTCCGACACGATGCTCGTCGCGAGCCTGCTCGCGGGTGGCCACGGCACGATCGCGGCCAGCGCCAACCTGGTGCCCGAGCTGTCGTCCGGCATCTGCCGGGCGCTGCAGGCGGGCGACCTCGACGGCGCACTGACGCTGCAGCGCCGACTGCAGCAGGTGATCCACGCCTGCCGCGGCGGTACGCCGCCGGCCGCCTGGAAGGCGGCGCTGCACCACGCCGGCGTCTGCGAGCCCCATCTCGCGCCACCGGCGTCCGGTCTCGGTGACGCCGAGTACCGCACCCTCGTCGAGACGCTCGAGGCCCTGGGCGTGTAGCCGCGCCACGAGGCGGCGGCGTCGACCTCAGCGGCGCCTGCGCCGGCGGAGGAGGAACAGGCCCAGGGCCAGGCCCACGGCGCCGGCCGCCAGCGGAACCTTGTACCTGCTGACGAACGTGGAGATGCCGGTCATCGCCAGCAGGTCGATCGCGTCGTCGGGCCGGTCGGCCGTCATGTGAGCCGACGGCCGCAGCGGCGTCGACGCGGGCACCGTCCGGCCGGCGACGTCGGCGCCGTCCACCGGCGGCACGGCCTCCGGCTCGCCCGTGTCCTGTTGCAGCGTCTCGGCGAGCCGGGTGGCGAACTGGCCGATCAGCTTGCCGCCGACGTCCTGCAGCATGCCCCGCCCGAACTGGGCCGGCCGGCCGGTGACGGCGAGGTCGGTCAGCACGCGGACGCTCGTCGCGCCGTCGGCCGCCGGGGTGAGCGTCGCGGTCACCTTCGCCTTGGCGGTGCCCGAGCCGCGGGTCTCCTTGCCTGCGGCCTCGACGACGACCCGGCCGTTCGACTCGTCCTTCTCCACGAACTTCGCGTCACCGGCGTAGGTCATGCTGATCGGGCCGACCTTCACCTTGACCGTGCCGGTGAACTCGTCCCCCCGCACGTCGAGCACGGTCGCACCCGGCATGCACGGGGCGATGCGCTCGACGTCGAGCAGGACCTTCCACGCGTCGGCAGCGCCCACCGGGACGGTGAACTCGTGCTCGAGCTCCATCGCTCCTCCTTGACGACGACCGCACCGGGACGCCCTGTCCGCGCCCCGGTGCGGTCATCCTCTCCTGGTCCTGCGCCGCTCCCGGAACCCCCGGCGCCTGATTCTCCGCCGCTCCCGGAATCCCCGCCGCCTAGAGCCCCGCGGCGGCCGAGACCGCTCGCCGGGTCAGCACCCGGGCGAGATGCTGCCGGTACTCCGCCGAGCCGTTGAGGTCGGTGCTCGGGGACGTCCCCTCGCCCGCCTGCTCGGCCGCCTCGGCGACGACGCCCGCGGACGCCTCACCACCGGCGAGCGCCGACTCGACCGCATGACCGCGGACGGGGACCGACGCCACGTTGGTCAGCCCCACCCGCGCCTCGGCGATCGAGCCGTTGCTGCGCCGTACCGCGGCGGCCACCCCCACGATCGCCCAGGACTGGGCCATGTGATGGAACTTCTCGTAGTGCATGCCCCAGCCGTCTAGCTTGGGAACACGCACCTCGGTGAGCAGCTCGTCCGGTTCGAGCACGGTCGTCAGGTAGTCGACGAAGAACTCGCCGGCCGGCACCGTCCGCCGGCCCGACGGCCCGGCGACCACCATCTCGGCGTCGAGCGCGACGGCCACCGCCGGCAGGTCACCGGCGGGGTCGGCGTGCGCGAGCGAGCCGCCGAACGTGCCGAGGTTGCGTACCTGCCGGTCCCCCACGGTCTCGGTCGCCTGTGCGATCAGCGGCGCGTGCTGCCGGACGAGCGCGTCGGCGATCACGTCGTGGTGCGTCGTCATGGCGCCGATCACGATCGCGTCGCCGTCGTCGCGGACGCCGCGCACGGCGTCGATCCGGCCGAGGTCGACGAGCACGGTCGGCACCGCCAGCCGCAGCCGCAGCATCGGCACCAGGCTCTGCCCGCCGCCGATGACCTTCGCGTCCTCACCGGCCTCGTGCAGCGCGCTGACCGCCTCGTCGACGCTGCCCGGACGGACGTACTCGAACTCCGCGGGAATCACGACGCACCACCCTTCGCGTCCTGGACGGCCTGCCACACCCGGTGCGGCGAGCACGGCATGGGCACGTCCTTCACCCCCATCGGCCGCAGCGCGTCGACGACGGCGTTGACCACCGCCGGTGTCGACGCGATGGTGCCGGCCTCGCCGACACCCTTGACGCCCAACGGGTTCGTCGTCGCCGGCGTCTCCGTCCGCGCGGTCGTGAACGCCGGCAGGTCGGCGGCGGTCGGCAGCGTGTAGTCGACGAAGGTGCCGGTGAGCAGGTTGCCGTCGTCGTCGTAGACGGCCTTCTCGAACAGCGCCTGGGCGATGCCCTGGGCAAGCCCGCCGTGCACCTGGCCGTCCACGATGAGCGGGTTGACCACGTGCCCGACGTCGTCGACGGAGACGTAGGAGCGGATCTTCACCATGCCCGTCTCGGTGTCGACCTCGGTGGCACACAGGTGGGTCCCGTGCGGGAAGGAGAAGTTCTCCGGGTCGAAGGTCGCGTCGGCGTCCAGGCTCGCCTCGACGTCGTCCGGCAGGTCGTGCGCCGCGAACGTGGCGAGCGCGACCTCCTGGATCGTCTTCTCCGAACCCGGGCTGCCCTTGACGCGGAACGAGCCGTCGGCGAACTCGAGGTCGTCCTCGCTGCACTCGAGCATGTGCGAGGCGACCTTGCGCGCCTTGTCGATCACCTTGCCGCACGCTGCCACCACCGCCGTGCCGCCGACGGTCAGCGAGCGCGAGCCGTAGGTGTCCATGCCCTTGGCCGACACCCGGGTGTCGCCGTGCAGCACTTCGATGTCCTCGAACGGCACGCCGAGCCGGTCGGCGACGATCTGGCTCCATGCCGTCTCGTGGCCCTGGCCATGCGCCGACGAACCGGTGACCACCTCGACCTTGCCCGACGGCAGCATGCGCACGCTCGCCGTCTCCCAGCCGCCGGCGCCGTACGCCAGGCTGCCCAGCACCCGGGACGGGGCGAGGCCGCACATCTCCGTGTACGTGGAGATGCCGATGCCCAGCTGCACCGGGTCGCCGCGGTCGCGCCGCTCGGCCTGCTCCCTGCGGAGGGCGTCGTAGCCGAACAGCTCCATGGCCTTGTCGGTGGCCGCCTCGTAGTTGCCGGTGTCGTAGGTGAGCCCGGCCACCGTCGTGAACGGGAACTCCTCGTGCGGGATCCAGTTCTTCCTGCGCACCTCCATCGGGTCCATGCCGAGCTCGGCGGCGAGCTCGTCCATCATCCGCTCGACGGCGAAGGTCGCCTCCGGGCGACCGGCGCCGCGGTACGCGTCGGTCCACGCGGTGTTCGTGAACACGCCGGTGCACTCGAACCGGTACGCAGGGATCTTGTAGATCGCGTTGAACATGAACGCACCGAGGATCGGGACGCCCGGGGTCACCAGACCGAGGTACGCGCCCATGTTCGCGAGCAGCCGCACCCTGAACCCGGTGACCGTGCCGTCCCGCTTCGCGGCGAGGTCGAGCTGCTGGATCTGGTCGCGCCCGTGGTGCGCGGAGAGCAGGCTCTCGCTGCGCGTCTCGGTGTACTTCACCGGCTTGTGGACGCGCTTGGCCGCGAGCAGGGTGATGACCTCCTCGGGCGTCACCTGCAGCTTGCCGCCGAACCCGCCGCCGACGTCCGGCGCGACCACACGGAGCTTGTGCTCCGGCGTGTTCGTCGTGAGCGCGAGCATCAGCCGCAGGATGTGCGGGATCTGCGTCGCGGACCACATCGTGAACTGCCCGCCGGTGGGGTCGACGACGACGCTGCGCGGCTCCATGAACGAGGGGATCAGCCGCTGTTGCACGAACCGCCTGCTGATCGTGACCTCGGCCTGGTCCAGCGCCTCGTCCACCGCGCCGCCCGTGCCGGCCTCGGCGGAGTCGAAGACCCACGTGAACGACTTGTTCGTGCCCTTGTCGCCGTGCACCAGCGGGCTGTCGTCGGCGAGCGCCGCCTCCATGTCGAGGACGACGGGCAGCGGCTCGTAGTCGATCTCGATCGACTCGAGCGCGTCCACCGCGCTCGCCTTGTCGCGGGCGACGACCGCGGCGACGGCCTCGCCGGCGAACCGGACCTCGTCGACGGCCAGGGCCGGGTGGTCGGGGTGGACCATGTCCTCGGTGACCGGCCACGCGCACGGCAGTGCGCCCTGCTCGTCGGCGACGTCCCGCCCGCTGAACACCGCGACCACGCCGGGCCGCGAGCGCGCCGCCGACAGGTCGAGCTCGGTGATGCGGGCGTGCGCCATGGGGCTGCGCAGGATCGCGATGTGCAGCGTGCCCGGCGGCGTGATGTTGTCGGTCCACGTCGTCTGGCCGGTGACGAGGTGCGCATCCTCCTTGCGTAGCCGCGCGTTGCCGACCTCGGGCCGGCGTTCCTCGGTGACGCTCATGCGGACACCCCCTCCGGCGTGGACGGGGTCTCGCTGCGCGCCGACCGCAGTTCGGCGGCGGCGGCCGACACCGCACGCACGATGTTCTGATAGCCGGTGCAACGGCAGAGGTTGCCCTCCAGGCCCTCCCGGATCTCCTCGTCGGTCGGATCGGGGTTGTCGGCGAGCAGGTCGCACGCGGCCATCATCATGCCCGGGGTGCAGAATCCGCACTGCAGCGCATGCTGCTCGTGGAACGCCCGCTGGACGGGGTGCAGCTCACCGTCCTCGCCGACGGGCACAAGCCCTTCGACAGTGGTGACGACCCGGCCGTCCGCCTGGGCCGCGAGGAGCGAGCAGCTCTTCACCCCTCGCCCGTCCAACAGGACGGTGCACGCGCCGCAGTTGCTGGTGTCGCAGCCGACGACGGTTCCCACCTTGCCGAGCCGTTCCCGCAGATATTGGACCAGCAGGGTCCGGGGTTCGACGTCGTCGTCGTACCTGACGCCGTCGACGGTGACACTGATCTTCATGCGTTCACCTCCGCCGCTTCAAGGTGCGTCACCAGCGTCCCGGTGGATCGGTGAACGCATGTTCGGCGGTGCACATGATTCGCTCGCTGGCGCTCGCTCATGCCCCCTCCTTGGGTGCGAGGACATCGATCCGACGAGTCAAGTCCCGTCACGGGCCAGATGCAAGGGGTGGTATTTCAAATGACCATTCAACTGACTCCCACGGGGCGCTAGGGCCGCGCCACGGCCGTGGCGACCTGCTCGAGCGCCGCGAGGCTGTGACCCGCCACGAACTCGTCGACGTACGGCAACGCCGCCGCCATCCCGCTCGTGAGCGGCGCGAACCCCGCCTTGCCCTTGTGGGGGTTGACCCAGACCACGCGCCGGGCGAGCCGGGACAGCCGGGCCATCTGCTCGGCCAGCAGGGCCGCGTCACCCCGCTCCCAGCCGTCGCTGAAGATCACGACGACCGCCTGCCGGGCCGTGCCGCGCTGGCCCCAGCGGTCGAGGAACGCCTTGAGCACCTCGCCGAGGCGGGTGCCCCCGCTCCAGTCGGGGATCGCCGCCGAGCTCGCCGTCAGCGCCTGGTCGGGATCGCGCAGCCGCAACTGCCGGGTCACCCTGGTGAGCCGGGTGCCGATCGTGAACGCCTCGGTGTTGCCCGGCCGGCACCGGACGGCGACGTGCCCGAACCGCAGCAGCGCGTCGGCGTACGGGCGCATCGAGCCGGACACGTCGACGAGCACGACGAGCCGGCGTGGCTTGCGCCGGCGGGTGCGGTGGGCGAGCCGCGTCACCTCACCGCCGGAGCGCAGCATCGCGTGCACCGTGCGCTGGACGTCGACCCGGCCCCGGTGCGCGGAGGTGCTGCGGCGGGACACGCGGTCCGGCGTCACCGGCCTCAGCAGCGCCACGAGCCGGCGCAGCTCGGCGCGTTCGGCGGCGGACAGGCGCGCCATGTCGCGGTGCCTGAGCACCTCGGCGCTGCTGGCCGTCGTCGTCTGCTCGTCGGTGCGGTCCGGCCCCTCGCTGCCGTCGCCGCCGGTCTCGAACAGCCGCGCCACCCGCTGCGGCGGGGCTCCGGGGGGCCGCTGCGCCGGCCGGCCCGGATCGGAGCCGAAGTACGCCGCGAACGCCATGTCGTAGGTGGGCAGGTCGTCCGGCTCGGAGCAGAGGGTCACCCGGCCGGCCCAGTACACGTCCGCCGCGTTCGTCACGTCCAGCTCGCCGGCCGCCTGCAGCATCACCTGCACGCGTTCCGGTGACGCCGCCACCCCCGCGTGCCGCAGCGTGCGGGCGAAGCCCAGCAGGGTCTCGGTGACGTCCCTCATGGTCAGAAGCGCTCAGCCCAACAGGGCTTCGAGGGTCAGCTCGCGGACGCGGTCGCCGTCCTCGCGGTACTTCAGCACGGTGCCGAGCGAGGCCGCCGCGAGGTCGGGGTGCAGCTCCCGGGCGCCCAGCGCGTGCAGGGCGCTGGCCCAGTCGATCGCCTCGGCGACACCGGGCGGCTTGAGCAGGTCGAGCTCGCGCAGCTTCCTCGTGGCCCTGGCGACGTCCGCGGCGAGCTGCTCGGTGACGTCCGGCAGCCGGGTGCGCAGGATCGCGACCTCCCGCTCGTAGCTCGGGTGCTCCACCCAGTGGTAGAGGCACCGGCGTTTGAGCGCGTCGTGCACCTCGCGGGTGCGGTTGGACGTGAGGACCACGAGCGGCGGTGTCCCCGCGGCGATCCGGCCGAGCTCGGGAATCGTGATGGCCGACTCGGACAGGACCTCGAGCAGGAACGCCTCGAACTCGTCGTCGGCCCGGTCGATCTCGTCGACGAGCAGCACCGCGCCGGGGGTCTCCAGCGCCTGCAGCAGCGGACGCGCCAGCAGGAACCGACGGTCGTACAACGCCGCCTCGACCTCCGCGGCGTCCAGCCGCTCCCCGTCGACCGACGCCGCCGCCTCGACCGCCCGTACGTGCAGCAGCTGGCGCGGGAAGTCCCAGTCGTACAGGGCCTGGGACGCGTCCAGGCCCTCGTAGCACTGCAACCGGACCAGCGTGCCGCCGGTCGCGGTGGCCAGCGCGTCCGCGAGTGACGTCTTGCCCACGCCGGCGTCGCCCTCGAGGAACAGCGGCCGGTGCAGCCGGAGCGCGAGCCACGCGGCGGTGGCCAGGCCCTCGTCGGCGAGGTAGCCGGTCTCGGCGAGTGCCGCGGCCAGCGTCGTGGGCGTCTCGGTCATGTCGCCAGTCTCCCGCCTGGGTGAAGCGGACGGAAGGCGGGACCGAAGACACTGTTCAGGGGTCCGACCAGTGCTACTGTCCACGAGCATGTGGCAACCGGTCAACCAGTCGGGCAACGTCGCGCAGCGCATCGTCGCCCAGGTCGAGCAGCTGCTCGCCGACGAGAAGCTGAAGCCGGGCGACCGGCTGCCGGCCGAGCGGGAGATGGCGCAGCTGCTCGGCGCGAGCCGGCCGTCGTTGCGCGAGGCGGTCCGCGTGCTGCAGGCCCAGGGGCGCCTCATCGTCAAGCACGGCCAGGGCGTGTTCGTCGCGGAGCCGCGCTCCGAGCAGGCGCTGCGATCGGCGCTGGGCAGCGCGGAGATCAGCATCAACGAGCTGTTCGCCATGCGCGAGGTGCTGGAGGTGCCCGCCGCCGGCTGGGCCGCCGAGCACATCACGCCGGAGCAGGTCACGGAGCTCGACCGGCAGCTCACCGAGCTCGACGCGGCGTTCACCGAGGCGCCGGACGACTTCCAGCGCCTGGCCGCCCTCGACGCCGGCTTCCACCTGCGCATCGCGGCGATCGCGCGGAACCGGTTCCTGCACCAGACGAGCCACGTCCTGCACGACATCCTGATGTCCGGCATGCAGACGACCCTGCTCATCCCCGGCCGGCGGCAGAAGTCGCAGGCGCAGCACCAGCGCATCCTCCGCGCCCTGGCCGAGCACGACGCCACCGGTGCGCGCCGCGCCGCCCGGCAGCACATCAGGAGCGCCCACGACGCGGCGCTCGCGCGGATCGCCGCCGAGTCCACCGTCTCGTGACCGCGCCGGGCCGGCCGGTGTGACGGCCGTCCCGTTGACTGCCCTCCCGGGCCACCCCTACTCTGCCTATGGCAAGAGGTCAGACCTCGGAGGGACAACACGATGGCAGAGACTCCCCCGGACTTCCTGGCGCACAAGGCAGGTGACAGCGTCGGCGTGGCCGTGCGCGACCTGTCCCCCGGCCGGGTCAAGGGCGGCTTCCTGGACGGCACGGCCGCGCCCGAGTTCGAACTGCTCGAGCCGGTGCCGCTCGGGCACAAGTTCGCCATGACCGAGATCGCGGACGGCGCCGACGTCATCGAGTACGGCGTCCGGGTCGGCCGGAGCACCCGTGCGATCCGCGTCGGCGAGCACGTCCACGTCCACAACGTGAGGAGCGCCCGATGGCAGAACAGCGTCGCCTGACCGGTTACCGGCGACCGGACGGCTCGGTCGGCATCCGCAACCACGTCGTCGTCCTCCCCGTCGACGACCTGTCCAACGCCGCCGCCGAGCACATCGCGCAGGTCGTGCCCGGCACCCTCGCGCTCCCCCACGCGTACGGGCGGCTGCAGTTCGGCGAGGACCTCGAGCTCACCTTCCGCACCCTCATCGGCACCGGCGCCAACCCGAACGTCGCCGCCGCCGTCGTCGTCGGCATCGAGCCGAACTGGACGAACCGCGTCGCGGACGGCATCGCAAAGACCGGCAAGCCCGTGCACGCCATCTCGATCGAGGGCCGCGGCGACCTGTCCGTCATCGAGCAGGGCGCCCGCGTCGCGAAGGGCTTCCTGCAGGACGCCGCCGAGCTGACCAGGGAACCGGTCGAGCGCGGCGAGCTGATGCTCTCCATCAAGTGCGGCGAGTCCGACCCGACCACGGGCCTCGGCTCCTGCCCGACGACCGCCCAGGCCGTCGACCGCTGGATCGACGCGGGCGGCACCGTCCTGTTCGGCGAGACCACCGAGCTGACCGGCGGCGAGCACCTCATCGCCGAGCGGTGCAAGGACGACCAGGTGCGCGCGAAGTTCCAGCACATCTACGACCGCTACATCGAGCTGGTGGAGCGCACCGGGGCCAACCTGCTCGGCTCCCAGCCGACGCAGGGCAACATCGCGGGCGGCCTGTCGACCATCGAGGAGAAGGCGATGGGCAACATCGCCAAGACCGGAACCAAGCTGGTCGTCGACGCGCTCGAGCCCGCCGAGGCCCCGACCGTCAAGGGCCTCAACTTCATGGACACGTCGTCCGCCGCGGCGGAGTGCGTCACGCTCATGGCCGCCGCCGGCGCCGTGCTGCACCTGTTCCCCACCGGACAGGGCAACGTCATCGGCAACCCGATCGAGCCGGTCGTGAAGATCACGGCGAACCCGCGCACCGCGGAGACGATGACCGAGCACATCGACGTCGACTGCTCCGGCCTGCTCCGGCGCGAGTACTCGCTGACCGACGCCGGCGACCGGCTGATGGAGATGTGCGACCGCGTGATCAACGGCCGGCTCACCTGCGCCGAGGCGCTGGGCCACCGCGAGTACGTCTTCACGAAGCTCTACCCGAGTGCGTGAGGTGCCTGACGTACTCGTCACGGAGGACGTCTGGGGTCCCGCGTTCGACACGCTGGCGCGGGACCTCACCGTCCTCGTCGAGGCGGACGGCTGGCGGCGGCCGGCGGAGCTGCCCGGCCTGCTGACCGGGGTGCGTGCGCTCGTCGTCCGCAACCGCACTCCCGTCGACCGCGCGCTGTTGGAGCGCTGCGACTCGGTCCTCGTCGTCGCCCGCGCCGGCGTCGGCCTGGACAACATCGACGTCGACGCCGCGAACGACCTCGG
>DASUWX010000070.1:0-14380 GCA_036378185.1 Streptosporangiales bacterium | reverse complement strand
CACCGGCGGACAGGTCCGCGACCAGCCCGCCGCCGATGCCGGCGACGGCGACCGGGCCGTCCCGGCCGGCGGGTCGCTGCGCCTGCGCCGCTCGCCGCGGCCCCGCGCCGGAGCGGACGACGGTGTCGTCGCCGAGCGCGTCGCGCAGCCGCGTCGCCTCCATGCGCAGCGGCGCGTACACGGTGAGCCGGTCGGTCACGCGGATGCCTCCCGCCCGGTGGGGGTGCACCCCACGGCGCTGTGACGCGGTGCGGGTGCCGCTGACGGGTCCAGATGCGACGTCACGCCGTGCTCCGGAGGTATCTGCCCAGCGCCGAGGCGGGCCAGACGAGCCGGTACAGGTGGTAGTTGATGTAGAAGTCGCCGGGGAACCCGGTGCCGGTGAACCACGGCTCTTCCCACGTCCCGTCCGGCCGTTGGGTGGTGGCGAGCCAGGCCGCGCCGCGGCGAGCGGCCTCGCCGTCCGCCTCGCCCGCGGAGATCAGCGCGAGCAACGCCCACGCCGTCTGCGACGCGGTCGAGTGGCCCTGCGCCGACCACGAGGTGTCGTCGTAGGAGCGGAGGTCCTCGCCCCAGCCGCCGTCCTCGTTCTGCACGCGCTCCAGCCAGTGCACCGCGCGGCGGATCGCCGGGTGGTCCCGCCTGACGCCCGCCTCGACGAGCCCGGGCACGACCGCCCCGGTGCCGTAGACGTAGTTGGCGCCCCAGCGGCCGAACCACGACCCGTCCGGCTCCTGCTCGCGCAGCAGCCAGGCGACTCCGCGGCGCACCGGCGCGGTGTCGGCGAGCCCGTCGCGCCCGAGCGCCTCGACGATGTGTGCGGTGACGTCGGCGCTCGGCGGGTCGATCACCTCGCCGAAGTCGCAGAACGGCAGCTCGCGGCACAGCTGCTGGGTGTTGTCGACGTCGAACGCGCCCCAGCCGCCGTCCTTGGACTGCATGTGCGTCAGCCAGGTGAGGCCGCGTTCGCACGCCGCGTCGAGCTCGCGCGCCTCGTCGCCCGGCAGCCGCACGCGGCGCAGCGCCATGACGATCTCCGCGGTGTCGTCGGTGTCGGGATAGCCGTCGTTCGCGAACTCGAACGCCCACCCGCCGGGCGCGACGCCCGGTCGCCGTACGGCCCAGTCGCCGGTGACCCGGATCTCCTCGTCGAGCAGCCAGCGCGCCGCCTTCACCATGGCCGGGTGGTCTGCCGGGACGCCGGCGTCGGACAGGCCGATGACCGCGAGGCCGGTGTCCCACACCGGCGACTGGCACGCCTCGAGCCAGCGGACCGTGCCGGCCGGGGTCTCCTCGCGGACGATGAACCCCTCCAGCCCGCGCAACCCGGCGGCGAGCACGGGATGGTCGAGCGGGTAGCCGAGCAGGTGCAGCGCGATGAGGGAGTACACCCACGGTGGCTGGATGCCGCCCCACCCGCCGTCGGCCTCCTGCCGGGCGATGATCCACTCCGCACACCGGCGCAGCGCGTGCCGCCGGATCGCCTTGACCGGCCGCTTGCCGTACCAGGCGGCGGCGCGGTCACCGCGGTCGAGCAGGCCGGCGATCGAGAGCGGCTTGACGTCGTCCTCCCTCGGCACCCCGGTGCGGAGCTCGCTGACCCGGAAACCCAGCGACCGCTGCGGCTTCAACGCCGACACCACGGCCAGTGGCACGATCGTCTGACGTGCCCAGCAGGCGAAGTCGTAAACGTTCAACGGGACGCTCGGTGGCAGGAAGATGATCTCCGGCGGGATCGCGGGCACCTCGTCCCACGGCCACTCGCCGAACAGCGCGAGCCAGATGCGGGTGAAGACCCGCGACTGCTCGATGCCGCCGTGGTCGAGGACGAACGTACGCGCGCGCCGCATGTGCTCGGCCTCGACGTCGTCGCCTGCGAGCTTCAGCGCGACGTAGGCCTCGATCGTGGTGGAGAGGTCGCCGGGGCCGCCGTGGAAGTTCGCCCACGCGCCGTCGTCGTGCTGGTGCGACCGGATCCAGCGGGCGGCCTGCTCGGTCTCCTCGTCCTCGCGGATCCCGAGGAACTGCCGGAGCAGGAGGTCCTCGGCGTCCATCGTCACGTTGGTCTCGAGGTTCCCCTTCCACCAGCCGTCCGGGTGCTGGTGCTCGAGCAGGTACTCGACGAGCCGGTCGCGCGCCCGCTCGACGTCGGCGCGCGTGATCGACTCGGTGCCCGAGACAACACCCGAGACAACAGCCGTCATCAACGATCCCTTCCGGTGACGAAATGGGCGAGCTCGGTGAGCTCACGGAGGACGTCCTCGGGCAGGTCGAGGGCGTCCAGTCGGGACAGCGCGAGGTCGAGCTGGCGGGACGCCTCGGTCTCGGCCCAGTCGCGGCCGCCGGCCGCGGCGACGAGCTCGGCGGCGTGCGGCACGTCGGCCTCGGCGATCGGCTCGCGGTACAGCTCCCGCAGCTCGTCCGCGCTCGCGTTGCCGGCAGTGAGAGCGGCGACGACCGGCAGCGACTTCTTCCGGGACAGCAGGTCGGAGCCGACCGGCTTGCCCGTCGCGGCCGGGTCGCCCCAGATGCCGAGCAGGTCGTCGACGAGCTGGAAGGCCAGACCGAGGTGGTCGCCGTACGCCGCGAGCCCCATGGTGAGCGACGCCGGGGCCGCGGCCAGCACCGCGCCGATCGAGGTCGCGCAGGACAGCAGGGACGCCGTCTTGTCGCGCGCCATCGCGACGCACTCGTCGAGGCCGACGTCGTCGCGCTCCTCGAACTTGAGGTCGGCGGCCTGGCCCGCGATCAGCCGGCGGGTCGCCGCGAGCAGGCACCGGACCGCCCACTGCGGCTCGTCGGACTCGCCGAGCACCTCGGCCGCGGTGGACAGCAGCACGTCACCGGCGAGGATCGCGGCCGACGTCCCGAATACGGTCCACGCGGTGGGTCGGTGGCGGCGTTCGGTGTCGCGGTCCATCACGTCGTCGTGCAGGAGGGAGAAGTTGTGCACCAGCTCGACGGCGACCGCGCCGGGCAGGCCGCGCTCGGCCGGGGCCCCGGCGGCGCGTGCGGACAGCAGCGCGAACGCGCCGCGCATCGCCTTGCCGCCCAGCGAGCCCGGCCGGCCGGTCTCGTCCCAGTAGCCCAGCTGGTAGCCGGCGACCTGCTTGGTCTCCGGGTCGAGCCGGTCGAGCACCGCACGCACGGCCGGTTCGACCATGGTGCGGGACGTGTCGAGGCTCTCCGGCATCACAGCGGTCATATTGCAACCTCGCTCGGTTCCGTTACGCGGTTGTCGTCTGTGTACAGGGAGGCGGTGACAGCGTCCGCCGCGCCGTAGCCGCTGCGCACGGCGCCCTCCATGGTGTCCGGCAGCCCGGTGTCGGTCCACGCGCCGGCGAGCGCGAGGCCGGGCAGGCGGGTGCGCTGCGTCGGCCGCAGGGCACCGGTGCCGGGTGCGGGCCGGAACGTCGCGCGCGGCTCGCGGGTGACGTAGACGCGCTCGACGGCCTCCGGCGTCGCGTCCGGGAGCAGCACGGCGAGCGCGCCGACGATCTCGGCGGCGACGTCACGGGCGGGCCGGGACACGTACCGGTCCGCGGCGGACAGCGACACCGCGAGGTACTGGCCCTGCTCGAGCCCGGACGTGGCGGTGCGGTCGAAGACCCACTGCAGCGGGGAGTCGACGGCGGCGAAGAACTCGAGGTCGGTGACCCGGCGCGCGTACCGGACGTGCACGTTCACGATGGGGGAGGCGCCGAGACCGGCCCAGCCGCTCGCGTCCGCCGCCTCGGGCGGGACGAGTTGCGCGGCGCGGTCGTGCGGGACGGCGAGGACGACGGCGTCGGCGTCCCGCTCGCCGGCGGTGGTCGCGACCTCGTACCCGGCGCCGGTGCGGCGGACGCCGGTGACGCGCTCGCGCAACCGCACCTCCGCGCCCACCTCGCCGAGCACGCGGAGCGCGGCGTCGCCGTGCAGCGCGCCGAGCGGCACCTGGGGGATACCGAGGTCGCCGGCGTCGTTGCGATCGAGCAGGCCGGTGCGGAACACCCGCGCCGCCAGGGCGAGCGACGCGTCGTGCGGCCGGACGTTGAGCGCCGCGACGGCGATGAGCCCCCACAGCCGGTCGATCGCCGCCGGGCTCTGCCCGTGCCGCTCCAGCCAGGCGCCGAAGCTCACGGCGTCGACGGCGGGGTCGTCCGGGTCGACGCCGCGGAGCGCGGCGGCGGCGCGTACCGCACGCAGCCGGTCGGCGCGCCCGAGCGCGCCGTAGCCGAGCACGGCGCCGGCGAGGTGCAACGGCGCGGGCAGCCCAGAGCGGCGCAGCACGTGCCGCCCGCCGTCCGGGCTGAGCACCGGCATGCTGAGCCTGGGCTGGACCGTGGTCGCGGCCTCGGTGCCGAGCCGGCGCAGCAGCGAGCGGTAGTCGTCGTAGCAGCGCAGGAACACGTGCTGGCCGGTGTCGTACGACAGCCCGTCACGGGTGAACGAGTAGGTGGCGCCACCCAGCCGGGCGCGTGCCTCGAGCAGCGTGACGTGCGCGCCGGCGTCGGCCAGCCGCACCGCCGCCGCGATGCCGGCGAGACCGCCGCCGGCGACGATCACGCGCGCGGTCATGCGCACCTCCGCCCGGCCGGACCTCCCAACGCGAACCGGGGCCTCCGCTGCGGCACGGCGCGCGCGAGGTCCCAGTTGATCACGAGAACATGATCAACCCGGGCTCCATTCCCACGTGGCGCGCACTTCATGCGCGCCCCAACGCCAGGGCCCGCACCGCGACGCGTGCCTTCTCGCCGCCCGAGAGACGGACCCGGGTGCGCATGACGGCGGCCGGGTCGGCCTCGATGCGGCGCAGCAGCCGACGGTAGATGCCGGCCATCGCCGCCACGCAGGCGGCACTGCGGCGGTCGAGCCGCTCGAGCAGGCGCAGCCCCGTGGCGTACCGTTCCTCGGCGCGGCCGGCCTGGAACCGCACCAGCTCGGCGATCCTGCCCGGGTCGTCGGCGAGGGTGTCGCCGTCCAGCTCCAGGGTCACGCCGAACCGGTCGAGGTCCTCCTTCGGCAGGTACACCCGGCCGTTGCGGCGGTCCTCCAGGATGTCGCGCAGGATGTTCGTCACCTGCAGCGCCAGGCCGAGGGTGTCGGCCAGCCGCTGCGAGTCGGCGAGGTCGCCACGGGTCGTGCCGAAGACGCCGAGCGAGAGCCGCCCGACCGAGCCGGCCACGCAACGGCAGTAGTGCAGCAGGTCGTCGAACGTCGAGTAGGCGACGCCGCGCACGTCCGCCTCGCAGCCCTCGACGATCTCGACGAACCCGCCGAGCGGCACGGCGAAGTCACGGGCCGTCGCGGCGAGGGCGACCAGCACGGGGTCGGCCGGATCGTACCTGCCGGCCTCGAGGTCGCGGACCTGCTGCCGCACGCCGTCGAGCAGGACGAGTTTGCGCTCCTCGGGCAGGTCGCCGTCGCCGATGTCGTCGATGCGCCGGGCCATCGCGTAGACGGCCGAGAGCGCCCGCCGCTTGGGGGTGGGCAGCAGCCTGATGCCGTAGGAGAAGTTGCGCGCCTCGCGCCGGGTGATCCGTTCGCAGGCGTCGTATGCGTCGACGACCGTCGGCGACTCCTGCGCTTGGGTCATGCGCGCCCGCCTCCTCGTTCGCCTCCGGCAGGTGCCGCGCGGGGCGCGGACCTCTGGCCGGGGTAGGTGTGCGCGGCCCCTACCTCCGGCTCACTCGTCGGCTCCTGCGCTTCCGTGCATGCGCGCCCGCCTCCTCGTTCGCCTCCGGCAGGTGCCGCGCGGGGCGTGGGCCTCTGGCCGGGGTGGGTGCGCGCGGCCCCTACCTCCGGTTCACTCGTCGGCTCCTGCGCTTGGGTCATGCGCGCCCGCCTCCTCGTTCGCCTCCGGCAGGTGCCGCGCGGGGCGTGGGGCTCTGGCCGGGGGGGGTGCGCGCGGCCCCTACCTCCGGCTCACTCGTCGGCTCCTGCGCTCGCGTGGCCCCTCACCGCCCCCCGACCGGGGAGGACATGGTGGCGACGCGCACCGCCGCGCGCAGCAGGTCGGCGCGGCCCGCCTTCGGCGGCCCGGGCAGCGGGTCGAAGCCCGACCGGCGCAGCGCGGCGAGCGCCGCACGGCCGCCCGCGACGTAGCCGGTGACGCAGACGCGGGCCCAGCCGTGGAGCGTGCGCAGCAGCGGCGTGCCGTCGTCGAGCAACCGGCTCGCGCGCCGGGCCTCGAACGCGACCAGCCGCCGGACGGCGAACGTCGCCCGGCTGGCGCCGAGCGCCTGCTCCACGACGCCGAACCGGTCCATGTCGTCCTTGGGCAGGTAGATCCGGCCGCGCTCGTGGTCCTCGCGCACGTCCTGCAGGTGCTCGATCACCTGCAGCGCGGTGCAGATGCGGTCGGACAGCGCGATGCGTTCCGGGGTCGCACAGCCGAAGACGTGCAGGACGAGTTCGCCGACCGGGTCGGCCGAAAGCCTGCAGTAGTCGCGCAACTGGTCGAACGTCGCGTACCGGCTGACGACCTGGTCCTGGCGGTTCGCCTGGACCAGCCGACGGAACGGTCCCTCGGGGGTGGCGCAGCGGTCGACGAACGCACGGAGGCCGCTCACCGCGGGGAGCGCCGGCAGGCCGCCCGTGAAGAGCACGTCGAGGTCGGCGTCCACCGCGTCCAGGCCGCGGTGCCGGTCGCCGGCGGACTCGTCGCCCACGTCGTCGACGTACCTGGCGAACCGGTAGATGGCGACGAGGTCGCCGCGGACGTCCGCGGGCAGCACGCGAAGCGCGACGGGGAAGTTCTCGGTGTCGATCTTGTCCGGTACCGCGGATCCCCCGGAAGAGCCTGCGTACCTGCGGACGGCCTCGTGCACGCCCGCGACGATACCGTCGGCGTCCAGCCCGAGCTCGGCAAGCAGCTCGGCGCGGCTCCCGTGCGGTACGAAAGCGGTGGGGAGGCCGAGCACGTGCACCGGGGTGGGCGCGCCCGCGTCGGCGAGGGCCTGGCGTACCGCCTCGCCGACTCCGCCGTGCCGCGCCCCGTCCTCGACGGTGACGACGACACCGTGCCGGCGGGCGAGGTCGAGCACCTCCGCGGCGACGGGGAGCGGCCAGCGCGGGTCGACGACGGTGCACCCGACGCCCTCGGCGGCGAGCCGGCGCGCGGCGTCGAGCGCGGCGCCGGCCATCGCGCCGACCGCGACCAGCAGCACGTCCTCGCGGTCGGGTACGTGCAGCACGTCGGCGTCCCCGGTGCGGTAGACGGCGGGCAGCTCGGTCCCGGCGCTCGCCTTCGGGAACCGCAGCGCGCTCGGGCCGTCGCCGATCGCCACCGCCTCGCGGAGCTCCTCGCTGAGGCGCGCGGCGTCGCGTGGTGCGGCCACGCGCATGCCCGGGACGGACCGCAGTACGGCGAGGTCCCACATGCCGTGGTGGCTCGGCCCGTCCGGACCGGTGATGCCGGCGCGGTCGACGACGAACGTCACCGGCTGGCGATGCAGCGCGACGTCGTACATGGCCTGGTCGAACGCGCGGTTGAGGAAGGTCGAATAGACGGCGACGACCGGGTGCCGGCCGCCGAGCGCGAGCCCGGCGGCGCTCGTCACGGCGTACTGCTCGGCGATGCCGACGTCGTAGACGCGGTCCGGGAACGCCTCGGCGAACGGCCCGAGCCCCGTGGGGTGCAGCATCGCGGCCGTGATGCCCACGACGTCGTCGCGCTCGCGCGCGATGGCGCACATCTCGTGGGCGAACACGTCGGTCCAGGTCTCGGCGGCCGGTGCCGGTGCGCGCCCGGTGGCCGGGTCGTACGCGCCGGTGGAGTGCAGGTGGTCGACGAGGTCCTGTTCGGCAGGGGCGTACCCACGGCCCTTCCGGGTGACGCAGTGCACCAGCACCGGGCCGTCCGCGTGTGCGCGGGCGGCGGTGAACGCCGTCTCGAGCGCGTCGAGGTCGTGGCCGTCGACGGGCCCGAGGTAGCGCAGCCCGAGCTGCTCGAACAGGTTGGCCCGGCTCCCGGCCGCGGGCGTCGCGGCGCGCTCCGGCCCGGCGGGCCCGGTCAGCCCGCTGCTGCCGAGCAGCTCGACGAGGTCCGGGTACCCGCCGGGCTCGTCGCGCAGGCCGCGGAGCCGTTCGGCGACGGCGCCCACCGTCGGCGAGTAGGACCGGCCGTTGTCGTTGAGCACGACGACGACGCGGCGCCGGGACGCGCCGAGGTTGTTGAGCGCCTCCCAGGCGAGCCCGCCGGTGAGCGAGCCGTCGCCGACGACGGCGACGACGGTGCGGTCCGGCCGGCCGGCCAGCGCGAACGCCTTGGCGAGCCCGTCGGCGTAGGCGAGTGCGGTGGACGCGTGGGAGTTGCCGATGACGTCGTGGGTCGACTCTTCCGCGCTCGGGTACCCGGAGACGCCGCCGCGCGCCCGTAGCGACTCGAAGCCGTCCATCCGCCCGGTGAGCAGCTTGTGCGGATACGCCTGGTGGCCGGTGTCGAACAGGATCGGGTCCGCGGGGGAGTCGAAGACGCGGTGCAGCGCGATGGTGATCTCCACCACGCCCAGGTTGGACCCCAGGTGGCCACCTCGTCTCGCCACGGCGTCGATGAGGAAGTCCCGCATCTCAGCGGCGAGACCGGGCAGCTCCGACCGTCCGAGGGTACGGAGATCCGCCGGCCCGCGTAGCCCTCGCAGAGCAGACATAGCGCCTCCGGATGACGTAGCGGCGCGTTTACCCCAACTACTCTGTCACCCAGGACTATCGCATTCCGAGGCATTTTTCTAGCTGACGGTCAGTCGGATTTCTCCGGGCGCTCCTGCTCGGTGTCCGGCGCGGGCACGCCGAGGCTCTGGTAGATGATCCCCAGGGCCGGCGCGATCTGCCTGAGCTCCTCGCGGTGGGCGGCGTCGAGCCTCGCGACCAGGCGTTTTCCGGAGCCGGTGAGCTCCACCCGCACGATCCGCCGGTCGCGGGGGTCCGAGCACCGCTTCACCAGGCCGGCCTGCTGCACCCGGTCGACCAGCTCGACCGCGGTGTGGTGCCGCAGGGCGAGGTACTCGGCGATCTCCCTGATGCTCGGGCCGGACTTGCCGGGATGCCCCCGGATCGCGAGCAGCAGGTTGTGCTGCTGCGGCGTGAGGCCGGCGCTGCCCAACTGCTCCGCGCTCCAGTGCAGGAATCGGGTTAGTGCAGTGCGGAACGCGAGCAGCGTCCGGTAGTCGGCGGTGGTCAGCGCGCCTGAGTTCATCGGATCGCCCTACGAGCTAGTGTGGCCGTGGTGGGGCAGGCTGTGGGGGAGACGGCGAGCGTGCGGCGGGTACGGTCATGAGCCACGACGATCACGGCGGCACTGCGCCTGGTCCTTCTCGGTTCGACTGGAACACGGAATACGGTGTGCAGCCATTGTGCGTCAGCCGCGAGCCGTCTGCACCCTCTGCGCCGAAGCGAGTTCTTCTCGTGTCCGGACGGATGGGTGCCGGACATGACGCTGCGGCCCGCGCGCTCGGCGCCGCGGCGCGGCGCCGGTGGCCGGGCTGCGAGCTCGCCTGGGCGGACACCCTGCAGGTCATGGGCCTGGGCGTCGGCCCGACGTTCCGTGCCTTCTACGTCGGTAACGTCCGGTACACGCCGGGGTTGTACGAGTTCTACTTCAACGCCAACTGGCGGTACCGCTGGTTCGCCGAGTCGAGCAAGGCGTTCGTCGGGGCCTGGTGCGGGCCGCGGCTCGAGCGCCGGATCAAGGACTTCCAGCCCGACCTCGTGATCTCGACGTACCCCCTCGGGTCCGCGGGGCTCGCCTGGCTGCGCCGGCACGCCCGCCTCGACGTGCCCGTCCAGGTGTGGGTGTGCGACTTCGCGCCGCACCCGTTCTGGGTGTACGAGGAGCTGGACATCCACTTCGTGATGCACGAGATCGCCATCGCCTCCGCTCGCGCCGTCGCGCCGACCAGCCCGGTGCGTGTCGCCGCGCCGCCGGTCGAGCCCCGGTTCACGCCCGGCGACCGGTCCGCCGCACGCGCCGCGCTCGACCTGCCGCCCGACGGCTTCGTCGCGTTCATCTCGTGCGGGTCGCTCGGCTTCGGTGCGGTCGAGGAGGCCGCCCGCACCATGCTCGACGCCGGCGACGACGTCACCGTGGTCGTCGTGACGGGCCACAACGAGCGGCTGCGTACGCGGCTCGCCACCACCCTGGACCGCGGGGACGGCCGGCTGCGGGTGCTGGGCTGGGTCGACGACGTGCCCAACCTGCTGCGGGCCTCCGACGTCGTGGTCACCAACGCGGGCGGCGCGACCTCGCTCGAGGCGCTCGCGACGCAGACCCCCGTCATCATGTTCCAGCCGATCGCCGCCCACGGCCGGGCGAACGCGGAGTACATGATGCGGGCCGGCCTCGCCGACCTGTGCGCGACACCCGACGAGCTGACCACGCTGACCCGCGTGCTGCGCGAGGACCCGGACGCCATCGCCCGTCGCCGCCGGGTGATCGCGGCCCACTGCGCCGGACGCACCCTGACCGCCGACATCGCCCCGTTCCCGCAGCTGGCGGGGACATGAACGGGTGGCTGGAGCTCTGCGTCCTCGCCGCGCTCGTCACCGTCTGCCTGAACGCGACCGCCGCCGTACTGCAAGCCGACGTCACGCACCAGGTGCCGGGCCGCAGCGCGCTGGAGATGCGCCTGCTCGCCGACCTCGTGCGGCGTCCGCTCTGGCTGCTCGGCACGTGCGCGGCGGCGGTGGCGTTCGTGTTCCAGGTCACCGCGCTCTGGTTCGGCCCGCTGGTCCTGGTGCAGCCCATCCTCGTCACCAGCCTGCTGATGACCGTCGTCTTCCGGTCGGTGCTCGCCCGCCGCCTGCCGGGCACGTCCGTGATGCTCGGCGCGGCCGTCTGCGCCGGTGGCCTGGCCCTGTTCCTCGGTCTCGCGCACCCGCACGGCGGCAACGGCGCGATCACCGCCTCCGACGTGGTCCCTCTCGCGCCCGTGCTCGGCGGCGTCCTGATCCTCGGCCTGCTCGGTGCCATCGGCCGCAGCGGCAACGCCCGCGCGGTGCCGCTCGCGGTCGCGGCGGGCATCCTCTACGGCGTGAACGCCGGCCTGGTGAAGCTGGTGACCCGCCAGCTCGGCGAGTCCGTGCTCGAGCCGGCCCGCCACTGGGAGCTGTACGCGGCGATCGCCTGCGGCCTGTTCGGCGTCCAGCTCAACCAGGCCGCCTTCCAGGCCGGCACCGTACCGGCCGCCGTCGCCGTCATCACCGTCACCGACCCGGTCACCAGCGTGGCCGTCGGCCTGGTCTGGCTGGGCGAGCGGGTCGACATGAACGCCGCGGTCCTCGCCTTCGAGGCCCTCGGCTTCGCCGCCATGGTCGTGGGGATCGTCCTGCTCGCCAGGGAGGCACATGACCCCGTTTGGCGGCGTTCGATGCCATGGCGTACAGTTGAGTTACCGACGCGGGGTGGAGCAGCTCGGTAGCTCGCTGGGCTCATAACCCAGAGGTCGCAGGTTCAAATCCTGCCCCCGCTACCAGGCAAAACGGCCCTCAGGACATCGTCCTGGGGGCCGTTTTCATGCCTTCTGCTAACGGATTTGCTAACGGATGACGATTAGCAGCGATCTCGCGGCTCGATCTCAGCATCCTGTGCGAGGTAGATTTCTCGGAGCCGGTGACTGACAGCGCGCCTCGCGGCGACCATCTCGCGGTGGGCAGCCATGTACTCGTCCTCCGACTGTTCCGTACTGGCGGGCTCCACGCGGGCGCACGTATCGATCAAGGAGTCAACGGCGTCGCGGACCTGTTCCCTGAGGTCGTCGTCCAGCACCAGCTCGATCGCGACACGTGCGGAATCGTCCGCTTGCAGGTATGGGGTGGCGGACGCTGCGGTAATGGCCGTCGGGTTGTCCATGCCGTCGACCGGCTCGCGGGTCCGCTCACGATGTAGATCGCTTGCACTTTCGCTGAGAGCCCGAAGCGCTTCGCCGAGTCGAGTCAGGCTGTCCAACTCGAACGTCTCTCGCCGCTCGCGCAGCGCCCTCTGGTACTCAGCGTCGCGAGCGGCCTGGTCGCGTTTGCTGGCCCATAGCGCGTCCAGACCGCTGCCGAGATACTTGAACAGATATCCACAGACGAATGCCAGCACGGGCCCGACGGTGAGCAGCCAGGCGGGGAGATGCATGGCCGCAGAGTAGTCCCCCCGCGCATCGGTGCTCGGACGTCCCTGTTGGCGGGGCGGACGCGAGCGTGGGAGCCGTCCCGGTAGGTCTCCCTGTTCCTCCCCACCACCGCCAGGCCGGGATAGACGTACGCTCAGCCACGTGTCACTAGTAGACGTTCGGGACTGGATTGGCGCGGTAGGAACCGGTGGCGGCTTCCTCATCGCTGCGAGCGTCTACGCAGGGAGTCTGTACGACAGGCGGCGCAAGCAAGGTTCGCTAGTAAATGCGTGGAGTCACCAGAAGCAGGGAGCCGCAAAGGTCGTGGTGCAGAACAGCTCAGATGAACCTGTGTACGACGTGGCTGCCGAGGTGAGCAGCCCTCCGGGGCGGATGGAACTCCGCGTTTCGCACAGCATCGACGTACTCCCGCCCCACGAAACGTGGACATTCCCGGACGAAGCCGAACCGAGACATCTAGACGTCCTCCAGCGTGTCGCTAGAACGAACTTCCGCCTGGAGCTGCCGATCGGAGTCACCTTTACGGATACTGCTGGCCGGAGGTGGCGACGGACGGCCCCCAGTTATCGGCTCCGCCGGGACTGGCGGCAAAGCGCCCCAGCGCGCCTCTGGCGGCTTGCATGTCAGCTGCCCATTCTTTCCTTCAAGCCGTGCGCGAAGGCAAGCGGAGACTGATCTCGGGGTAGCCGTCGCGGGATACCGTGGCATGCACGAGCTCAGGTCACCTCGATCGGCTCGGTCCCGGCACGCGGGCATCGGTCCGCCGGGGCGCTGGTGTCGTGTCCAGGGTGGCATCCCTTCCCCACATGTGCGCGGTCGCTGCAAAGTGACTCGGTCTAATCGTCTCAGTCGGAAGGGACCACGAGCATGGCGATCGTGTCGGCGGCTTCGCGATCCATGCCAGGGATGGCGTGAGTGTAGATAGACAGCGTGAATGCGGCCGAGGCGTGTCCGAGTCGTTGGCTAACGATCTTGGGGTGGACGCCGGCCTTCAATGCCGCCGTGGCGTAGCTGTGTCGGATGTCGTGGAGCCGAATGCGGGGAAGGCCGCACGCAGCGGCGAACCGCTCGAATCGCTGGCGCACTACGTCTGGGTGGATGGGACGACCGTCCTCCCATGTAAACACGATGTCGGTGTCGCGATGCTCGCGTTGGAAGTATGGGCGTTCCTCGTCTTGCTCGGTGCGCCGTTGACGCAGGGCTTGGACCGTTGCCTTGTCGAGCGCCAGCATGCGCGCGGCGTTGTCGGTCTTACCGTCGCTGTCTTCGGCGTGGCCATCGACGACGACCCGCGTGTCCTCGATCGCAAGATGCCTGGCGTCGAGGTCGATTGCGGACCACCGCAGCCCGCACAGCTCGGCTCGGCGCATTCCGGTCGTTGCGGCGAGCAGGTACAGCGCGTAGAAGCGATCCTTGCGGACGTGTCGGAGGAAGGTGGTCAGCTCCGCCGGGCTCCACACCGAGGGCCGGCGCCGTCCGACTCTCGGGGGCTTGACCTTCGCCGCCACGTTCTCCGGTATGTAGTGCCAGGCTTCGGCGTCGACCAGGGCGCGATGCAGCATCACGTGGACGTTGCGGACCGTCTTCGGCGCCAGTCCGCGTGACGTTCCGCGCGGTGCGTGTCCCGCGCGATATCGGCGGACGGCTGCGCGTGCTGCATGGATCGAGACGCCACAGCCCGCGGCGATGTCCCGTGGCTTCGGGTCCTTGCCCAGACGAGTCTGGGCGAGCCAATACCGGTACATCTCGGAGTCGGTGTCCCGCTTGATCCGGCCCGCCGTCAGGAGGTGTTCGTACAGGGCGACGATCTGCGGGGCAGTGAGCTTCTGCAGTTGCACGGCGCCGAGCTTCGGCACGACGTACGACGTGGCATAAGTCTGCCAGTTGGTCCAAGTCGTGGGTTTCGTCGAGCGCCGAACGGCAGGTAGCCACTCGTCGAGCAGGAACTCCTTGACGGTCCGCTTCGACGGCGTGATGTGGTGGCCGTCCTCGGCCCGCTTGATCGCCTCGCGGCACTTCTCCCAGGCGATCTTCCGCGTCGGCCAGCCGCCCTTGGTGACCTGCTTGCGTTTGCCGGTGAGCGGATCGGGTGGACCGTCGAACATGTAGGTCCACGTCTGGCCACGCTTGTAGACGTGGCCCTTCATGCGGCCCTACCTTTCTGAGCGTGCTCTGGTCGTCCGGAAGGATTGGGGCACGCAGGCAGAGCCAGGATGGTTTTCATGCTGGCTGCCCTCGATGGCTCAGGTCGCTTGACCCCTGGCTCTGCCGCTTTCGTCTGA
>DASUWX010000069.1:0-13867 GCA_036378185.1 Streptosporangiales bacterium | reverse complement strand
CGCCGGCGTCGTGCTGCGCCTCGGCGCGGACGGCTGCCTGCTGCGCGAAGCGGGCGGCACGACCACCCCGATACCCGCACCGCGCGTGGACGCCGTCGACACCAACGGCGCGGGCGACGTGCACGTCGGCGCGTTCCTGGCCGCCCTGTCCCGAGGGCTCGACCCGGTGGCCGCCTGCCGGCGGGCGAACGCCGCCGCCGCGTACGCGGTGGCCCGCTACGGCCCGGCCACGGCACCGACGCTCGCCGAGCTCGACGACGCCTGACCGGCCGTCGAGCCAGGCCACCCGTGCGGGTGCCCTCAGCGGTCGGCGTCGCCCCCAGATGACGAGTCTGCGGCGGCCGGCTCCCTGAGCGAGCGCAGCAGGAGACTCGACACGTCCACCACCTCGACGCCCTCGCGGGCGGCGCCCTCGCTCTGCTTGGCCTTGATCGCGTCGCCCAGCATCACCAGGCAGTACGGGCATGCCGTCGAGACGGTGTCGGGGTCGAGCGCGAGCGCCTCCTCGATGCGTTCGGTGTTGACGCGCTTGCCGATGTTCTCCTCCATCCACATGCGCGCCCCGCCGGCCCCGCAGCAGAAGCCGCGCTCCTTGCACCGGTGCATCTCCTGCGACGTGAGGCCCGGCACGGTACCGAGCAGGTCGCGCGGTGGCGTGTAGACCTTGTTGTGCCGGCCGAGGAAGCACGGGTCGTGGTAGGTGACCTTCTCCTCGACCCGGTTGACCGGCTTCAGCCGGCCCTCCTCGACGAGCCGCGCGAGCAGTTGCGTGTGGTGGACCGTCTCGTAGTTCCCGCCCAGCTGCGGGTACTCCCGGGCGATCGTGTTGAAGCAGTGCGGGCAGGTGGCGACGATCTTCTTCGCGCCGATCTCGTTGAGCGTCTCGACGTTCTGCTGCGCGAGCATCTGGTACAGGAACTCGTTGCCCAGCCGGCGGGCCGGGTCGCCGGTGCACGTCTCGCCCGGGCCGAGGACGGCGAACGAGACCCCGGCCGTGTGCAGCAGCTCCGCCACCGCGCGCGTGGTCTTCCGCGCGCGGTCCTCCAACGCGCCCGCGCAGCCGACCCAGAACAGGTACTCGACGTCGTCGGGGATCGCGCCGTCTACGACGCGCACCTCGAACGGCAGGCCCTCGGCCCAGTCCATCCGCGCCGAGGCGTTCATGCCCCACGGGTTGCCCTTGTTCTCCAGGTTCTTCAGCATCGTGCCGGCCTCGGACGGGAAGCTCGACTCGATCAGCACCTGGTACCGGCGCATGTCGTCGATGTGGTCGATGTGCTCGATGTCCACCGGGCACTGCTCGACGCAGGCGCCGCAGTTCGTGCACGACCACAGGACGTCCGGGTCGATGACGCCGTTCACCTCGCCGGTGCCGACGAGCGGGCGTTCGGCCTCCGCGCGTACCGACTCCGGCAGGGAGTCCCGCTTGTCCTCGGGCGTCAGCAGGTACGGCGCCTTCGCGAACAGGTGGTCGCGCAGGTCGGTGATGACCAGCTTCGGCGACAGCGGCTTGCCCGTGTTCCATGCCGGGCACTGCGACTGGCAGCGCCCGCACTCGGTGCACGTGGCGAAGTCGAGCATGCCCTTCCAGGTGAAGTCCTCGATCTTCCCGCGGCCGAAGACGTCGGTGTCCGGGTCGGCCTCCTCGAAGTCCAGCGGCTTGCCGCCCGACATCATCGGCAGCAGGGGGCCGAGGGCGTCCGGTCGCCGCGAGGTCAGCACGTTCGGCGGCGCCACGGCGATGTGCAGGTGCTTGCTGTAGACGATGATCACGCCGAACGCCAGGATCGTCGCGAGCTGCAGCAGGATCCCCACGGTCTCGAGCACGGCGTTGACGCCGACGCCGAGCGGGTGCAGCGCGGCCGCCGCCGCGTAGCTGAAGAACGCGCCGCTCCGGTACGGGAACACGCCCGTGTTCACCTGGGCGCCGCGGTAGAGCAGCAGCGTCCACACGACGTTGAAGATCATCAGCAGGACGACCCAGGCCATGCCCGTGTGCGACTTGTAGAAGCGGGACCACCGGCCGCGCTGCTTCGGCGACTGCCGCACCCGGATGACGGTGAACACCATGATCGCGGCGAGCACCGCCGCGGCGAACAGGTCCTCCAGGAAGCCGACGACCGGCCAGTGACCGATCCCGGGGATCGCGAAGTCGCGGACGAAGAGCGCGCCGTAGGCCTCGATGATCGTGAGCAGCAGGATGATGAAGCCCCAGAACGTGAAGGCGTGCGCAAGGCCCGGCACGGACCACTTGAGCAGCTTGCGCTGGCCGAGCACCTCGGTGAACTGCGTCGCGATCCGGCGGCCGACATCCTGCGTGCGGTCGGGGGCGGGTTGCCCGGTGCGGAGCAGCCGGAACAGCCACCACAACCGGTGGCCGGCGATGACCGCGGCGGCCAGCGTCAACCCGAGCCCGACGACGAGCCGGACGATCTGCACAGCGAGCCTCCCAAGGTCAGGGGACCGGACCGAGCCTAGGGGACCGCGGCCCCGTCCGGCCGCAGGCCGTCCGCCCGGTGCACAGCTCGATATTACCGGCGGGTAACCAATCGGTCGCCGCTGCCTGCTCGCGGCACGGCGGTCAGTGGAGCACCCGGAAGCGGAGGTGGGTGTTCGGGTCGTGCCCGGCCACGCTGATCCGCTCGAGATCGATCGGCGGGCTGCCGAGGCGGTCGAACAGCCGGGTGCCGCCGCCCAGCAGCACCGGCTCCACCCACACGTTGATCTCGTCCACCAGGCCGAGGCGCAGCGCCTGGTCGGCGATGCCCGCGCCGCCGCCGACGTAGACGTCCTTGTCGCCCGCGGCCTCCCTGGCGAGCTCGAACGCCGTCGCGACGTCGTCGACGAAGGTGAACGTGGTGGCGCCGGCGACCCGCACCGGCCGGGTCCGGTGGGTGATCACGAAGACCGGCATCTTGTACGGCGGGTCCTCGCCCCAGCCGTCCACGTGGTCGTACATGTTCCGCCCGACCACCGTGGCGCCGGTCGCCGCCAGCACCGCGTAGCCGTTCTCCAGCGTGCCGCCGGGGCGCAGCCGCTCCGCGCCGCCGGTGCCGAGCGGCGTCTCGAGGCTCGGATCCGGGCCGGTGATGTAGCCGTCGAGTGACATCGAGAGCGTGAGCTGGACCGTTCCGGCCATGGTGGCCTCCTCTCAGGGGGTGTGCACGGACAGACCGGTCCGGGCCGCGGAAGTCACCGGCGAGCTATTGTGGGAGAGAAAGTTGAGTCCAAGTCACTCAAGTCTCTTGACGCTGCATTTGGGCGTGCTAGCTTTGAGCCACAGGCACTCAACCTTCTCAAGCACGAAGATCAACGGAGGCAAACCTGATGGGACGAGCGGTCGGAATCGACCTCGGTACGACCAACTCTGTGGTGTCGGTACTCGAGGGTGGCGAGGCCACGGTCATCACGAACGCCGAGGGGTCGCGCATCACGCCGTCCGTCGTCGCGTTCGCCAAGAACGGCGAGGTGCTCGTCGGTGAGGTCGCGAAGCGGCAGGCGGTCACCAACGCCGACCGCACGATCAGGTCGGTCAAGCGGCACATGGGCACCGGCTGGACCATCGACGTCGACAACAAGAGCTACCGCCCGCAGCAGATCTCGGCGTTCATCCTGCAGAAGCTGAAGCGGGACGCGGAGAGCTACCTGGGCGAGGACGTCACCGACGCGGTCATCACCGTGCCCGCGTACTTCGACGACGCCCAGCGCCAGGCCACCAAGGAGGCCGGCGAGATCGCGGGCCTGAACGTCCTGCGCATCATCAACGAGCCCACCGCGGCCGCGCTCGCGTACGGCCTCGACAAGCAGCAGGACCAGACCATCCTGGTGTTCGATCTCGGTGGTGGCACCTTCGACGTGTCGCTGCTCGACGTCGCCAAGGACGACGACAACTTCTCCACGATCGAGGTGAAGGCCACCAACGGCGACAATCACCTCGGTGGCGACGACTGGGACCAGCGCATCGTCGACTGGCTCGTCGACCGGTTCAAGGCCGCCAACGGCATCGACCTGTCCAAGGACAAGATGGCGATGCAGCGCATCCGCGAGGCCGCGGAGAAGGCGAAGATCGAGCTGTCCAGCACGCAGCAGACGTCGATCAACCTGCCGTACATCACCGTCGACGCGGACAAGAACCCGCTGTTCATCGACGAGTCGCTGTCGCGCGCGCAGTTCCAGCAGATGACGTCCGACCTGCTCGACCGCACCAAGGCGCCGTTCCACCAGGTCATCAAGGACGCCGGCATCGAGCTGAGCCAGATCGACCAGGTCGTGCTCGTCGGTGGCTCCACCCGCATGCCCGCGGTGCAGGACCTCATCCGCGACCTGACGGGCGGCCGCGAGCCCAACAAGGGCGTCAACCCGGACGAGGTCGTCGCCGTCGGCGCCACGCTGCAGTCCGGCGTGCTCAAGGGCGAGGTGAAGGATGTCCTGCTGCTCGACGTCACGCCGCTGTCGCTGGGCATCGAGACCAAGGGCGGCATCTTCACCCGGCTGATCGAGCGCAACACCACGATCCCGACCCGCAAGTCGGAGATCTTCTCGACCGCCGAGGACAACCAGCCCACGGTCGGCATCCAGGTGTACCAGGGCGAGCGGGACATCGCCGCGTACAACAAGAAGCTCGGCACGTTCGAGCTGGACGGCATCCCGCCGGCGCCGCGTGGCGTGCCGCAGATCGAGGTCGCGTTCGACATCGACGCCAACGGCATCGTCAACGTCTCGGCGAAGGACCTCGCCACCGGCAAGAACCAGTCGATGACCATCTCCGGCGGCTCGGCGCTGCCGAAGGAGGACATCGACAAGATGGTGCGCGACGCCGAGGAGTACGCCGAGCAGGACCGCAAGCGGCGTGAAGAGGTCGAGGTGCGCAACCAGGCCGACACGCTGGTCTACTCGACGGAGAAGCTGCTCAAGGAGAACGCGGACAAGATCCCGGCTGACCGCAAGTCCGAGGTCGAGGACGCGATCACCGACGTCAAGAAGGCACTCGCCGGCTCCGACGTCGAGGCGATCAAGACCAGCGTCGAGAAGCTCGGTGCCGCCGCCCAGCAGGTCGGCACGGCGATGTACGCGCAGGCCCAGCAGGAGCAGCAGGCCCAGGCCGGCGCTCAGGCCGGTGCGGGCGCCGGTGACACCGGGAACACGCAGTCGTCCTCGGACGAGGACGTCGTCGACGCCGAGATCGTGGACGAGGACAAGCGTGAGGGTGGTAACGCGTGACGAATGACCAGCCCAACCAGGGTCGGTCACCGGAGGAGCAGTCGGGGTTCGTGTTCCGCGACAAGCGGCGCATCGACCCGGAGACGGGTGGTATGCGGGCGAACACGCAGGAGCCGGCCGAAGAGCCGGCTCCTGCCGCACCCGGCTCGACCGAGGCTGCCGACGCCGGTGAGCTCGACCGGCTCCGCAAGGAGCTCGAGGAACGCACCAAGGACGTGCAGCGCATCCAGGCCGAGTACGTCAACTACCGGCGGCGCGTCGACCGCGACCGCCAGGGGCTGGAGACCCAGGCGGTCGCCAAGGTGCTCCAGGCCCTGCTGCCGGTGCTCGACGACCTCGACCGGGCGCGCGAGCACGGCGAGCTGCAGGGTGGCTTCAAGGCCGTCGCCGACGCGCTGGAGAAGACCACGACCGGGCTCGGGCTGGAGCGCTACGGCGAGGAGGGCGAGGACTTCGACCCGACGATCCACGAGGCGCTCACGCACGAGTACTCGCCGGACGTCGAGGGCATCGTCTGCTCCCGGATCTACCAGCCCGGCTACCGGGTCGGCCCGCGGGTGCTGCGCGCGGCGCGCGTCGCGGTCACCGAGGCGGAGGGCGGCGTCGTGCCGGCGTCCGTCGAGGGCGCGCTGTCGGCCGACGACCAGGCGTCGGGTGAACCGGCCACCGACGAGAAGCCGGAGTAGCGGAGTGGAGAGGAGGGCGGAGCACGCATGAGCACGAGGGACTACGTGGAGAAGGACTACTACAAGGTCCTCGGCGTCTCGAAGGACGCCAGCACCGCGGAGATCAAGAAGGCATACCGCAAGCTCGCCCGCCAGTACCACCCCGACTCCAACCGGAACGACCCGGACGCCGCAGAGCGGTTCAAGGGCATCTCCGAGGCGTACGACGTGCTGTCCGACGACAAGCGGCGCAAGGAGTACGACGAGGCGCGCACCCTGTTCGGCAACGGGGGCGGGTTCCGCTTCCCCGGCAGCTCCGGTGGTGGTACGACGTTCGACTTCGGTGACCTGTTCGGCGGCGGCACCGCCGGCGGCACCACCGGTGGCGGCGGGCTCGGCGACATCCTCGGCGGCCTGTTCGGCCAGCGCAACCGGGCCGGCGGCCCGACGTCGGCCCGGCGGGCACGCCGCGGCGCGGACGTCGAGACCGAGACGACGCTGAGCTTCGACGACGCCATCGCCGGCACCACGGTGCCGATCCGGATGACGAGCCCGCGTCCGTGCCCGCAGTGCGGGGGCACCGGCGCGAAGGCCGGCACCCTGCCGCGGGTCTGCCCGACGTGTGAGGGCACCGGCGTCAACGCCAGGGGCCAGGGCGCGTTCTCGCTGTCCGAGCCGTGCCGCGACTGCCGGGGCCGCGGGCTCATCGTCGACGACCCGTGCCCCGTGTGCCACGGCAGCGGCCGCGCGATGAGCGAGCACACCGTGCGCGCGCGGATCCCCGCGGGCGTGGCGGACGGGCAGCGCATCCGGCTGCGTGGCAAGGGCGCTCCGGGCGAGAACGGCGGCAACCCCGGCGATCTCTACATCGTCGTGCACGTCACGCCGCACCCGACCTTCGGGCGCAGCGCCGACAACCTCACGGTGACCGTGCCGGTGTCGTTCCCCGACGCCGTGCTCGGCGGCGAGATCCGGGTGCCGACGCTCGAGGGCTCGCGGGTCACCCTGCGGCTGCCCGCGGGCACGCCGAACGGGCGGGTCTTCCGGGTCCGCGGCCGCGGCGTCACCCGCAAGGACGGCACCCGTGGCGACCTGCTGGCGACCGTCGAGGTCAAGGTCCCCGACCACCTCGACGACGAGGCACGGGCCCTGTTGGAGAAGTACCGGGCGGCGACGGCTGGCGACGACGGGGCGAAGTAGGAGGCAAAGGAGCATGAGCGAGCGTCGGCGAGCGAATCGTGAGCACTGTGCAACCCGTGCCTCATGCGACCGGCTCGCGACGTCGGCTCTGGGCCGGTGCACGACTGCGGAAGCGAGGCGGGCGCATGAGTAATCGCTTTGAGTTGACCGACGAGACGCCGGTCTACGTGATCTCGGTGGCGGCCCAGCTCGCGGGCATGCACCCGCAGACGCTGCGGCAGTACGACCGCCTCGGTCTCGTGTCGCCGGACCGCGCGGCGGGTCGGGGGCGGCGCTACTCGCTGCGCGACATCGAGCTGCTCCGCGAGGTGCAGCGGCTGTCGCAGGAGGGCGTCAACCTCGCCGGCATCAAGCGGTTGCTCGCCCTGCAGCAGCAGGTGAGCCGGTTGGCCGTGCGAGTGGTCGAGCTGGAACAGGAGCTCGCGGCCGCACACCAGGCGCTGCAGCGGCACGGCGGGTCGGCGCGTCGCGCGTCCGGCCGGCCGCAGGCGCCGGTGCGCGACGCGGCGATGGATGCCACGGCGCTCACGCTGTGGCGCTCACGGGACATCTAGGCATCAGGGGTACGAGGAAACGGGAATGGACTTCAAGCTCACCACCAAGGCACAGGAGGCGGTGTCCGACGCCGTGCGCCGGGCGACCGCGGAGGGGCACGCGCACGTGGAGCCCGTCCACCTGTTGCTGGCTCTGCTCGCGCAGTCCGACGGCACGGCCGGGCCGCTGCTCGACGCCGTCGGCGCCGAGTGGAAGCAGGTGCGCAAGCGCGCCGAGGAACTGCTCGACCAGATGCCGAAGGCGTACGGGTCGACGGTCGCGGCGCCCGACCTGTCCCGCGAGACCGTGCAGGTGCTGACCACCGGTCACGACCGCGCGCGCGACCTCGGCGACGAGTACGTGTCGACCGAGCACCTGGTCGTCGGGCTCGCCGTCGCCGGCGGTCAGGTCGCCAACCTGTTGCGCGAGATGGGCGCGACGCCCGAGGCCCTGCTGGCGGCGTTCGAGAAGGTGCGCGGCCACGCCCGGGTCACCAGCCGCGACCCGGAGGAGACGTACAAGGCGCTGGAGAAGTACGCGATCGACCTCACCGAGCGCGCCCGGTCCGGGAAGATCGACCCGGTCATCGGCCGCGACTCCGAGATCCGCCGGGTCATCCAGGTGCTGTCCCGCCGGACGAAGAACAACCCGGTGCTGATCGGCGAGCCGGGCGTCGGCAAGACGGCCATCGTCGAGGGGCTCGCGCAGCGGATCGTCGCCGGCGACGTCCCGGAGTCGTTGAAGGGCAAGCGGTTGATGGCGCTCGACCTCGCCGGCATGGTGGCGGGTGCGCAGTACCGCGGCCAGTTCGAGGAGCGGCTCAAGTCCGTGCTCAAGGAGATCACCGAGAGCGACGGCGAGATCGTCACCTTCATCGACGAGCTGCACACGGTCGTGGGCGCCGGCGCCGCCGAGGGCGCGATGGACGCGGGCAACATGCTGAAGCCGATGCTGGCCCGCGGCGAGCTGCGCATGATCGGCGCGACCACGCTGGACGAGTACCGCGAGCGGATCGAGAAGGACCCGGCGCTGGAGCGCAGGTTCCAGCCGGTCTTCGTGGGTGAGCCGTCGGTCGACGACACCGTCGCGATCCTGCGTGGCCTGAAGGAGCGCTACGAGGCGCACCACCAGGTGCAGATCAGCGACGCCGCCGTCGTCGCCGCGGCGACGCTCTCGGACCGCTACCTCACCGACCGGTTCCTCCCGGACAAGGCGATCGACCTCGTCGACGAGGCGGCGTCCCGGCTGCGGATGGAGATCGGCTCCCGGCCGGTCGAGATCGACGAGCTGCAGCGCACCGTCGACCGGTTGAAGATGGAGGAGTTCGCGCTGGAGAAGGAGCACGACTCCGCCAGCGTCGAGCGGCTCAACCGGCTGCGTGCCGACCTCGCCGACAAGCAGGAGCAGCTGTCCGCGCTGAACGCCCGCTGGGACAAGGAGAAGTCCGGCCTCAACCGCGTCGGCGAGCTGAAGAAGCAGCTGGACGAGCTGCGGGTCGAGACCGAGCGGCGGCAGCGTGACGGCGACCTCGCGGCGGCGTCCGAGCTGCTGTACGGCCGGATCCCCGAGCTGGAGAAGGAGCTCGCGCAGGCCTCCGCGGCCGAGGACGAGCTCGAGGCGGGCTCGCCGATGGTCAAGGACCAGGTCGGCGCGGACGACGTCGCCGACGTCGTGTCCAGCTGGACCGGCATCCCCGCGGGCCGGCTGCTCGAGGGCGAGATGGCCAAGCTGCTCCGGATGGAGGACGAGCTCACCAAGCGCGTCGTCGGCCAGCCCCAGGCGGTGCGTGCCGTGTCCGACGCCGTCCGCCGGTCCCGTGCCGGCGTCGCCGACCCGGACCGACCGATCGGCTCGTTCCTGTTCCTCGGCCCCACCGGCGTCGGCAAGACCGAGCTGGCGAAGGCGCTCGCCGACTTCCTGTTCGACGACGAGCGGGCGATGGTCCGCATCGACATGAGCGAGTACACCGAGAAGCACACGGTGGCCCGCCTCGTCGGCGCCCCGCCCGGCTACGTCGGCTACGAGGAGGGCGGCCAGCTCACCGAGGCCGTCCGCCGGCGGCCGTACAGCGTCGTGCTGCTCGACGAGATCGAGAAGGCGCACGCCGAGGTCTTCGACATCCTGCTGCAGGTGCTCGACGACGGCCGGCTCACCGACGGGCAGGGCCGCACGGTCGACTTCCGCAACGTCGTGCTCATCATGACGTCCAACCTGGGTTCGCAGTACCTGATCCAGGAGGGCGTCGACGAGCGGACCAAGCGCGACCAGGTGCTGAACGTCGTACGGTCCACGTTCAAGCCGGAGTTCCTCAACCGGCTGGACGAGATGGTCGTCTTCGAGTCGCTCGGCACGCAGGAGCTGGCGCGGATCGTCGAGATCCAGGTCGACCGGCTGGCCAAGCGGCTCGCCGACCGCAGGCTGACCCTCGACGTCACCACCGCGGCGCGCGAGTGGCTGGCCCTGACCGGGTTCGACCCGCTCTACGGTGCCCGCCCGCTGCGCCGGCTCGTGCAGTCGGCGATCGGCGACAAGCTCGCCAGGGAGCTGCTCGCCGGGGAGATCCACGACGGCGACACCGTCCGCGTCGACCTGAACGACGAGGCGGACGAGCTGACCGTGGCGCCCGTACCGGCACAGGCTCAGATCGCGGCGGCCTCGTAACCGCCGGCTCAGCCGAATCCGTGAGGGGCACCTTCCCGCCGGCACGGCGGTGCAGGCGCCCCTCACGTCTGCCCGGCGGGCGCGGCGCGTGAAACCGGGACCGAACGTGCGCCGTCCGAGCGTGGCCCATCCACAACGGGTGGCGTTCTCGAGGAGAGGAGCACCAGTGGTCAAGAAGGGTCTCACCCCGAAGCAGCTGGAGAAGGCGCTGCGAGGTGAGCAGTTCCGGCCGAGGCTGCCCACCGAACGGAGCAGGCGCGAAGCCGAGCGGAAGAACGCCGCGGCCCGCGAGGTCCGGGACATCGTCCGGGGCAGCTGACGCCTACGGCACGAGGGGCACCCTGGTCACGTGATCACGTGACCAGGGTGCCCCTTTCACCGTCTGCCGCCTGCTCAGCCGGCCAGGGTGAGAACGAGCCGGGCGAGCTCGGTGCGGGACGAGACGCCGGTCTTCTGGAAGACCTTGCGCAGGTGGTACTCGACCGTGCGCGGGCTCAGGAACAGCTGCGCCGCGATCTCGCGGTTGGTCGCGCCCTCGCCCGCGGCGGTCGCGATCCGCAGCTCCTGCGGCGTCAGCGCGGAGAGGGCACTGGGCCGCGACCGGACGGTCTCTCCGCAGGCACGCAGCTCCTCCTGCGCGCGGCTCGCCCAGCCGGGCGCGTCCAGCCGGGTGAACGTCTCGAACGCCGCGCGCAGGTGCTCGCGTGCCTGCGACGGCCGGCGTTCCCTGCGCAGGTGCTCGCCGGCCAGCAGCCGGGTGCGGGCCTCGTCCATGGGCCGGCCGCGCTCGGCGTGCAGCTCGAGCGCGACCTCGTACGCGGCCGTGGCGTCCTCGCCGGAGGCGAGCAGCGCGCGGGCGCGCGCGGACAGCGCCCGTAGCTCGGGCGCGCCGGTGGCGTTCGCCCAGGTGTCGAACCGCTCGAGCGGCCCGGCCGCCCGGTCCGGCTCTCCGGCACGCACGGCCGCCTCGACGACGTCGAGCGCGGCGTCGAGCACCGGGCCGGTGCCCGCGCGCGTCGACCTGGCCATCGCCTCCAGCTGCCGCAGCGCCGCGGTGGCGTGGCCGGACAGCAGCTCGGCCAGCCCGAGCGCGTGCCTCGCCCAGCCGGCGACGTCGGGCAGCTGCCGCTCGGTCGCCGCCGTCAGCGCCTCGTCCGCGAGCTGCCGGACGGTCCCGGTCGCGCCGCGGTGCGCCGCGACGAGCGCGAGGAGGCTGGCGTGCCGGGCCGCGGTGTTGGGCTGGCCGCTCTCGACCGCAAGCCGGCGGCCCTCCTCGCCGTAGGCCTCGGCGAGCGAGAACCGGCCGTCGCGCAGCTCGTCCGCGACCACGGAGAGCAGCACCCACGCGAGGCTCCCGGCGGCACCCCGGGTGCGGGCCAGGTGCACGGCCCGCTGCTGCAGCGGCCGCATCAGGTCGTCCCGGCCGAGCGCGCGGGCCATGCCCGACGCCTTGACGAGCAGGAACGGGTCGTCGAGCTCGTCCAGCCCGGCGAGCGCCGTGGCCGGCAGCTCGGGTGCCGCGCCGGAGGCGGCGTCGGCCACGGCGCGCATCAGCACGACCAGCGCCGAGTCCGCGTCGCCCTCGGCGACCGGGAGCTCGCGGGCTGTCGACCCCACGTGGCTCATCGCGGCCGGCTCGTCCGCCATGAAGCCGGCCTCGCCGAGCAGCAACCCGAGCCGGATGCGGTCGTGCCGCCCGCGCCCGGCCCCCTCCGGCAGGACGCCGCCGAGCAGCGTGACCGCCTCCGCGGGGGTGCCCGCCCGCACCTCCATGAGCGCACGCAGCGTCGTCACGTCCACGCGGACGGCCGAGGCGGCGTCGTCGCCGAGCGCGCCGATCCGGTCGAGCAGGACGGTGGCGCGCTCGATCTCACCGACGTGCTCCCATGCCGCGGCGGCGGCGACCAGGCGCCGGGCGCGGGAGGTGTCCGCCTCGCTCAGGTCCGCGGCCCGTTCGAGCGCGGCGGCCGCGGCTGCCGCACCCGCGCGCCGGGTGGCCCGGTCGGCCGAGCGCTCCAACGCGGTCGCGACACTCTCGTCCGGCCCGTCCGTGGCCTGGCCGAGGTGCCACGCGCGCCGGTCGGCGGCGGTGTCGTCGCCGAGCGCGTCCGCGAGGGCGCGGTGTGCGGCACGGCGGTCCGCGCCACGCGCGGCGTGGTAGACGGCCGACCGGATCAGCGGATGCCGGAACGCCACGCCGGTCCCGTCGACCGCCACGAGGTCGTCGAGTTCGCCGGACTCCAGCGGCCCGGCGTCGATGCCGCCGAGTGCGGCGGCGCGCCTGATCACGTCGCACCTGCCGGTGCCGTCGGTCGCGACCAGCAGCAGCAGGGACCGTACGCCGGGCCCGTGGCGGTCGACCCTGGTGAGGAACGACCGGCGCAGCTCCGCGGTCAGCGGGACGGGCTCGTCGCCGGCGCCCGGCCGCGGTCGCGACCCGGCCAGCTCACGCAGTGCCAGCGGGTTGCCCGCGGTGGTACGCAACAGCAGGTCGCGTTCGCCCGCCGAGAGGCGCTCCCCGACGCATTCGGCCAGCAGCTCCCGCGCGGCCGCGTCGTCGAGTCCGGCGATCCGCAGCCCGGCCAGACCCGCCGGGTCGAGCCGGCGGCCCTCGTCCGCCCGCGCGGCGAACAGCATCGCGACCGGCTCCGCCTCGAGCCGGCGGGCGACGAAGGTGAGCGCGTCCAGGGACGGCGCGTCGGCCCAGTGCGCGTCGTCGACGAGGCACACGACCGGTCGCTCGGTGGCGGCCTCGGACAGCAGGGACAGGATCGCGAGCGAGACGAGGAACCGCTCCGGCGCCGCGCCGTCCGAGCGGCCGAAGACGACGTCGAGGGCCCGGGCCTGCGGCTCGGGCAGCCGGTCGGTCCGGTCGAGCACGGGCTGCAGCAGCCGCTGCACCGCGGCGTAGCCGATGTCGGCCTCCGGTTCCACGCCCGCGGTGCGCAGCACGCGCATGTCGGCCGCCCGCTCGGCGGCGTACCCGAGCAGCGCGGTCTTGCCGATGCCGGGCTCGCCGTGCAGGGTGAGCCCCCCGCCCGAGCCCCTGCGCGCGCCGTCGAGCAGCGCGTCGATCGCGTCCCGTTCCCGCCTCCGGCCGTGCAGCACGGCCCCAGCGTAGGTAACCGGTGCCGACGACTGGTGATCTCACTGATGTGGACCCGTGCACCGTCGCCATAGCCTCCGGTTACGTGATCAAGACGGACAGGGAGCACACGATGAGCACCGACACGGACGAGATCGTCAAGTTCCTCGAGGAGTGGATGCAGGCGGAGCTCGCGGGCGACGCCACGGCGATCGGCGAGCGGCTCTCCGACGACTTCCTCGGCGTCGGGCCCCTCGGGTTCATGCTGCCGCGCGAGGCCTGGCTGCAGCGGTTCGGCCAGGGGCTGCACTACGACGAGTTCGACCTCGCCGAGACGCAGGTGCGCCGGTACGGGGACACCGCGGTCGTCGTCGGCCGGCAGACCCAGTCCGGCACGTTCGGCGGGAACCCGCTGCCGTTCCCCGTGGTCCGGACGACGCTGCTGCTTGAGCGCACCTCGGGGAGCTGGCGGCTGGCGGGCGCGCACATGAGCTTCATCGCC
>DASUWX010000068.1:0-4850 GCA_036378185.1 Streptosporangiales bacterium | reverse complement strand
CCGAGAGCTGCCCGCGTGCCCTGGCCCGGGCGGTCCTCAGCTGGTCGCCCACCTGCTTCGCCTCGGCCGCCTGTTGCCGGTCGGCTGTCGTCGCCGCGGTCTCGGCGGCGGCGCCGAGCTCGAGCCGGCGCAGCTCGACGGCCTCCAGGGCCGCAGCCAGCGCATCCGCAACCGTGTGCGCCATCGTGGGTGTCGCCTCCGGGCCAGGTAGGAGGTGTCTTCTCTTGTCTTCGTATATCGCAGATCGGATGATCAACGGGAGAGCCGGGAGGCTACCAACGCGCTATCTGAACTCGTCAGCGATGGTGGCCGCCAGCTCGAGGTAGTCCTCCTTGGTGGTGTCCGCGACGTACGCCTCGGGCGGGGCGTCCGGGATGGGGTCGTACTGGATCTTGACCCCGAGGTCGAGGTGCTCGTCGTAGCGGATCTTGCAGACCGCACGACAACGCTGGGCGAAGAACGAGGTGAGCGCGTCGACGTCGAGGCTCTTCGGCGTCGGGCTACGGTAGTTGATCACGGCGACGGACCGGGCGACCAGGTCGCCGAAGCCGTGCTGCTCGATCCAGTCGAGAGTGCCCGCCGCGCGCGTGGCCGCGTCCCCCTTCGGCTCGGCGACCACGACCAGGGTGTTGGCCAGTGCCAGCATGTCGCGTACCCACGGACGCAGCACGCCGGTGCCGCAGTCGGCGATGATCACGTTGTAGAAGCGCTCCAGGATGGACAGCGTCCTGGCGTACTCCTCGCCGCTGAAGTCCTCGCTGACGGCGGGGTCCTGCTCGTTCGCGAGCACGTGCAGCCGGCCGGCCAGGTTGGTGAACCTGTTGACCTCCGCCACCTGCGTGATCGGGCGCTGTGCCTCGTGCGCGAGCAGCCCGCGGACGGTGACGTCGGTCGAGCCCACCAGCCGGTCGCCGAGGGTGCCCATGTCGGGGTTGGTGTCCAGCGCGACGATGCGGTCGCCCCGCCACTCCGCGAGCGTCCGTCCGGCCATCGCCGCCGTCGTCGTCTTGCCCACGCCGCCCTTGATGCTCATCACGACGACCCGCCAGGAGCCGTGCAGCGGCCGCCGGACCCGCTCCCGCCTGGCCCGGGCGGCCTGCTCCTCGACGGACGGGCCGAGGTTCACGGCGCCGAACGTCGCCTTGTAGACGACCCGGCGCATCCCGCTGCGCGGGATCGAGTTGCTCTGCTCGACGAACGGGTTGACCAGGTCGGGCCGCAACGGGGGCTGCGGCTGCGGCGGCTGCTGGTACGGGTACTGCGGCTCCGGATACCGCGTGTCCGGGTACTGCGGGTCCGGGTACTGCGGCTCCTGGCCCTGCTCGTAGCCGTAGCCGCCGTTCGGGTAGCCGTCCGGGACCGCGGGGTACTTGGGGTACTGGTTCCAGTCCGGCGGGACGACCTCCGCCGGCGGTGCGGGGTTCGGCTGCGGCCCCGCGTCGGCGGGCGGTGCGGCGTCCTCGGCAGGCGGTGCGTCGGCCGCCGGCTCGGGCCGGCCCGGCGGCGGGTCACCGGGATCGGGCTCGTCCGGCTGCTGCGCCGGCGCGGCACCGTAGGCCGGGCGCTCGTACGGCCCCGGCTCGTCAGCGTGCTGCGTCATTCGCGCCCGCTTCCTCGTTCCCCTCCGGCAGACGCCGCGCGCGGCGGCTGCGGCCGGCCACGGTGGCCACGCGCGACCTCTACCTCCGGCTCACTCGTCAGCTCCTGCGCTGGTGTCACTCGCGCCCGCGTCCCTCTCTCGGGTATCCCTCTGTGCCGACGGTAGCAAGATTTCCACAGTCCGTTACGGGACGTCTGCCCAGGTAAAGACTACGGCGCTGCGTGAGCGGGGGTCTCGGACCGGGCGGGCGGCCACGGGTCATCTAGGCTCGGAAGCGGACGATGAACAGACCGAGCACCCGACCCGAGGACCTGCTGGCGGCGTACCGCACCGGCCGGTCCTTCTTCACCTCGCGCAACGGCACCCTGCTCACCGACGGCGTCCGCGCCGAGCTGCCGGCCTACGACGGCCCGGACGGCGCCGCGACGCTGCCGCGCCGGGTCGACGAGCTGCTCCGCGCCACGCCGCGGGCGAGCGGCGAGGTGCTCGCGATCGGCGCGATCCCGTTCGAGCACGACCGGCCCGCGTTCCTGACCGTGCCCGAGGCCGTCTGGCGCTCGGGACCGCTGCCCGTGGCCGCCGAGCCGCGCACCGCTCCGGAGCCGACCGCCGGCTGGCAGTTCACCCGGCTGCTGCCGGACCAGCAGGGCTACGCAGCCGCCGTCGCCGACGCCGTCGGCCGGTTCGCGGGGTCGCCGCTGGAGAAGGTCGTGCTCGCCCGCACGGCGATGCTCACCGCGCCGGGGCCGGTCGACGTGCCCGCGCTCGTCGCCACACTGGCCGGACTCGACCCCACGGGATACACGTTCGCGGTCGAGATGCCGCTGGCCTGGTCCGGCGGACGGGGCCAGTTCGTCGGCGCGACACCGGAGCTCGTCGTCGCCCGCGCCGGCAACCGCGTCGTGGCACACCCCTACGCCGGGTCCGCGCGGCGCAGCCCCGACCCCGCCGTCGACCGGGAACGCGGCGAGCGGCTCGCCTCGTCGCCGAAGGACCGGCGCGAGCACGCCGTCGTGGTCGAGGACATCGTCGGCATCCTCCGCCCGTTCTGCCGGACGCTGACCGTGCCGCCCGGCCCGGAGCTGGTGCACACCCGCGCCATGTGGCATCTCGCCACCCGGATCGAGGGCGAGCTCGCCGACCCGGCGACCACCTCGCTGGATCTGGCCTGCGCTCTGCACCCGACCCCCGCGGTGGGCGGCCGGCCCACCGATCTCGCCCGTCAGGTGATCGCGGAGCTGGAACCGTTCGACCGCAACTGCTTCGCGGGGATGGTCGGCTGGACCGACGCCGCCGGTGACGGCGAGTGGGTGCTGGCGTTGCGCAGCGCCGAGGTCGCCGGGGAGCGGTTGCGGCTGTTCGCCGGCGCCGGGATAGTGGCCGGCTCCGTGCCGGAGTCGGAGGTCGCCGAGACGGCGGCGAAGTTCCGGACGATGCTGGACGCGCTCGGCGTCGCGGACGAGCTGTGAGGACGTCAGCCGACGACGTCGCCGGGCTCCGGGCCCGGCTCGTCGACCGAGAGCAGGTGCAGCCTGCCGTCGGTGGCGTACGACCCGAGCATCAGGAACTCGCTGCGCACGCCTGCGATCTGCCGCGCGCCGATGTTGACCACGCCGACGATCATCCGGCCGTGCAGCTTGTCGGCGTCGTAGTGGGCGACCTGAGCGCTCGTCGTGCGCACCCCGAGCAGCCCGAAGTCGACGTCGATGACATACGCCGCGTTGCGCGCCGTCTCGTGCGGCCGTACGGCGACCACGCGTCCGACGCGCACGTCGAGGTCGAAGAAGTTGTTCGGCTCCACTTCCGGTTTCGGACGCATGCGTCAAGTCTGGCGAAGCGGGCCGGCATTCACGACCAAGATCAACAAGCGGGCCGTCGATGTGTCACATGCTGAGACGCTCGGCTCCGTCGATTACCCACTGCAACAACCCGGCTGAGGTGCCACATGTCCGAACATGACGTCGTCCGGCTCGCGATCATCGGCGCGGGCAACCGGGGGAGCGCGTACGCCAGGCTGGCGGCGGCGTCCGGTAAAGCGCGGGTCACGGCCATCGCGGATCCGCGGAAAACCCGCAGGAAGGCACTGGCCGCCGAGGTCGGCGTCGACCCGGACCAGTGCTTCGACGACTGGCGCGACCTGCTGGCCCGGCCCGAACTGGCCGACGCCGTCGCCGTCACGACGCTCGACTCCGACCACGTCGAGCCGGCCGTCGCCGCCGCCGGCGCCGGGCTCCACCTGCTGCTCGAGAAGCCGATGGCGACGACGGAGAGTGACTGCGCGCGGATCGTCGAGGCGGTCGAGCGCGCCGGCGTCGTCTGCGCCGTCTGTCACGTCCTGCGGTACACGCCGTACAGCCGCAGGCTGAACGACGTCCTCGCGAGCGGGCGGATCGGCGAGGTCGTCAGCGTCGAGCACCTCGAGCCGGTCGGCTGGTGGCACCAGGCGCACTCGTTCGTCCGCGGCAACTGGCGCCGGGAGGACGAGGGTTCGGCCATGCTGATGGCCAAGTCGTGCCACGACATCGACTGGCTGGCGAGCGTCGTGGGCACGAAGGTGCGCCGGGTGTCGTCGTTCGGTGGGCTGTTCCACTTCAAGCCCGAGAACCGGCCGGAGGGTGCGGCGGACCGTTGCCTCGACTGCGCCGTGGAGCGCGAGTGCCCGTACTCGGCCAAGAAGATCTACCTCGAGAAGCCGCTCGAGGAGCGGATGGCCTGGCCGGTCTCCGTCGTCTCGCTCGACCCGGGCGAGGAGGCGATCATGCAGGCGCTGCGCGAGGGGCCGTACGGGCGCTGCGTGTACGCCTGCGACAACGACGTGGTCGACCACCAGGTCGTCAACCTCGAGTACGAGGGCGGCGTGACCGCGTCGTTCACGATGACCGGGTTCACCCAGGCCGCGCACCGGAAGACCCGGATCTTCGGCACCCACGGGCAGATCGAGGGCGACGGCGTCCAGCTGCACCTGGTGGACTTCCGCGACGGCTCCAGCGAGACCGTCGACACCATGGCGGGCACCGACGCCACCGCTGCCGGTGGCCACGGCGGCGGTGACGGCGCCCTGGTGGACGCGTTCCTGGCTGCGGTGCGCACCGGCGACCGCAGCCGGGTGCTCACCAGCCCGCACGACAGCCTCGCCTCGCACCAGGTCGTCTGGGCCGCCGAACGCGCCAGGCGCACCGGGACCGTCGTCACGCTGGACTGACTCGGCCGGCCGGGACGCGAGCCGGCTCGCCGAGATCGTCCACGAACG
>DASUWX010000067.1:0-7790 GCA_036378185.1 Streptosporangiales bacterium | reverse complement strand
GACACCGTTCGCGAGGTCTCGTTCGCGGACTCGTCGATGCAGTACTGCCCCACCTGCCAGACCGGGGGTAAGGTGCTCGCCGACCGGCGGCTCTCCCGGCTGCTGAAATGACCTCCTGCTGGAAAGGCACCCATGTTCGGTGACGCCGTCCCGTCGATCGAAGCGGCCAAGCTGCCCGACGACGCCCCGCTGCTCGACGTCCGCGAGCCCCACGAGTGGGAGGCCGGCCACGCGCCGAACGCCGTGCACGTGCCGATGGGCGAACTCGGCGCCCGGCTCGCCGAGCTGCCCGAGCTCGGCGAGGGCGAGCAGCTCTACGTCGTCTGCCGCGGCGGCGGCCGGTCGGCCCGTGCGACCGCGGCGCTCGGCCAGGCCGGCTACCCGGCCGTGAACGTCACCGGCGGGATGACCGCCTGGGCGTTGGCCGGCAAGCCGATGGCGAGCGAGACGGGCCGGCCGCCCGAGGTCGCCTGAGCCTCCCCCGTGTGACGTACGTCGCTCCCGTCGCCGCAGAAAAATCCGCGACGACACGGCGATCTCTGACGTAATGTGGCGCGTACACGGGAGAGGAGGTGGTCCAGTAGATGTGTAGCTATCGGACTCGTGAGGTGGCTGTCCGCTAGTCGCCACACCCTCGCGCCCTAACCGCAGGAACCTGTGGTGACGGCGAATACCAGGCAGTTACCCGACCCCCGAGCTCCCGGCCCGTCCAGCCGGGCCTCGCCCCGCGAGGAGTCCGCTCGGGGGTTGTTTCATCTCCGGCCCCGGTCATCGGGACGGGCGCACCTCGATCACGTCGCCTGCCGTCGCCGGCACGTCCCCGGCGATCGCCACCGCCTCGTCCGGGCCCTCCGCCTCGATCCGGGTCGACGGGCCGTTCGCTAGCCGCGTCTACGGCAATCTACGGATCACGCTAGAGAGCCGTAGACGGCCCGATACCGCGACACGCCTAGCCCTCTCTACCGAAATCTACGGCGTTCGCTAGATCGCGTTATACGGTCCGAGACATGGATCCGGTACGGAACCCGTACGCGCCCGGCGCCGGCCAGCGCCCGCCCGAACTGGCCGGGCGCGACCGCGAGACCGGGACGTTCGACGTCGTGCTGGAGCGGGTGGCCCGGGGCCGCCCGGAACGCAGCCTGCTCCTCACCGGTCTCCGTGGCGTGGGCAAGACGGTGTTGCTGAACGCGTTGCGGTCTCAGGCGATCGGGCGGCTCTGGGGTACCGGCAAGTTCGAGGCGCGCCCGGACCAGTCGATCCGCAGGCCGGTCGCGGCGGCGTTGCACATGGCGATCAGGGAGATCGCGCCGCGGCACCGCGAACCCGATCGCGTCGAGGCGTTCCTCGGCGTGCTCAAGGCGTTCGCGCTGAAGGCCGCGACCAACGTGCGGGACCGCTGGCAGCCGGGCATCGACGCGCCCGCCACCAAGGGCCGGGCCGACTCCGGCGACATGGAGATCGACCTCACCGAGCTGTTCCTCGACGCCGCCTCGGTCGCCACGGACCTCGGCGTCGGCATCGCACTGTTCGTCGACGAGATGCAGGACCTCACGCCGACCGACGTGTCGGCGATCTGCGGCGCCTGTCACGAGCTGAGCCAGCAGGACGCGCCGCTCATCGTGGTCGGCGCCGGGCTCCCGCACCTGCCCGCGGTGCTCTCGACCAGCAAGAGCTACTCCGAACGGCTGTTCTCGTACGCGCGCATCGACCGGCTCGACCGCGACGCCGCGGACGCCGCCCTGTGCATCCCCGCCGAGCGCGAGGGCGTCGAGTACGAGCAGGACGCGCTGGACGTCCTGTACGAGGCGAGCGGCGGCTACCCGTACTTCGTGCAGGCCTACGGCAAGGCCACCTGGGACCTCGCCCCGGCGAGCCCGATCACGGCGGCCGACGTGAAGGTGGCGACGCCGCACGCCGAGGCCGAGCTGGCGGTCGGGTTCTTCGGCAGCCGCTACGAGCGCGCCACCCCCGCGGAGCGCGACTACATGCGCGCCATGGCCGCCCTCGGCGACGAGCCCGTGCCGACCGCGGACGTCGCGAAGACGCTGGAGCGCAAGCCCGCGTCGCTGTCACCGGCGCGGGACGCGCTGATCAAGAAGGGCCTGGTGTACGCGGCCGAGCGGGGCGTGGTGGCGTTCACCGTGCCCCACTTCGGCCGGTTCCTCCGCAGTCAGCCGACCTGACGCCGTGCGGCCGACGGAGTCGTCAGACGCCGTTCCGGTTGGGCACCCGGCCGAAGGACTTGGGGTCACGCGGTTTCCGGTCGCTGTAGTCCGCGCGGATCCGCTTCACCTTGCCCTTGCGATCGGTCTCGACGACCTGGTCGTCGACCTTCTGTCCCACGCGGCTGCCGCGACGCAGCTTGTCGCCCATGTCCTGGACTCCCTCCGACCGTGAACGGTCTGCTATGACGGGACGGACATGGAGCATAGCCCCGCGAGTACGTCCGCAGGGGTCGTGGCGAGAGCGAACCGCGGCCGTATCGTCGTCGGCCTCCTTGCGGTCAGGCCGCCGCGAGCCAGGCCAGCGCCGCGGTCACCATGGCCTGGGTGCCGGTGTCGAGCGTGGGCTGCAGGACCGGTGCGAAGTTCGGTGAGTGGTTGGTCGGGATGTCCCGGGACACCCGGCCCGCGGCCTCGGCCGAACGGTAGCTGTCCGGGTCGATCCCGCCGATTCCCCAGTAGGTGTACGGGCTTCCCAGCGCGTTCGGCAGGTCGCTGAAGTCCTCGCTGGCGGTCTGCAGCGGCAGGTCGTGCGCGCGGTCCGAGAAGAAGGCGTCGAAGGCGGCGCGGACGGTCCGGGTCGCCGCCGGGTCGTTGCGGGTGGGCGGGAACCGGTCGAACAACTCGAACTCCGGTGCCCGGGGCGAGCCGGACGCCTGGCACTCGGCCGTGACGATGCGCCGGATCGCGTCGAGGACGGCGGCCCGGGTCTGCCCGCTGTAGCAGCGGATGTTCAGTTCCAGCACGGCGTGGTCGTCGATCACGTTGCTCTTCGTGCCGGCGTGGACGCTGCCGACCGTCAGCACCGCTGGTTCGCCCGGTGCGACCTCGCGCGAGACCACGGTCTGCAGCCGGACGATGATCATGGCGGCGAGCACGACCGGGTCGACCGAGGCCTGCGGCATCGATCCGTGGGAACCGCGACCGTAGACGGTGACCCGGACGCTGTCGGCCGCGGACAGCACCGGGCCGGGCCGGGTGGCCACCTGCCCGGCGGGAAACGGCAACACGTGCTGAGCGAGTGCCACGTCGACCTCACCCACCAGTGCCGGGAGACCGTCGTCGACCATGCCGCGTGCGCCGTCGCCGACCTCCTCGGCCGGCTGGAACACCGCGATCACCGTGCCAGCCCACCGGGCGCGGGCGTCCGCCAGGAGCATTGCGGCGCCGAGCAGGCAGGCGACGTGCACGTCGTGGCCGCAGGCGTGCATCACCGGCACCTGGTCGCCGTCCCGGTCGACCGCGGTGGCGGTGCTGGCGTAGGGCAGGCCGGTCTGCTCCCTCACCGGCAGTGCGTCCATGTCCGCGCGCAGCAACACCGCCGGACCCGCGCCGTTGCGCAGGGTCGCGACGACTCCGGTGCCCCCGATCCGCTCACGGATCTCGTAGTCGGATCCGCGGAGCCGGTCCGCCACCGCCGCGGCCGTGTGCCGCTCCTCGTGGGACAGTTCGGGGTGCTGGTGCAGGTGCCGGTAGAACCCCTCCTGCCACGACCGCACCGCGGCCAGCCCGGTGAGTACGGACGCGGCCGGCGAGTCGGTGCTCATCCGCGTCTCCCTTCCTCGGCGCTCCCGTCACCGTCCAGCATGCGCCGGCGCCGGCTGCGATAGCGGCCCGGCACCACCCGGGCCGGCGACCAGGCGTCGGCGTCGGGCAGGATCCAGCCACGCCACCGGGCGAGCAGGCACAGCCCCGCCCCGACCGCGAGCCCTGCCAGGGTCCCTGCGGTGCGGTAGCCGTACGCGGAGACGACGACGAGCACGCCGGCGGCGACGGCCGCGCAGGTCGCGTACAACGTGTTGCCGCCGAGGACGACGGGCAGACGCCGCAGCACGACGTCGCGCACGGCCCCGCCGCCGACGGCGGTGATCGTGCCCAGCAGGACGGCGGGCAGCCAGCCGAGCCCGGCGTCGAGGGTCTTCTGCGCACCGGCCGCGGCCCAGCAGCCCAGCGCGAGTGCGTCCACGACCGGCCACACCCGGTCCCACAGGTGGCCCTCTACGCGGACGAGGAAGGTCAACGCCGCTCCGCCGAAGGCGGTGAGCAGGTAGGCGTAGTCGGTCAGCGCGATCGGGGTGCCGTGCTGCAGCAGGGTGTCCCTGATCAGCCCGCCGCCGAGACCGGACAGCACGGCCAGGACGGCGAAGCCGACCGGGTCCAGCCTCTCCCGGCGCGCGATCACGCCGCCGAGCACGGCATTGGCGAACACGCCGGTGAGATCCAGCGCACGGAACAGGTCGGTCACCGGAACCTCGCCCACCGCTGTCTGCGCCTCCTCGAAGCGATCGCACGGTCGCCGTCGGCGCATCGGCAGCGGCCTCGGGTCAACCCTGCCACCGGCGCCGGCGACCACGGACCCCGCCCGACCCGGTGACGCGTGGTCACCGAGCGGACGGAGTGTCTCAGCATCCGGATGAATCCTGGTCGGTTGTCGGTGTCCGTGGGCACACTTGAGGGCATGACCGCCTCCCATGCGCCCGGCGACCTGCTCGTGGCGCGGCTGCACGTGGACAACCACCACGTGTCCAGCGCGGTCTGTCTGTGCGGCTGACTGCCGCCCTGTCCACCCCACCGGAGCGCCTCGTCGCGCCCTCCGGGCTATCAGTGAACGGGAGCGCCCCATGGCGCTACAGACCGGAACCCAGCCGCAGGCACGCAACGCCGCCGACAGGCGAACCCCAGGGAAACGGCCCGCTCGTCCGGGCCGGCACACCGGGCAGGGCCAGTGGGCGCTGGCCCAGCTGGAGCCGCTCAACGCGAACGAGCGGACGAAGAAGGACGACGACCCGCTCAACGTCCGCGCCCGCATCGAGGCGATCTACGCGCACACCGGGTTCGCCGGCATCGACCCCCAGGACCTGCGCGGCCGGTTCCGCTGGTGGGGCCTCTACACGCAGCGCAAGCCGGGCATCGACGGCGGCCGTACCGCCACGCTCGAGCCGGAGGAGCTCGAGGACGAGTACTTCATGCTGCGCGTGCGCATCGACGGCGGCCAGCTCGACCTCGACCAGCTGCGCACCATCGCCGACATCTCCCGGACCTACGCACGCGACACCGCGGACATCACCGACCGGCAGAACATCCAGCTGCACTGGGTGCGCATCGAGGACGTGCCCGAGATCTGGCGCCGGCTCGAGTCCGTCGGCCTCTACACGCAGGAGGCGTGCGGCGACTGCCCGCGGGTGATCATCGGCAGCCCCGTCGCCGGCATCGCCGAGGACGAGCTCGTGGACGGCACCCCCGCGCTCCGCGCGATCGCCGACCGCTACCTCGGCGACAAGGAGTTCTCCAACCTCCCGCGCAAGTACAAGACCGCGATCTCCGGCATGCCGGTGCAGGACGTCGCCCACGAGATCAACGACATCGCGTTCGTCGGTGTCGAGCACCCCGACCACGGGCCGGGCTTCGACGTCTGGGTCGGCGGCGGGCTGTCCACCAACCCGTACCTCGCGCAGCGGCTCGGCGTGTGGGTCCCGCTCGAGGAGGTGCCGGACGTCTGGGCGGCCGTCACCCGCGTGTTCCGCGACTACGGCTACCGGCGGCTGCGCAACCGTGCGCGGCTCAAGTTCCTCGTCGCCGACTGGGGTGTCGAGCAGTTCAGGTACGTGGTCGAGAACGAGTACCTGCACCGCAAGCTGATCGACGGACCCGCGCCGGCGAGCACCGAGGCGGACGACCACGTCGGCGTCCACCGCCAGCAGGACGGTCGCTACTACATCGGCTTCGCGCCGACCGTCGGCCACGTGTCCGGCACGCTGCTCGGGCAGATCGCGGACGCGGTCGAGGCGCACGGCTCGGGGCGGTTGCGGACGACGCCGTACCAGAAGCTGCTCGTCCTCGACGTCGAGGAGGACCGCGTCGAGTCGCTGATCCGGACGCTCGAGGGGCTCGGGCTGCGGGCGCGGCCGAGCACGTTCCGGCGCAACACCATGGCGTGCACCGGCATCAGCTTCTGCAAGCTCGCCATCACCGAGACCAAGGACACCGCGGCCCGGCTCATCGACGAGCTGGAACGCAGGCTGCCGGAGATGGACGAGCCGATCACCGTCAACGTGAACGGCTGCCCGAACTCCTGCGCGCGCGTCCAGGTCGCCGACATCGGCCTGAAGGGCCAGATCATCACCAGGAACGGGCAGCAGGTGCCCGGGTACCAGGTGCACCTCGGCGGCCGGCTCGGCGAGGAGTCCGGGTTCGGCCGCAAGGTCCGCGCGCTGAAGGTCGCGGCCGACGAGCTGCCCGACTACGTCGAGCGGGTGCTGCGCCGCTACCTCGCCGAGCGCGACGACGGCGAGCGGTTCGCCGGGTGGGCGCTGCGCGCGAGCGACGAGGCATTGTCGTGACGGCGTCCACGCTCGAGCGTCCGGAGGTCACGGACGCGGCGTGGCTGCGCTATCTCGCCGAGCGTGCCGCGTACGAGCTGGCGGACGCGCCCGCCTCCGACATCGTCCGGTGGGCGCACGCCGCGTTCGGCGACCGGCTCGCGATCGCCTCGTCGATGACCGACGCCGTCGTGATCGACGTCGTCTCCCGGGAGGTGCCCGGGCTCGACGTGCTCTTCCTCGACACCGGCTACCACTTCGTCGAGACGATCGCGACACGTGACGCCGTCGCGTCGCTGTACCCGGTGCAGGTGCGGTCGATCGAGCCGGACCGGACCGTCGCCGAGCAGGACGCCGAGTACGGGCCACGGCTGCACGACCGTGATCCGGACCTGTGCTGTGCGCTGCGCAAGGTGCAGCCGCTCTCCAGGGCGCTCGCGCCGTACTCGGCGTGGCTGACCGGTGTCCGCCGGGCCGATTCGCCGGAACGTGCGCAGACGCCGGTCGTGGCGTTCGACGAGCGCCGCGGCAAGGTGAAGATCAACCCCATCGCCACCTGGTCGGACGAGCAGCTGGACGCGTACGTCGCGGAGCACGGCGTCCTCGTCAACCCGTTGCTGCTCGACGGCTACGGTTCCGTCGGCTGCGCGCCGTGCACCAGGCGGCTGCTGCCCGGTGAGCACGCCCGGGCCGGTCGTTGGGCGGGGCTGGCCAAGACCGAGTGCGGGATCAACACATGACGAACCCGTACCCGTTGTTCCTGGACGTCGCCGGGCGCCCGGTGCTCGTCGTGGGCGGCGGCCGGGTCGCCGCCCGCCGGGCCGCCGCGCTCGCGGACGCCGGCGCCGACGTTCGTGTCGTCGCGCCCGAGGCGTGCGACGAGATCGCCTCGGACGGCCGGCTGTGCTGGGAACGCCGCCGGTACCGGACCGCCGACCTCGACGGCGTATGGCTGGTCCAGGCGGCGACAGACGACCCCGGTGTGAACGCCGCGGTCGCCGCGGCGGCCGCGGCGCGGCGGGTGTTCTGCGTCCGTGCGGACGACGCTTCCGGCGGCACCGCAAGGACACCGGCGGTGGCGCACGTCGACGACGTGACCGTGGCCGTCGGCGTCGGTGGCGACCCACGCACCGCCCGTGCCGTACGTGACGCCGTCCGCACCCGCGTCGCACTCGACCTCGAGTGCGGCACGCTGCCGGTGCGACGCCGCCGGCCGCGCGCGGAGGGCCATGTGACACTCGTCGGCGGC
>DASUWX010000066.1:0-48988 GCA_036378185.1 Streptosporangiales bacterium | reverse complement strand
CATTCGCCTTGGTAGGCCCTGGAACCTGACATACCGTGATCATTTGGGGAAAGCGTGAGCGGCGGGGCGCGGGACGCGCGCGGTCAGCGGCGGGGGGCGAAGGCGTCCAGCGCCGCCTCGACGCGGTCCATGGCCGCCGCGGCGTCGGCGTCGGGGGAACCGATCTCGGGGTCGTAGTTCGGGTCGAGGAACAGCTCGGTGATGCCCTGCTCGGCGATGCCCTCGAAGTCCGACCGGATCTGCTCGTGCGTGCCGGTCAGCGGCGCGCGGCCGGACGCGGACGCGCCGCCGTCGCGCACCACCAGCGGCCCGCGGCACACGAACCGCAACGCGTCGGGGTCGCGTCCCGCCTCGGCGGCGGCCTGCTTGATCGTCGCGATCGACTCGCTCAGCTCGCCGAGATCGGTGCGGCTGCTGCTGATCCAGCCGTCGGCCACCCGGCCGGCGCGGCGCAGGGCGGGGGCGGCGGTGCCGCCGAGCAGGATCGGCGGGTGCGGGCGCTGCACCGGCTTGGGGTCCTGCCGCACGCGGTCCAGGCGGTACCACTCACCCGCGTACTCCGCGACGTCCGCGGTCCACAGCTCGCGCAGCACCTCGAGGTACTCCTCGCCACGCCGCCCGCGTCGCTCGTACGCCACGCCGGACGCCGCGAACTCCTCGTGCGACCAGCCGAGCCCGAGGCCCGCGTCCAGCCGGCCGCCGGATACCAGGTCCAGGGTGGTGAGCTGCTTGGCCAGGTTGGCGGGCGAGAAGAACGGCATGTTGAGCACGGCGAGCCCGAGCCGGATCCGGCTGGTGTGCCCGGCGACGAACGCCAGCGACACCACGGGATCGAGCACGCTGCGGTAGACCTCGCCCATCCGCTCGCCGCCGCCCTCGGGATACAGCAGCCGCTGTACCGTCCACAGTCCCTCGTAGCCGAGTTCCTCCGCCCGGCGGGCGACGCGTACCTGGTTCTCCGGAGTGGCCCACGACCCGGACATCGGCAGAGCGAAGCTGATCTTCATGCCTCCACCGTACGTGGCTCGGCAAGTGCCACCGGCTCGCCGTCGCGCACCGGGAAGTGGCAGCGGCCGAGATGCGCGGGACCGTCCAGCGGGACGAGCTCCGGCTGCTCGTGCCGGCAGCGGTCCTGCGCACGCGGACACCGGGTGTGGAACAGGCAGCCGGACGGCAGGTTCGCCGGCGACGGGACGTCGCCGCGCAGCAGCACCCGCTCCCTGGTGCGCTCGACGGCGGGGTCCGGGATGGGGATCGCCGACAGCAGCGCCCCGGTGTACGGGTGCCGGCGGTGCGCGAACAGCTGCTCGGTGGGCGCCAGCTCGACCACCTGGCCGAGGTACATGACGGCGACCCTGGTGCAGACGCTGCGGACCACGGCGAGGTCGTGCGTGATGAGCACGTAGGTCAGGCCGAACTCGTGCTGCAGGTCGCGGAGCAGGTTGAGCACCTGCGCCCGCACGGACACGTCGAGGGCCGACACCGGCTCGTCGAGGACGACCAGCCGCGGGTTGTTCGCGATCGCGCGGGCGATGGCGATGCGCTGGCGCTGGCCGCCGGAGAACTCGTGCGGGAACTTGTGCGCGTCGCGCGGGTCGAGGCCCACCAGCGACAGCAGCTCGCCCACACGGTCCGGCACGACGCCGTCGTACCGGTGGCTGGTGAGCGGCTCGGCGAGGATGTCGCGCACCCGCAGCCGGGGGTCCAGGCTGGCGAACGGGTCCTGGAACACCATCTGGATGTCCTTGCGCTGCCTGCGCAGGTCGCCGCCGCGCAGGTGCGCGAGGTCGCGGCCGTCGTAGGTCGCCGTGCCCGCGGTGGGGTCGACGAGCCGGACGACGAGCTGCGCCAGCGTGCTCTTGCCGCAGCCGGACTCCCCGACGATGCCGAGCGTCTCCCCCGGCCGCACGTCGAGGTCGACGCCGTTGACGGCCTTGACCCGGCGCTTGGCCAGGCCCGACCCGTTGACCGTGTAGACCTTGTGCAGGTCGCGCAGCGCGAGCAGCGTCCCGGCGTCGTCCCGCCTCGGCGCACCCGGCTCGGCGGGCGCGACCTGCGCCGCCAGCCGCTCGCGAGCGGCGCGGAACTCGTCGGCCTCGCGGATGCACGCGGCGAGGTGGCCCGGCGTGCGCTCGCGCAACGGCGGCACGCCCTCGGCGCACTCGTCCGTCGCGACGGGACAACGCGGGTGGAACGGGCAGCCGGGCGGTATCCGCAGCCCGCCCGGCGGCGTACCGGAGATCGAGAACAACCGCTTCCCCGCGTCGTCGAGCCGAGGCACCGAGCGCAGCAGCGACCAGGTGTACGGCATCAGCGGGTCGGTGAAGATCTCGTCGGTCGTGCCCTGTTCGACGATCCGGCCGGCGTACATCACCGCGACGCGGTGGGCCATCTGCGCGACCACGCCCATGTCGTGCGTGATGAGCAGGATCGCCGTGCCGTACTTGGCCTGCAGGCCGCGGAGCAGGTCGAGGATCTGCGCCTGGACCGTCGTGTCGAGCGCCGTCGTCGGCTCGTCGGCGATGAGCAGCTTCGGCGTGCACGCCAGCGCCATCGCGATCATCACGCGCTGGCGCATGCCGCCGGAGAACTGGTGCGGGTACTCGCGGAGCCGCCGCTCGGGATCGGGGATGCCGACGTCGGTCAGCAGCTCGACGGCGCGCCCTGCCGCCTCGGCGCGCGAGACGTGCTGGTGGGTGCGGATGGCCTCGACGATCTGCCGCCCGACCCGCATCACGGGGTTGAGGCTGGTCAACGGCTCCTGGAAGATCATCGAGATGTCGCCGCCGCGCACCCGGCGCATCGTCGACTCGTTCGCCTGCAGCAGGTCGCGTCCGTCGAAGACGATCTCGCCGCCCGCGTGGTACGCGGGCGGGCTCTGCAGCAGCCGCAGCATTGAGAGCGCGGTCACCGACTTGCCGGAGCCCGACTCCCCGACCAGGCACAGCGTCTCGCCGCGGTCGACGTCGAACGACACGTCCTCGACCGCGCGGACGTCACCCGCCGCCGTGCGGAAGCGGGTGCTCAGGTTGCGGACCTCCAGCAGCGCCATGTGCCCTTCCTAGCCGCGCGCGAACGTCAGCCCGCTGCGCGCATCCCGGACGGTCGCGTCCAGGAGGTCGGCGAGCAGCGCGATGTCGGTCACGGAGGCGACCTCGACGGCGGTGTGCGCGTTGTAGACGGGGAAGGTCAGGTCCAAGGTCTGGATCCCCTTCCCGGCGAACTGCATGTACGACCCGTCGGTGAGGCCGCCGTCGAGGGTGTGGTGCGAGAGCGGGATGTCGTGCGCGGCCGCGACCTCGGTGACGTACGCGGCGAGCCGCGGGTTGGGTACGAGCCCGCCGCCCGACCTGCCCCGCGAGAAGCGATGGACCACGGGCCCGGCGCCGACGCGCGGGCCGCCGCGGTCGCGTTGCGCGGGGTCGGTCGCCGGCGAGATGTCGACGCACAGCAGCACGTCCGGTGCGGCGGCGAGCGCGGCCGGTACGCCGCCGCGCAGCGTGTACTCCTCCTGCACGGTCGCGATGACGCACACGCCTGGGCCGGCCGGGAGATCCGCGACGCGGCGCAGCAGGTCGAGCAGGAGCGCCAGGCCGGCGCGGTCGTCGAGCGCCTTGGTGCGGATCAGGTCGCCGCGCTGGTGGAACGGGCCGACGAACGTGCCCGGAACGCCGGGCCGGATGGCGAGCTTCTCGGCCTCGTCCGGCGACGAGAGCAACAGGTCGACGTGCGCGTCCTCGACCTTCGTCGTCGCGGCCTGCTCCTCGGGAGTGCTGAGGTGCGCGCTCTTCACCGCGACGTGACCCTCGACGAGCTCACCGCTGTCGCTGCGGAACCGCACCAGTTGCCCGGCCATGACCTTGTCGCTCACGCCGCCGAGCCGGTTCACCCGGACCCGGCCGTCGTCCTCGACGTCGGCGACGACGAAGCCGATCTCGTCGAGGTGCGCGGCGACGCCGAACGTGGGCCAGCCCGCGTCCGCCTCACGGGCTCGCACGACGACGTTGCCCAGGGGATCGACCGTCGGCTCGAAGCCCAGCGCGCGCACGCGTGCCGTGAACTCGGCTATGACGAGGTCCTCGTGCCCGGACGGCCCGAACAGCTGCGTGAAGTGCGCGACGTCGTCGAGCAACGTGGTGTTGGTCAAGGCATCCTCTCCTAGCCGACGCCGCGCAGCCGCGGGTCGAGGTAGTCGCGCAGCGCGTCGCCGAGCAGGTTGAAGGCGAGCACGGACAGCGTGATGGCGAGGCCGGGGAACGTCGCGGTCCACCAGTCGTCCGGCAGGTAGTTGTGCGCCGAGCTCAGCATCGAACCCCACTCCGGCGTGGGCGGCTGCGCGCCGAGCCCGACGTAGCTGAGACCGGCGGCGATGAGGATCGTCGTGCCCACGTTGACCGTCGAGATGACGATGATCGGCGTCTGCACGTTGCGCAGGACGTGCCGCAGCAGGATCAGCCAGCCGGGCACACCGACCACGCGCGCGGCGCGGACGTACTCGCTCTCCGCGACCTGCAGCGTCGCCGAACGGACGGTGCGTGCGTAGACGGGCGTCAGGGCGACGCCGATCGCGGCCATCGTGTTGTTCAGGCCCGGGCCGAGGATGGCGACGACGGCGATGGCGAGCAGGATCTCGGGGAACGCGAGCAGCGCGTCCATCGCGCGCATGATGACGGCGTCGGTGGCACCGCGGAGGAACCCGGCGAGCAGGCCGAGCGCCGAGCCCAGCACCGCGGCGATGCCGACGCAGATCGCCGCGATCTCCAGGGAGATGCGGGCGCCGTAGATGATCCGCGACAGCACGTCGCGGCCCACCTCGTCGGTGCCGAGCACGAACCGTCCGGACGGTGGCGAGAGCACGTAGTCCTGGTAGGTGTGCAGCGGGTCGTGCGGCGCCAGCCAGGACGCGAAGACCGCGGCGAGCACCTCGACGGTGATCACGACGACGCCGAACACCGCCCCCGGGTGCCTGAGCATCCGCCGCAGCGCGGTCAGCGGGCCGGGCGCCGCGGTGACCAGGTCGGGTACCGACGTCTCGAGCGTGCTCATGCCACCGCCTCGCAGGGTCGCCCCGACCGGTGCTCCGATCCGGCGGGCGAGCCGGTCGCATGAGACACGGATGCGCAGTGCTCATGAATCGCTCGCCGGCGCTCGCTCATAGCCGGATCCGCGGGTCGACGAGCGGGTAGACCAGGTCGGTCACGAGGTTGACGAGGACGAAGACCACGCCGGCGAGCAGCACGACGCCCTGCACGAGCGGGAAGTCGCGTTCCTCGATCGCCTGCACGGCGAGCCGGCCGATGCCGGGACGGGCGAACACCGACTCGACGATCACCGTGCCGGACAGCAGCGTGCCGATCTGCAGGCCCATGATCGTGATGACCGGAACAACTGCGTTGGGCAGCGCGTGCCGGAACACGACGGAGAACCGCCCGAGCCCCTTCGCCCACGCCGTCCGCACGTAGTCCTGGCGGACGACCTCGAGCATGCTCCCCCGCGTCAGCCGCGCGAGCACCGCCGCCGCCGGCAGGGCGAGCGTAATCGCCGGGAGCACGAGCGCGGCGAAGCCGTTGTCACCGGCGACCGGCAGCAGCCCGAGGGTCAACCCGAACAGCAGGATCAGCAGCGTCCCCGACCAGAACGTCGGCATCGACAGACCGAGCAGGGCGACGCCCATCACGCCGACGTCGACGATGCGGCGCCTCGCCACGCCCGCGAGGACGCCGAGCACCAGCCCCAGCGGCACCGACACCACGGTGGCGGCGAACGCGAGTGCCACGGTGGACCCCAGCCGCTGGCCGATCTCGGACATGACCGGCTGCTCACTGCGGATGGACGTGCCGAAGTCCCCGTGCAGCGCATGCCCGACGAAGTCCCCGTACTGCACGGCGAGCGGCCGGTCCAGTCCCCACGCGTGCCGCAGGTTCTTCACCGCCTGCGGCGTCGCGTTCGTGCCGAGCGCGATGCTGACCGGGTCGCCCGGCACCAGGTGGATCATGCCGAAGGCGAACACCGACACCGCGAACAGCGTGACGAGCGACTGTGCGACGCGCCGCACCAGGAACCGGGCCATCGTCGTCCTACGAGACGAGCTGCGCGCGGTTGAGGACCAGGTAACCGAGCGCGCTGAGCTGGGCGCCCTTCAGCTTGCTGGTGGTGACGATGTAGTCGTCCTCGACCCAGAGCGGCACCCACAGCGCCTGGTCGTCCACGTACTTCTGGATCTCCTGGTACGTCGCGTCACGCGCCTTGGCGTCCATCTGCCCGCGGTACTTGTCGAGCAACGCGTCGAGCTTCGGGTCCTTGACGTGGCTGAGGTTGAGGCCGGTGCCGATGTTCGAGGACTTGAACCACAGGTAGAGGATGTCCGGCGTGTTGTACGTGTAGCCCATGAAGTGGGCGGCGTCCTTGCCGTGCTGGGTGTTGCTCAGCAGCGTCCCGAACTCGAAGTTCTGGATCTTCATCGTGATGCCGAGGCGCTTGAGCTGCTGCTGCACCAGCTGGGCGGAGTTGGTCCAGGTGTCGAGGTTCGTGTTGTAGAGCGTGAACGTGAACGGCTTGCCGTCCTTCTGCAGCTTGCCGTCCGGGCCGGGCTTCCAGCCGGCCTGGGCGAGCAACGCCTTCGCCTTCGCGAGGTCGGGCTTCTGGTGGTACGAGCAGATCCCCGGCCAGTAGCCCTCGATCGACGGCGGCAGCGGACCGCACGCCGGCCGGCCCTGGCCCAGCAGCGCGACCTTGACGACGGCGTTCGGGTCGATGGCGTAGTTGAACGCGCGGCGCACCCGGATGTCGTCGAACGGCGCCTTGGTGACGTTGAACTCGAGGAACAGCCCGACGCCGTTGCGCAGGTACTTGTAGCTCGTGTACTGCTTGTTCGACGTGAACGACTTGACGTTGGCCGGCGGCAGCGCCGTCGTGCCCTGGATCTCGTTCGACCGCAACGCGGACACGCGGGTGGCGTCGTCGGGGATGATCCGGAACGTCAGCTGCTTGATCTTCGGCGCGCCCGTGCCGGCGTACGCCGGGCCCCACGCATAGGAGGCGTTGCGCTCCAGGTTGATCCGGTCACCCGACTTCCACTGGGTGATCCGCCACGGACCGGTGAGCACGGGCGTACGGCTGAAGTTCTTGCCCTGCGACTTCGCCGCCTTGGCGTCGACGATCGACGCCGCCGGGTCGGCGAGGTTCTCGAGCAGCAGCGAGTACTTGCTCTTCAAGGCGATGCGCACCTTGTCGGTGCCGACGGTGGAGACCTTCTTCACGGGCTCGAGGAGGCTCGCCGCCACACCCGCCTTCGTCGCGGGGTCGAGCGCCCGGTCGAACGAGGCCTTGACGGCGTCGGCCGTCATCGGGTCGCCGTTCTGGAACTTCACGCCCTTGCGGAGGGTGAACGTCCAGCTCAGCCCGTCGGGGCTGACCGACCAGCTCGTCGCGAGGCTCGGGACGACCTTGCCCTTGGTGTCGATCGACACCAGGCTGTCGCCTGCATAGTGCAGGATCGTCCGCGTGATGGCCGCGTTGGTCTTCTGCGGGTCGAGCGTGTCGGGCTCCTCGGGGATGCCGATGGTCACCGGCGCCGAGCTCGCCTGCTGCTTCCCGCCGCCCGAACCGCACCCCGTGAGGGCCGCCAACGCGACCAGCCCGAGCGCGCCGACGCGCGCCCAACCGATTCGACCAAGCATGGATTCTCCAGTCGCACCCGGCCCCGTCGATAATTGGGCTAACAGTAGGCCCAAATCGCCGGCCGGTGCAAACGGGTACCCTCGGGGCGGGTGCCGTCTCAGGATTCGGACGGGGCGACGTGGGCGGTGAGGCTGCGCACCCGCTGCGCCGTGAGGGCGAAGTGACGCATCGCGACCCGGCGCGCGTCGTCCGGGCGACCGTCCAGCACCGCGCCGGCGAGCTGCCGGTGCTGCTGCCTGGCACGCCTGGTCACAGCCGGGTCGTCGACGATCGGCTCCACCCCGAGGCCGAGCGTCACGGCGGCGGTGAGCTCGTCGCTCAGCCGGACGAGGTAGGGGTTGCCGGTGGCCTCCGCGATCGCGCTGTGCAGCTTGCGGTCGGTCGACCGCGTCGCCTCCTCGGTGTCCGCCGCGAGGTACTCGTCGAGCGCCGCCGCGATCTTCCTCGCCTGCGCCTTCGTCACGCGCTGCGCGGCGGTGGCCGCGACCAGCCCCTCGACGAGCGAACGCATGTCGAGCAGCCACTCCATGCGCGGCCGGTCGGCGCCCAGGATGCGCCCGGCCGCCGGGGACGTCTCGCCCGACCAGGTCTGGCGGATGTACGCACCGCCGTTGCGCCCGCGCCGCACCTCGACCATGCCGAGCTGCTCCAGGGTGTGCAACGCCTTCCTGATGCTCATCCGGCTCACGGACATCCGGCTGGCGAGCTCGCGTTGCGGTGGCAGCCGCTCGCCGACGCTGAGCTCCCCCAGTGCGATCGCGGTCAGCAGCCGGTCGGTCACCTGGTCGCCGGCCGTAAGCGGGCGCAGCGGTGCGAGCAACTCGTCGCCGGCCTGCCGCGACGACGCAGCCGAGTTCGTCCACACGAGGGCGAGCCTAAGCGTTCCCGGCGCTGCGTCGCGACCGAAGGCGGGCAGCCGCCTCCCGAGGTCAGGAACGCGGATGCCCGGTGGAGCCACGCACGACCAGCTCGACGCCGGCGGACAGCACCTCCGCGACGGACCGGTCCGCACCCCTGCGGACGAGCAGCTCCACACCGCGCCGCCCGAGCCCGTCGAAGGGCGCACGGACGGCCGTCAGCGCCGGCGTCAGCTCGGCCGCCGGCGGCAGGTCGCGGGTGACGACGAGGGACACGTCCGCCGGCACCGTCAGCCCCGCGGCCCGTACGGCGTCCAGTGCGCCCACGGCGGACGCGACGTCGGGCACGATCACTCCCGTCGGGCGGGCCGGACGCCGCAGCACCGTCCGCATCGCCGCCATGCCACCCTCCCGGGTGGCGCCGGTACGCCGGACGGGCAGGTGCGCGATGCGCCGGTGCCCCAGCGAAACCAGGTGCTCGACGGCGAGGGCGTCCGCGCGGTCGTCGTCGAGCACGACGCGCCGCCTCGCCTGTCCGCCCCCGAGCTCGAGCACCAGCCAGGGTGTGCCGAGCCGCGTCAGCTCGCCGGGGACGCCCGAACCGGTTCCGTCGCGGACCAGCAGGATGCCGTCGACGCGCCCGGGGCCGAGCAGGTCGGCGTAGTGGCGCAACCCGCGGCCGCCCGCGCCACCGGTGACGAGCAGCATGCCCGACTCGGCGGCGGCCGCCTCGGCGCCCTCGACGATGCGCGCATGTCCCGGGTCGGTGAAGTCGGGGACGAACAGGCCGAGTATGCCGGCCCGCGCGGACCGCAGGCTGCGTGCGAGCGCGTTGGGCCGGTAGCCGGTCTCGCGGACCGCGGCCAGCACCCGTCGCCGGGTCTCCGGCCTGATCCGCAGCGCCCCGTCGCCGCTCACCACCTTCGACACGACGGACGGGTCGACCCGCGCGCGGGCCGCGACGTCGGCGAGGGTGACGCGGCCCGCCGGCCGGCGCCGGTTCGGCGCGCTGTTCACGAGCGGATGCGGTAGAACCGCTGGGCGTTGCCACCGAACACCGCCGCGCGCTCGTCCGCGGACAGCCCGGCGAGCACCGCGTTGGTCTCCGCCCAGACCTTGGCGTAGTCGCCGGCGAGGGTCGCGACGGGCCAGTCGCTGCCGAACATCAACCGGTCCGTGCCGAACACGTCGATCGCGTGGTCGACGTACGGCCGCAGGTCGTCGGCGCACCACGTCTCCGGGTCGGCCGCGGTGTTGAGGCCCGAGATCTTCGCGTGCACGCCGGGACACTGCGCGGCCGCGGCGAGCAGGGACGCCCACGGCTCCCAGCCGCGCTCCCTGATCGGCGGCTTGGCCAGATGGTCGACGACCATGCGCAGCCCCGGCACGCGCTCGGCGAGCGTGGGCACGTGCCGCAGGTGACCGGTGAGCGCGACGACGTCGAAGGACAGGTCGTGCTCGACGAGCACCCGGAGTCCGTCGACGACGTCGTCGCGCACCACCCAGTCCGGGTCGGGTTCGTCGTGGATGAGGTGGCGGACGCCCCTGAACACCGGGTCACGCGTGAACCGTTCGGCCGCCCGCGCGGCCTCGTCCGGCCGGGTCAGCGGCACCCAACCCACGACCGCGGCGATGAACCGGTGCCGGGCCGCGTTCTCGAGCATCGCCTCGGTGTCGTCGAACGAGTTCGCCGCCTGTACGAGCACCGTCGCGTCGACGCCTGCGGCCGCGAGCTGCGGCACCAGCTCGGGCGGCTCGAAGGTGCGGTGGATCGAGCCGCTCTCCGGCGTGAGCCACGGGTACGCGACGCGGTCGAGGTTCCAGAAGTGCTGATGGGCGTCGATGACCGGCATCGTCACACCGTACCGCGGTCAAACGTTTGACTAGCTGACGATTCGTCAAGGTGCTTACCAGCGCACGGCCGAGTCGGTACGATGACGCCATGCTGCGCGCAGACCACGCACTCCACGCCTGGTCGACGCGTCGGCACTCGCCGCGCCCGTCCACGCGCTGGGACGACCTGCGCGGTCGTTAGCGTCCGTTCGCCTTTTCCTGGTGCCGTTTCGACACAGAAGAGGAGAACGTCATGCCCGGATTCGTGGTGCACCTCCCGGAAGTCGATGAAGGCCTGAGTCAGGATCAGGAGTACTGCCTGCTCGTCGAGGACGGCAGGGAGCGGCGGATCCGGTTCCACGACTACGGCGAGATCTACTCCGTCCGGGGGCTGTACGAGAAGCTGTTCGCGGACCTGCTCAAGTGCTCGTCGCCCGAGATGATCGCGACGCTGCTCACCGAGGAGGTGGAGCGCGCGGGCGAGTCCGTCGCCGACCTGCACGTCCTCGACCTCGGCGCCGGCAACGGGATGGTGGGCGAGCAACTGCGGGCACGCGGCGTCGAACGCCTCGTCGCCGTCGACATCATCGAGGAGGCAGCGGACGCCGCTCGCCGCGACCGGCCGGACGTGTACGAGCGGTACCACGTCGGCGACATCAGTGACCTGCCTGAGGACGCCGCGAACGACCTGGCGGCACGCGACATCACCTGCCTCACTTGTGTCGCGGCGCTCGGCTTCGGCGACATCCCGCCCGCCGCGTTCCTCGCTGCGTACGACCTCGTGCCGTCCGGCGGCTGGGTGGCGTTCAACATCAAGGACACGTTCCTGGACAAGGCGACGGGCAGCGCCTTCGCCGCGCTGATCCGGGAGATGATCGGTGACGGCCGGCTGCGGGTGTGCACGCAGCGGACGTACACGCATCGGCTCTCGGTGAGCGGCGACAAGCTCCCCTACGTCGCGATCGTGGCACGGAAGCCCTGAACCCGCTCAGTCGTCGGCGTCGGGCGTCGCCGCGGCGACGTCCGGGACCGGCGACCGAGCGGGCCGGAGCCGGGCCAGCATGCGGCGTTCCACGCCGATGACGGTGTGGAGCAGGCGGCGCCCGGTGCGTGTCCGGCCGATCCTGCGGGCGACACCTACGGTCGCGCGGCTCACGGAGCCCCGTGCGACCACGTGCAGCCGCAGCACGCCGCCGTCGGCGAGCCGGGTCTCGAGATGGTCGCCCACCCCACGACCCAGCCGGGGCCGCACCGGCAGCTCGGCGCCGGCGTATGCGCGGTCCGCGGTGAGCCGGCTGACGTACGTCTCGCCGCCGGCGTGCAGCACCAGGCGCGGCACCCACTGCGGGTCGACGACGCCGAACGGGCGCACCGTGCGCGCGACGTCGACGTCGACGTGCCAGGCGATGCGCACGGTGCCGTGTTCCACGTGCACGGGCACCCGCACGCGGCGCCGCGGATGCCGCAGGTCGGACAACTCCAGCTCTGCGCTCGGCGCGGGCGTCGCGGGGATCCGCCCCAGCGGGTTGACCAGCTCACCGCCGAGCCGCAGCCGACTGCCGGTCACCGACATGAAGCGCACCTCGTTGCCCAACTCGACGTCGGCGAGGGGTATGTCGGTGAGGCCCAGCTCGGTCACGTCGAGCTGCGCCCGGCCGAGCTCCGTGTCGAGCTGGTCGGCACACCAGTAGACGCGGCCGTCGCACTCGACGAGATCGGTGAGCAGTCGCCCGCGCCGGCCCTTCCGCCCGGCGAAGTCGGATGCTCCGATCGCGCGCTCGGCGTCGCCACACAGCAGGAAGAACGCCAGGATCCCGTGCAGCGGCTTGCATTCCTCGAACGCCGCCGGGTCGAGCTCGGCGAGGTACGCGCCCGCGACGGCCAGGAACCGCCTGCGGTACTCGGCACCGCGGGTCCGCAGGTCCGACACGTACAGCTGCAGGTCGTGGTTGATGAACTTGACGTCCTTGTGCAGCCGGAGGTCGGTGTCGCCGCGTTCCAGCAGCAGCGCGTCGACGCGCCGGTGCACCTCGACGCGGTCGACGAAGTTGCGCAGGTCCGCGCGGCTGGACGTGATCGACATGCGGCCGCTGCGCCGGAAGAAACGCCAGTTGTAGACACGGTCGGGGATCGTCGCGATGCGGTCCGCGGCAAGGTACGCCTGCGCGCTGAACAGGATGTCCTCGTAGTGCACGCCCTCGGGGAAGCGCAGGCCGGTGCGCTCGAGGAAGTCCCGCCGGTACAGCTTGTTCGTCGAGAGCGTGTCGTTCAGCAGGTCGGGGTTCTCGCGGACCGACGCGTACACCTCGTGCGTCTCGAACAGCTTCGGGCACCAGACGCTCTCGCGGCCGTTGTCGTCGTAGTGCACGCGGACGCAGCGCCCGGACACGAAGTCGGCGCCGGTGGCGCGGGCACGGTCGAGCAGGAGGCGGCAGGCGTCCGGTTCCAGCGTGTCGTCGCTGTCCAGGAACATGAGGTGATCGCCCCGCGCGTGCGTGATGCCCACGTTGCGCGGCCGGCTGCACCCGCCCGAGTTGGTGTCGAGCGAGACCACCCGCACCCGGTCGGGGTGCTGCGCGGCGATGCGCCGGGCCACGCGCGCCGACCCGTCCGTGCTCGCGTCGTCCACGACGACCAGTTCCACGTCCGGCAGCGTCTGCCTGAGTACCGAGCGCATCGCGGCCGGCAGGCGGTCTGCGTCGTCGTAGACGATGACGACGACGCTGACCTCGGGCACGAGCCGAGGCTAGGGCGGGCAGGACAACGCTGCGGATCGGACGCGTGAACGGAGGGTGACGAAGCGGGCGTCACCGCGCGTAGCGGTCAGAGGTAGAGGCCGGTGTTCTCGCCGTCGTCGAGGCGCCCTGCGGCCACGGCGTGGATGTCGCGCTCGCGCAGCAGCACGTACTCGACCCCGCGCACCTCCACCTGGGCGGGGTCCTCGGGGTCGAACAGCACCTGGTCGCCGACCTTGATCGTGCGGACGTTGTTGCCCACGGCGACGGCCTCGGCCCAGGCCAGCCGCTTGCCCATGGACGCGGTGGCGGGGATGACCAGGCCGCCCGCGGACCGGCGTTCGCCGTCGGGGGTGTCGACGTGCACGAGGACGCGGTCGTGCAGCAGCCGGATCGGCAGGCCGTTCTCGAGCGAGGACCGCGCGTGGGAGATCGCACTCACACCCTGCACCGTATCCGTCGCCCGTACCGTCCGGATCAGGACCGTCGCCGGTACCAGATGACGGCCGCCACGGCGCCCGCCGCGACGATCGCCCCGGCGGCGATCAGGTACTCCTTGCGCACCGCCATGCCGCTGCGCTGGGCGCTCGGCCCGGGCGGCAGCTGGCCCACGACACCGTCGGGGTGTGCGGGCGCGATGCCGACGCGTTCCTTGACCCGGCCGACCGTGCGCCGGATCACCCGCTTCGGGTGGACGCGGTCGACGATGGCGTCGACGGATCGGGCCAGGTCGACGCGGGCAGCCTCGATCTGGCGCTCCAACTCGCTGGGCGTCGCCCCCGTGCCGTCGCTCACGTCATCCTCCCTCGCAGGGTCAGTATCCAGCAGTGCGCTGGTCAGGCCAAACACGCCCCGCCGCCGGGCGTGGCGCTAGGGTCGGCAGGTGACCAACAGCAAGCTCCAACCAGGAGACACCGCCCCGGCGTTCACGCTGCGGGACCAGGACGGCAAGGACGTCTCGCTCGCCGACTACGCCGGCCGCAAGCTCGTCGTCTACTTCTACCCGGCCGCCATGACCCCGGGCTGCACCACGCAGGCCTGCGACTTCAGGGACAACCTGGCCGCGCTGGAGTCCGTCGGCTACGCCGTCGTGGGTATCTCCCCCGACAAGCCGGAGAAGCTCGCTGAGTTCCGCGACCATGACCACCTGAGCTTCCCGCTGCTCTCGGACGTAAACCGCGAGGTCATGACCGCATACGGCGCGTACGGCGAGAAGCAGAACTACGGGCGCACCGTGATGGGCGTGATCAGGTCCACCTTCCTCGTCGACGAGGAGGGCCGGATCGAGAAGGCGATGTACGGCGTCAAGGCCACGGGTCACGTCGCGCGGCTGCTGCGCGACCTCACCCCGGCCTGAGCTCCGTCCGGCGTGATCTCGCCCCTCAGGACGGCGAGAACGCCGGCCTGGAACCGCGTCCGCGCGCCGAGCCGCTCCAGCAGCACGTGGGTACGGCGGTGCACGGTCCGCAGGCTCACGCCCAGCTGACGGGCGATCGCCTCGTCCTTCAGGCCCGCGCCGAGCAGGGTGAGCAGCCGCTGCTCGGCCGGGTCGCACTCGACCGGGACGGCCTTGCCGCCCGCCAGCGGCAGCGACATGTCCCACAGCAGCTCGAACAGTGCGATCAGGGCGTCGAGCAGCGTGGAGCCGTGGATCACCAGCGCGCTGTCCGCGGTCTCCTCGAACGAGACCGGCAGCAGCGCGCTGGTGTGGTCGGACACCGCCAGCTTCATCGGGACGTTCGGGTGCACCCTCGCCTCCTCGCCGGCGGCGCAGGCGTGCTGCAGCACGGCGAGTGCGCCGGGTTGCTCGAGCGCGTCCGGCGCGTAGATGCCGCGGCACCTGGCTCCCCTGGCGAGCAGGTCGAGCTCGCTCTGGTTCACCTCCGCCGGGTCCTGGGCGTACGGCGGCCGGTCGAGGACGAGCAGCTCGCGCCGCGTCGACCGGGTGAGCTGGTCGAACCGTGCCGCGACGGCTCGGCTGCCCTCCACCAGCTCGACGTGGTCGTGCGGGCCGCGCCGGTTCCCTGTGGGCAACCCCGCGAGCAGGCGGTCGGCGTCCCGGCGTGCCGTGGTCAGCTGCTGCCGGTGGCGTTCGGCCAGATGCTCGACGGCGAGGTCCGGCCGCGTGGCGACGTACCGCTCCGGCCGGTCGACCAGCCGGCTCACCAGGCCGTGGTCCTCCAACCGGGCGAGCGCACGGCGCAACGAGTCCCCCGACCGTCCGGACAGCCGCTCGAGGTCGGTCAACTGCCGGCGCGGCTGCCGCAGCAGCGTCACGTAGAGCTCCTCGTCCGCGGCCGCGATCCCGAACACCTCGAGCATGTCCTCTTTATGGCATGTCAGGAACAGGCCACGCCAGTCTCTGGCCCCGGCGTCGCCGCGCCGCTACACATGGGGCGACGACCCAGGAGGAGGACCCATGCGAGCGTGGTATCGGACGGCGGCGGCCGCGGCCGCACTGCTGATGGCGGCGACCGCGGCACCGGCCGCGGCCCGGGCCGACCAGTCGGAGTGGGTGACGCCCACGTGCACGACCGTGGGCAGCGACGGGACATTGTCGTACACCCGGACGCAGGGTCACGAGATCGCGGGCAGCGAGGGTGCGACCACCCGGACCGAGTACCAGAGCGGCCTGGTCGCGCTGGCCGAGCCGAACCACCTGCTCGCCGTGGACGACAGGGGCCGGCTGTCCCTGTCGCGGGACGCCGGCTGCAGCTGGGTCGTGTTCGGCACGCTCGGGCGCTACACCCGCTGGCCCCAGTTGGCCGCCGCCCCGGACGGCTCGGCGTACGTCTGGTCGTTGGACGGCGACCTGTTCGCCGTCCACGGCACGCAGGTCGAGGAGCTTCCCGTGGTCTCCGGCTCGACGGGTCTGGTCGACCTGGCCGTCGACCACGCCGACGCGGACCACGTCCGCGCGGTCGCGGAGGACGGCCGGGTACTCGACTCGACCGACGGCGGCAGGTCGTTCCGTCAGGTCGGCACGGCCGCGATACCCGCGGGCGGGCTCCACACGCTGTACGACGCGGCGATCGACCCGGCGGACCTCGACCACGTGGTCGCCGGTGCGTCCGAGCTGGGTGCGTTCGTCACGACGGACGGGGCGCGGACCTGGACGCACGCCTCCGGTCTCGGCAGGGACACCGACCGGGTCAACGCGTTCAGCGTCGCGATCTCGCCGGTGTCCGGCTCGACCGTCTACGTCCAGGGCCTCGACCTCACCGAGGGCGACGCGAACGGCACGGACACCGCACGGCACATCTACGCCTCGACCGACGGTGGGCGGCACTTCCGCGTCGCGGTCACCCAGCAGGGCGAGGTGACACTCGCGAACGGCACCCTGCTGGTGCCGAGCGCCTCGGACCCCAGCGTCCTCTACTTCGTCTGGGGCACGTCGTTCGCGGGCATCGGCACGTACCTCTACCGGTACGACGCGCAGAGCGGGCTGGTCACCTGGACGCGCAACGAGCACGACGACATCGACTCGATCGCGTTCAACCCGCGCTACCGCGACGTGATGTACCTCGGCATGGCGGAGGAGCGCATCTTCTGACCGTCTACTGTTGGCTGAGAGAGCGGGATCGGGCCGCCGGAACTGGTAGACGCGCCAGGCGCCCTATATTGGAGCGGGTCCGGCCGGCGGGAGTGGCGGAACTGGTAGACGCGCCAGGTTTAGGTCCTGGTGCCTTCGGGCGTGTGGGTTCGAGTCCCTCCTCCCGCACTCGGCCGACGGAGGGAGTGTCGTGACCATTGCCGTGCGCACGGCGGACGTGGACGACCTCGCCGCGATCACGAACATCACGGCGGCTGCGCGCCGCCAGCGAGCGGAGTGGGAGCCGGAGTACTTCCGGGCCGCCGACGGCGCGGACGAGGCGCACGAGCGGTACCTGCGGAAGGTGTTGAGCGGCGGCGACGGCGTCGTCCCGCGGGTCGTGACGTCGGACGGCGAGGTCGTCGGCTTCGCGTTGGCCGTGCGGCAGGACGGCCAGTGGCTGGTCGACGACGTCGCCGCGGCCGACGAGGGCTGGTGGAGCGACGGAATGCTGAAGCTGCTCCGCGCCGTCGAGGAGCGCCCCGCGCTCCTGTGCGTCCCGCGCAGCGACATCAGGCAGACCGGCTGCGCCGACGCCCTCGGCCTGCGGCTGCGCTCGTCGTGCTGGCGGCTCGGCCTCGACGGCACGCTGCCGCCGGCGGGCGGTGAGGTGACCGAGACCGACGCGGACGGCCTGCGCCCGGCGCCGCACCAGCCGTTCCGGGTGCGTCCGGAAGACGACGGCGCCACCGTCCTCGGCGAGCCGTCCGGCGGCCGCGCCGTGCTCGCGGCGCCGGTGCAGGCGCCGCCGATGTACGACCCCGGCGGCACCACCGGCCTGGTCGACCGCGTCACCGGCGGCCGCCGCGCCGACCTGGTCGCCGCCGCCGCGCACGCCGCCGCGGCCCGCGGTGACGTGCAGCTCGTCGTCGTCTGCGCCGAGGACGACCCCGGCCTCGAGGACGTCCTGGTCGAACGGTCCTTCCACCGCGTGTTCGACGTCTACTCCTGGCCCGACCCGGTCCGGCCCTGACGCCGCTCCCCCTCCAACCGGCCGCGGCGGCCCACGCGTCGCCCTGTCGGTCCAGTTCACTTGGCCGCTCGTCTCTCCACCTGGCCGCTCGGCTTCCAGAACGGGACGAAGACGACATCCTGACCCGAGCGGCCAAGTGAACTGCCCCAGGCGGGGTGGGCACGCCCACCGCACCGACGAGTGACGCAGCTCTCGGAGGGGTGAAGATTTCCGGCCTCAGCCGGTAGTATGGGGATGTCTTCCCACCACTGTGGGACATCATCGGAGAATCTTCACGACGCCGAAGGGGGCGATCGACGTGACCACCTCTGCCCGCACACTGACCCAGGCGCACGTCGCGCCCGAGAGCGTCCACGACAGCCTGGGCAGGCACCTGCTCGTGGACGGCTTCAAGCTCGTGCTCGACACCGAGAAGAGCTCCGGCTCGTGGCTGGTCGACGCGCGCACCGGCGAGCGCTACCTCGACATGTACACGTTCTTCGCGTCCGCACCCCTCGGCGCCAACCCGCCCGGCATCGTCGACGACCCGGTGTTCCTCAAGCGGCTCGCGGACATCGCGGCCAACAAGCCGGCCAACTCCGACATCTACTCCGTGGCGTACGCCGAGTTCGTCGACACCTTCGTCCGGGTGCTCGGAGACCCGGCGCTGCCGCACCTGTTCTTCGTCGAGGGCGGCGGGCTCGCCGTCGAGAACGCGCTGAAGACCGCGTTCGACTGGAAGAGCCGGCGCAACGAGGCCGCCGGGCGCTCCCGCGACCTCGGCACCAAGGTGCTGCACCTCACCCGCGCCTTCCACGGGCGCACCGGCTACACCATGTCGCTCACCAACACCGACCCGAACAAGACCGACCGGTTCCCGAAGTTCGACTGGCCGCGCATCGACGTGCCGGCGATCAGGTTCCCGCTCGCCGAGCACCTCGCCGAGGTCGAGGCCGCCGAACGCCGCGCCCTCGAGCAGGCGCGTGCGGCGTTCGAGGCGCACCCCCACGACATCGCGGCGTTCCTCGCCGAGCCGATCCAGGGCGAGGGCGGCGACAACCACATGCGGCCGGAGTTCCTGCAGGCGATGCAGGCGCTCTGCCACGAGTACGACGCCCTGTTCATCCTCGACGAGGTGCAGACCGGGCTCGGCACCGGCACGCCGTGGGCGTACCAGCAGCTCGGCCTCGAGCCCGACGTCGTCGCGTTCGCCAAGAAGGTGCAGGTCGGCGGCATCATGGCCGGCCGCCGCGTCGACGAGGTGGCCGACAACGTGTTCCAGGTGTCCAGCCGGATCAACTCGACGTGGGGCGGCGGCCTGGTCGACATGGTGCGCTCGCAGCGGCTGCTCGAGATCATCGAGGCCGAGGGCCTGTTCGACCGCTCGGCCAAGCTCGGCCACGCACTGCTGCTCGACCTGCACGCCGTCGCCGACCGGCACGCCGACGTGGTGTCGAACGTCCGCGGCCGCGGGCTGATGTGCGCCTTCGACCTGCCCTCCGCCGAGGTGCGCGAGGCCGTCATCGGCGCGCTCCGCGACGAGCACGTCGTCGTGCTGCCGTGTGGCGAACGCTCCATCCGCTTCCGTCCCGCCCTGTCGGTGACCGAGGATGAGCTGAAGACCGCGACGTCCGCACTGGACCGCGCGCTCGGCCACGTAGTGAAGGGAGCCTGATGAGAACGGTCAGCTCGGTCGTCGGCGGCAAGCCCGTCGGTGACGCCCCAGGCGGCACAGTCGCGCTGCACAACCCCGCGAAGCTCGACGAGGTGGTGTCCGAGGTCAGCTTCGGCGACGCCGGGACGTTCGTCGACGCCGCCCGCGCGGCGCGCGACGCGCAGCGCGCGTGGGCCGAGGTGCCAGCGCCGGTGCGCGGGCGCGCGATCGCGCACATCGGCCGCGTGGTCGAGGCGAACGCCGAGCGGCTCGCCAGGCTCGTCACCCAGGAGATCGGCAAGCCCTACGCCGAGGCGCTCGGCGAGGTGCGCGAGATCGTCGACACCTGCGACTTCTTCCTCGGCGAGGGCCGCCGGCTCTACGGGCAGACCGTGCCGAGCGAGATGCCCGACAAGCAGCTGTTCACGTTCCGGGAGCCGGTCGGCGTGGTCTCGGTGATCACGGCGGGCAACTTCCCCGTCGCTGTGCCGTCCTGGTACCTCGTGCCCGCCCTGCTCGCCGGCAACGCCGTCGTCTGGAAGCCGGCCGACTACTCCCCCGCGTGCGCGCAGGCGATGTACGAGCTGTTCGTCGAGGGCGGCGGCCTGCCCGACGGCGTGCTCAACCTGGTGCTGGCCGACGGCGAGCAGACGTTCGCCGGCCTCGAGCGGGCGATGGACGCCGGCCTCGTCGACAAGGTGGGCTTCACCGGTTCGAGCGCCGTCGGCGCGAAGATCGGCGAGCTCGCCGGACGCCACCTGCAGTCGGCGTGCCTCGAGCTCGGCGGCAAGAACCCGATGGTGGTGACGCCGGCGGCCGACCTGGACCTCGCCGTCGAGGCCGCGCTCTTCTCCGGCTTCGGCACGGCGGGTCAGCGGTGCACCTCGCTCGGCACGGTCGTCGTGCACGAGAGCGTCCACGACGAGTTCGTCGCGCGGTTCGACACCGCCGTCCGCGAGGCCGCCGTGGGCGACCCGACCGCCGGCGTCGTCTACGGGCCGATGCTGCACGAGAAGTTCGCGCAGCGGTACGAGGAGTACCTGGGCTGGATCCGCGACGGGCGGCACCGTGTGCTCGGCTCCACCGCGGTCGGCCGGATCACCGCCGACAACCCGCGCGACGGCTTCGTCGGCGATCCCGGGAACGGCCTGTTCTACCACCCGGTCATCGTCGACGGCGTCACGCCCGACGACGACATCTTCCTGAACGAGACGTTCGGGCCGATCGTCGGCGTCACGACGTACCGCACGCTCGACGAGGCGATCGAGCTGGGCAACAAGCCCGGCTACGGCCTCTCCGCGGCGATCTACACGAACGACGCCAAGGAGGCGTTCCGGTTCCGCAAGGGCATCCGCGCGGGCATGGTCAGCGTCAACAACTCGACGTCCGGCGCGGAGGCGCACCTGCCGTTCGGCGGCAACGGGAAGTCCGGCAACGGCAGCCGGCAGTCCGGCATCTGGGTGCTCGACCAGTTCACCCGGTGGCAGTCGCTCAACTGGGACTACTCCGGCAAGCTGCAGAAGGCCCAGATGGACGTCGCGGAACTCACCCCCAACACCGGGTTCGAGCTCGCCGAGGAATGAGTACATTGTCCGTAGCCCGGCTCCCCGGCCGGGCTACGGACTCTGACCCGCGGGGGTAGCAGGGAGGACGTCGCTTGCCGCCGAGCGACGAACCGGTCGACCGGCACTTCGTCGACGCCGTCTGGGATCTCCCGGTACTCGCCCGGCGGCTCGACCCCCAGGAGCCGGTGGGTTATGGCACGGCCCTGACCGGCGGTCAACTGGCCCGGCTGTTCGACGCACAGGCGGGCAGCCGGCACCTCGACTTCGCCGCACGCTGGTTGCGTGCCCAGGGTGACGGCTTCTACACGATCGGCTCCGCGGGCCACGAGGCCAACGCGTTCGTTGCCGAAGCCGTCCGCCCGACCGACCCGGCGCTGCTCCACTACCGGTCCGGCGCGTTCTACCTCGCCAGGGCGGGCCAGGTGCCCGACCAGGACCCGGTGCGCGACGTGCTGCTCGGCCTGGTCGCGGCGGCCGACGACCAGATCTCCGGCGGACGCCACAAGGTGTTCGGCAACGTGGCGCTGTCGATCATCCCGCAGACGTCGACGATCGCCTCGCACCTGCCGCGGGCCGTCGGCGTCGCGTTCTCGATCCCCCGCGCCAAGAAGCTCGAGGTCGAAGCCACCTGGCCCGCCGACGCCATCGTCGTGTGCAGCTTCGGCGACGCGTCCGCCAACCACTCCACGGCCGTGGGCGCGATCAACACCGCCTGCCAGGTGGCGTACTCCGGGCTCCCCGTGCCGGTGCTGTTCGTCTGCGAGGACAACGGTCTCGGCATCAGCGTCCCCACGCCGAAGGGCTGGATCGAGGCCGCGTACGGCGACCGCCCCGGGCTGGCGTACTTCGCCGCCGACGGCAGCGATCCGATCGCCGCGTACGAGACGGCGAAGGCCGCGGCGGAGCACGTGCGCATCACGCGCAAGCCCGCGTTCCTGCACCTGTCGGTCGTGCGGTTCCTCGGTCACGCAGGCTCGGACGCGGAGGTCGGCTACCGGACGAACGCCGCGATCGAGGCGGACTACCGGCGCGACCCGTTGATCGGGACGGCGAAGCTGCTCGTCGAATGCGGGGTGGCGAAGCCGCGGCAGGTGATCGAGCGGTACGAGCAGATCCGCACCGAGGTGATGGCGCACGCGGAGAAGCTGCGCGGCAGCCGCAAGCTCAGCAGCCGCGCCGAGGTGATGGCGCCGCTCGCACCGCGGAACCCGTCCACCGTGGCACAGGTGGCGAGCAGAGCCGCGCCCGTCGAGCAGCGGATGAAGCTGTTCGAGGGCAAGCTGCCCGAGTACGAGGGCCCGCTCACCCTCGCCGGCGCGATCAACCGGGCGCTCACCGACGGCCTGGCGGCGTACCCCGAGATGCTCGTGTACGGGGAGGACGTGGGCCGCAAGGGCGGCGTGTACGGCGTCACGCAGCGGCTGGCGAAGCGGTTCGGCGCGGCGAGGGTCTTCGACAGCCTGCTCGACGAGCAGTCCATCCTCGGCATCGCCCTGGGCGCCGGGCTCTCCGGTCTGCTGCCCGTCCCGGAGATCCAGTACCTGGCGTACCTGCACAACGCGGAGGACCAACTGCGCGGTGAGGCCGCCACCCAGCAGTTCTTCTCCGCCGGCCAGTACCGCAACGGGATGGTCGTCCGCGTCGCGTCGTACGCGTACCAGAAGGGCTTCGGCGGCCACTTCCACAACGACAACGCCGTCGGCGTGCTGCGCGACGTGCCCGGCGTGGTGATCGCGTCGCCGTCCCGACCGGACGACGCGGCGGCGATGCTGCGCACCTGCCTCGCGGCGGCGAAGGCGGACGGGTCGGTATGCGTGTTCCTGGAGCCGATCGCGCTCTACCACACCAAGGACCTGCACAGAGAGGGCGACGGCGAGTGGCTGGCGCCGTACGCCGGCCCGCAGGACTGGGCGCAGACGCACGTGCCGCTCGGCAAGGCACGCGTCTACGGCAACGGCAACGACCTCACGCTCGTGACGTTCGGCAACGGCCTGCCGATGTCGCTGCGGTCGGCGGTGACGCTCGCGCGGGCCGGCGTCGGCGTCCGCGTGCTCGACCTGCGCTGGCTGGCGCCGCTGCCAATCGACGACCTGCTGCAGCACGCGAACGCCACCGGCAAGGTGCTCGTCGTCGACGAGACCCGCCGCAGCGGCGGCGTGTCGGAGGGCGTCGTGGCGGCCCTGCTCGACGCCGGCTACACCGGCCGCCTCCGGCGCGTGACGAGCGAGGACAGCTTCGTCCCGCTCGGCGACGCCGCCAAGCACGTGCTGCTCGACGAGCGCGCCATCGAGTGGGAAGCACGCGAGCTCTTCCACTGACCTGCCATGCCGTACGAGTCCGCGCCCGACGACCTCGCCCTGCACGGCGTCCGCGTGCTCGGATTCGCCACCGCGCCACGTGTCGCCGCGCGCTACCGCCTCGACGACGCCGCGGTCGAGGAGGCGCTGCTGGACTTCGAGGCGACGGGCTGGGTCGCCAGGACGAGCTTCGGCGGCAGCTCGGGCTGGTCGGTCACCGACGCCGGCCGGGCGGAGAACGAGCGCCGGCTCGCCGCGGAACTGGAGCGGGCGGGAGCCCGGGAGACGGTCGTGACCGCGCATGCGGCGTTCCTGCCGCTCAACGACCGCCTCTCCCGCGCGTGCACCGACTGGCAGCTGCGCCCGACCGTTGGCCGCCAACGACCACACCGACTGGCACTGGGACGAGCGCGTGTTGCGCACGCTGGCGTCGATCGGCAGCTCCTTCGCACAGTTGTGCGGGCAGCTCACCGAACGCCTCGCCCGCTTCGACGGCTACACCCAGCGCTATGCCGCCGCGCTGCACGAGGTCGACGGCGGCCGGCGTGCGTGGGTCGACGCCCCCGACTGGGACTCGTGCCACACGGTGTGGATCCAGTTCCACGAGGACCTGCTGGCGACGTTGGGCATCCCGCGCGGTTCCGACACCTGACGGCGACGACGTCGTCGCCGACTCGTCAGAACGTCACGGGGCCGTAGCACCGCTACGTTCTGACAAACCGACCTCAGCGGCATATGACGGCCACTATCGTGCGCCTTGTGCCGCAAACGATCCTGGCGGTCGCGACGCTGCTATGGCCGCTCATTGTCGTGGTCGTCCTGGTGGTCTTCGGGCGCTCCCTACTGCGGCTGCTGAGCAGCGCCGAACGTCGTGGCCTCACCGTCAAGTTCGGCGGATACGAGATCTCCCTGCGGGAGCTCGGCGAGCAGCAATGGAGTGCCGTCGACGACCTGCGCCGCCAGCTGTCGGCCTTGGAAGGTCGGGTCGACCGGCTCGCGCCGGACACGTCCAAGCCCGCCCGTCGCGAGGAGTCGGTCGCCGGGCTGGACGTGGAACGGCCGCCGCTCGGGGGTACGGGCGTGCTGTGGGTCGACGACGAGCCGAAGAACAACGCTTTGGAGATCGAGCGGCTGGAACGCTCAGGCGTAGGTGTGAAGACTGTCAAGAGCACGGAAGAAGCCATGCTCGCACTGAGCCACCATCGGTTCACCCTGATCATCTCCGACATGACGAGACAGGAGGCCGGCAGATTGGTCGCCGACGCCGGTGTACAGCTCATTCGACATGTACGCGCCGACGACGCCGAGACGCCGATCGTCATCTATGCGGGCCGTACCGGCATCCAGAGGTACGGCTCGGCGGCAAGGGAAGCCGGCGCGAACCTGGTCACCGCGTCAGCGTATGAACTGTCCCGCAAGCTACGACAACTCGGCCTGCAATGACTGACTGGTCAGCATGAGACACGCTCTAGCCGCGTGAACTGCTGACAAGTCGGCACGAGCTCCCTACAACAGTTCGCGGAGCACCGGGGCAAGGGCGCGGAACGCGCGGCCGCGGTGGCTGATGGCGTCCTTCTCCTCGGGGCTCATCTCCGCGGTGGTGCGGGTGTCGCCGTCGGACTGGAAGATCGGATCGTAGCCGAAGCCGCCCTCACCGCGCGGCACGCGGACGATGCGGCCGCGCAGCAGCCCCTCGACCACGCGCTCGACGCCGTCCGGGCGGACGAACGCCGCCGCGCACGCGAACGAGGCGGTGCGGCGGTCGTCGGGGACGTCGGCCAGCTGGTCGAGCACGAGTTCGAGGTTGGCCTCGTCGTTGCCGTGCCGGCCCGACCAGCGCGCGGACAGCACGCCCGGCATGCCGTTCAGCGCGTCGACGCACAGACCCGAGTCGTCGGCAACCGACGGCAGGCCGGTCGCCTCGGCGAACGCGCGCGCCTTCAGCAGTGCGTTCTCGGCGAACGTCGCACCCGTCTCGGCGACCTCGGGCACGGCGGGGAACTCGGTGGCGTCGACGAGCTCGACGTCGAGGCTCTCGCCCGCGAGGATGCGGGCCAGCTCCTCGACCTTGTGCTTGTTGCGGGTCGCGAGCAGCAGCCGCACCCGCTCGCCGGTGTCGCTCACGCCAGCGCCGCCGCCTGGAGCTCGGTCAGCCGGGCGCAACCCTTCGTCGCGAGGTCCAGCAACGCGTCCAGCTGGTCCCTGGTGAGCGGCCGGCCCTCCGCGGTGCCCTGCACCTCGACGAACTCGCCGCTGCCCGTGCACACGACGTTGAGGTCGGTCTCGGCGACGACGTCCTCGGCATAGCAGAGGTCGAGCCGCGGCTCGCCCTCGAGCAGCCCGACGCTGACCGCGGCCACCGAGCGCACGAGCGGGCCACCGCCCTTGGGCAGCATGCCGCCCTTCGCCCGCATCCACTCGATCGCGTCGTGCAGGGCGACGTACGCGCCCGTGATGGCGGCGGTACGCGTGCCGCCGTCGGCCTGCAACACGTCGCAGTCGAGCACGATGGTGTTCTCGCCGAGCGCCTTCATATCGACGCAGGGCCGCAGGGCGCGGCCGACGAGCCGGGAGATCTCGTGCGTGCGCCCGCCGACCTTGCCGCGGACGGACTCGCGGTCGTTGCGGCTCGTCGTCGCCCGCGGCAGCATCGCGTACTCCGCGGTCACCCAGCCCTTGCCGGACTCCCGCCGCCACCGCGGCACGCCCGCCGTCACGCTCGCGTTGCACAGCACCCGGGTGCGGCCGAACTCGCAGAGCACGGAGCCCTCGGGGTTCTCCGACCAGGAGCGGAGGAGGCGGATGTCGCGGAGGTCGTCGTTCGCACGGCCGTCGGGACGAGACATGCAGATGACCCTATCCGTTACGGGGCGTGATGTCGTACACGGCGCCCGGCCTGGCCAGCTCGAGGTCCCCTTCGTACGTCTCCCGCGCCTCGGCGAGGACGCGCTCTCCGGGCGTCCACGGCGGCAGGTGGGTCAACACGAGCCGGCGCACGCCCGCGCGCGTGGCGTGGTCGCCTGCCTGCCGTCCGGTGAGATGTACGCCGTCGGGTTCGTTCCACTCGCTCAGCAGCGACGCCTCGCAGAGGAACAGGTCGGCGTCGCGCGCGATGTCGACCAGGCCGTCGTCGACGGACGAGTCGCCGCTGTACGCGAACGCGGTCCCGTCGAGCTCGAACCGCATCGCGTACGCCTCGACCGGGTGCCAGACGTGCCGCACGGTCACGTCGAACGGCCCGACTTCGTGCGTGCCCTCGGTCCACTCGCGGAACTCGAACGTCTCGGCGAGGCCCGCGGGCGCCGGGTACCGGTACGCGGTGTCGAGCCGTTCGTGCACGCCGGCCGGCCCGTACACCGGGATCCGCGGTGCCGGCCCTTCCGGCCGGTACTTGCGCGCGACGTAGTAGCCGCAGACGTCGAGGCAGTGGTCCGCGTGCAGGTGCGAGAGCAGCACGGCGTCCACGTCGTACGCATGCCCGGTGCGCTGCAGCGCGCTCAACGCGCCGTTGCCCATGTCGAGCACCGCGCGGAACCCGTCGACCTCCAGCAGGTAGGACGACGCCGCGCCGTCAGGGCCGGGAAAGCTGCCGGAACAACCGAGCACGGTCAACCGCATGCCGGCACCATATCCGGCCGCGTTGTCGGTGCCGCGCCGTACGGTGCCCAGCACGGACCGATGAGGAGGCAGCCATGCGTTACGCACTCAACGTCGGCGCGGGAGGCGACGGCCGCGACCCGGCCTCGATGGCCGATCTCGCGGTGCTGGCCGAGGACTCCGGCTGGGACGCCGTCCTGCTCGAGGACTACGTCGGCTACGGGACACCTCGTCTGCTGCCCACCTACGACCCGTGGATCGTCCTCGCGGCGATGGCCGTCGCCACCACCCGCATCCGGCTGGGTACGGACGTGACACCGGTGCCCCGCCGCCGGCCGTGGTACCTCGCCGAGCAGGCGATGACGCTCGACCACCTCTCCGGCGGCCGGGCCGTGCTCGGCGTGGGAGCGGGCGACGTGCACGACCCCGGCTTCGGCGCGGTCGGCGAACCGGTGGATCCGCGCACCCGGGCCGGGCGGCTGGACGAGGGCCTCGAGATCATCGCCGCGCTCTGGACGGGCGAGCCGCTCGAGTTCGGCGGGACGCACTACCGCGTCGACGGCCTGCAGCTGCGGGCCAAACCCCTCCAGCACCCGCGCATCCCGATCTGGGTGGGCGGCGACTTCCGGCTGCCGGGCGTGCGCCGCCGGGCGGCCCGGTGGGACGGCTCGGTCGCCTGTGTCGCGTGCGGCGACGACGGCGAGCGGCCGCTCGACGCAGACGAGATCGGCGCCCTGCTCGACCTCGTGCGCGAGGCGCGGGGCGGCGCCGACGACTACGACGTCTGCGTCGGTACCGGCGAGCGTCCGGACGACTGGGAGGCCGAACGCGAACACATCCGGGCGGTCGCCGATGCCGGCGCGACGTGGTGGTACGAGTGGATCCCGCCCTGCGACGCGGAGACCACGCGGAAGATCATCGCCCGCGGCCCGCTGCGGATCGACTGATGCGGGGCGATGCCGGCTACGTGTCGGACTGGTCGGCGATGATCTCGTCGCACAGGCGCACGCACCGGTCACAGATCCGAGCGCCGACCGACGCCGTGACCAGGTAGCCGTCCGCACCGGGCTGCCTGCCGCAGAAGGAGCACGTCAGCGCGCCGGGCTCGCCGGCCACCTCCAGCAGCGTGGTGCCGGCCCGCCGCGGCTGCCGGTCCGCACCGACCGCGCCGGCGGACTCTACGCAGGCGTCGCAGATGTAGACGGCGGGGCCCGCGACGAGCCGGGTGACGTCGTCCTTGCCGAGGCCGCAGAACGTGCAGCCGAGGTCGTCGGCGTGCTTGCGCGGCCGCCAGGCCCGGCTGCCGCCGGACGCCCCGATGATCTGGTGCACGCGCTGGTGGCTTATCTCCAGGGCGTCGGCGATCTCGCGCATGGACGCACCGGCTATGTGCAGGCGCCGGATGGCGCGGTGGTAGTCCGCCCTGGCGTGCTCCGCCTCGTGCTGGGCGTCGGCCAGCCGCGCGGCGGCCTCGGATGCCTGCCGCAGCAACCCTTCGTCCAGACCCATCCGGCCAGCCTAGACAGCCGCACGTTTCCGTCTAGGGGTCCTTGACGGAACCACCGCCGATGGCTCACTCCGTCGCGACGCGGACGCCCAGCGCGACGAGAGTGGTGCCGAGCAGCACGTCCTGGATGCGCCGCACCCGGGGGGAACGCAGCAGGTGCCGCACCCGGCCGGCCGCGAACGCGACGACACCGAGCCCGGCGAGGCTGAACAGCACGGCGATCGCGGCGAGCCCGAGCGCGATCGGCACGGCCTGGCCGGGACGGTCGGCCGGCACGAACTGCGGCAGGCTCGCGACGAAGAACAGCGTCGCCTTCGGGTTGGTGAGGTTGGTGAGCAGCCCCTGCAGGAACGGGGTGGCGCGCCGTGCGCTCGGCCCGGCGGCGTCGCCGGCCTCGGCCGGCTCGAGCGGCACACTCGGCTCCGGGAGCACGTCCCGCCGGCGCGACCGCCACGCCGACCACAGCGATCGACCGCCGAGCAACACGAGCAGGACGGCGCCGGCGAGCTTCACCGCCTCGAACGCCGTCTCGCTGCGCAGCAGCAGCTCGGCCAGGCCGAGCGCGACGGCGGTGGCGTGCACGAACAGCCCGAGCGCGCAGCCGAGCGCGGTGCGCAGGCCGGCGCGCGGCCCGGCGCGCAGCGTGCTCCGCAGCACCACAGCGGTGTCCAGGCCTGGCGTGACGGTGATCAGCAGGCACAACCCGAGAAACGGCAGCAGCGCGGTCATGCGATCACCTTCGTCGACGGGGCGGGCCCGTGCGGATGCCGCTGACGGGTCGGGTCGGCGCGCACCTGCACGCCGACGACGATAGCCGCGTCAGCCCGCCTGCTCCATCGCCGCGGGGAGCTCGAAACTCTCGGCCCGGGTCACGACCGGCCCCAGGAACCGGTGGGCCAGGCGGGCGAACGCGTCGCGGTCGGCGGCGGTCGTCCGGAACTGGTGCTCCGGGCCGGGCAGCGCCTCGTCGCGGGCGAGCCCGCGGTCGTGCAGCACGCGGTAGACGTCCTTCGCCGTCTCCTCCGCGCTGGACACGAGGGTCACGGCATCGCCCATGACGTACGAGAGCACGGCGGACAGCAGCGGGTAGTGGGTGCAGCCGAGCACGAGGGTGTCCACGCCTGCGGCCCGCACCGGCGCCAGGTACTCGCGCGCGACGTCGACGAGCTCGTCGCTCTCGGCGATGCCGGCCTCGACGAACTCGACGAACCGCGGGCACGCCGCGGTGGTCACCTCGATGTGCGGCGCGGCCGCGAACGCGTCCTCGTACGCGCCCGAGGTCTTCGTCGCCTGGGTGCAGATGACGCCGACCCGCCCGTTGCGCGTCGCGCCCGCCGCGCGGCGCACCGCCGGCCTGATCACCTCGACCACGGGGATCGAGTACCGCTCCCGCGCGTCCCGCAGCACCGCAGAGCTGGCCGCGTTGCAGGCGATCACGAGCAGCTTCACGCCCTCGTCGACCAGGTGGTCGAGCATCTCGAGCGCGAACGCCCGCACCTGCGCGATCGGCCGTGGCCCGTACGGGCACCGTGCGGTGTCGCCGACGTAGAGCACGGGTTCGTGCGGGAGCTGGTCGAGGACGGCACGGGCGACGGTGAGCCCACCGACGCCGCTGTCGAAGATGCCGATGGGAGCGTCCGCCACGCCCTCACCCTACCCGGGCACCCCCGCCGCGGACCGGTCGGCGATCCGCCGCCGGCGCGCGTCCGGGTCGGTGAGCGACCGCGGCAGCCAGGCGGCGTTCACGTCCCAGAGATCGGTGCCCGGCGGCACGATCTCGTCGATCCGGTCGAGGACGGTGTCGTCGAGCGTGAGCGACGCGCCGGCGAGGGTGCGTTCGAGCTGGTCCATCGTGCGCGGGCCGATGATGACCGAGGTCACCGCCGGGTGCGCCAGCGGGAACGCGATCGCCAGCTCGGGCAGCGAGCAGCCGAGCTCGCCCGCGAGGGCGGCGAAGCGTTCGGCCGCCTCGTACTTGGCCGCGACGCCGGGCGCGTCCGGGTCGAACCTCGCCCGGTTGAGCTGCGGCCGCCCCGTGCCGAGGTCGACGCCGGCGTCACGCCGGTACCTGCCGCTGAGGAATCCCCAGGCGAGCGGGCTCCAGGTGAGCACGCCCATGCCGTAGCGCTCGCAGACCGGCAACAGGTCGCGCTCGACGCCGCGCGCGAGCAGCGAGTACGGCGGCTGCTCGCTGCGCAGCCGCATCAGTCCCCGTCGTTCGGCGACGGCGTGCGCCTCGACGACGTGGTGCGCGGGGAAGGTGGACGAGCCGAACGCGCGGATCTTGCCGGCGCGCACCAGGTCGGTGAGCGCGGAGAGCGTCTCCTCGATGTCGGTCGACTCGTCCGGCCGATGGATCTGGTACAGGTCGATCCAGTCGGTGTCCAGCCGGCGCAGGCTGTCCTCGACGGCCCGCACGATCCAGCGGCGCGAGTTGCCGCTGCGCCCGCGCGCGTCGTCGACCGGGAAGTGGAACTTGGTCGCCAGCACCACGTCGTCGCGCCGGCCGGCAAGCGCCTTGCCGACGATCCTCTCGGACTCCCCGGCCGAGTACATGTCCGCGGTGTCGACGAAGTTGACGCCGGCGTCGAGCGCGGCGTGCACGATGCGGACGCAGTCGTCGTGGTCGGGGTTGCCGGCGTCGGTGCCGCCGAGGGAGCCGAACATCATCGTGCCCAGGCAGTAGCTGCTGACCTCGATGCCGGTGCCGCCGAGGGGCCGGTATTTCAGTGCCATGCCGAGGGACGCTAGGGCCTGGAGACCACTCGAGGTCAAGTCTCGGCGGCCGTCTGCCGCGCCGGACGGGCACCTGGAGTCAGGGACGGAACAACCGGCTGTCGATGGCCTCAGCCGCGGCCTTCGGGTCCTCCGCTTCGGTGATCGCGCGGACGACCACGACCCGGCGTGCGCCCGCGGCGAGCACCTGGCCCATCCGGGACGCGTCGACGCCGCCGATCGCGAACCACGGCCGGCCGTGCCCCATGCTCACGGCGTGTTCCGCGGTGAACCGGACGAGGTCGATCCCGGGCGCGGGCCGGCCCGGCTTGGTCGGGGTCGGCCACACCGGGCCGACGCAGAAGTAGTCGACGCCGGGCTCCTCGGCGGCGGCGTCGGACTGCGCGGCGTCGTGCGTGGACCTGCCGATCGCCATCTCCTCGCCCACGATCCGGCGCGCCCACGGCACCGGCAGGTCGTCCTGGCCGAGGTGCAGCACGTCCGCGCCCGCGGCGAGCGCGATGTCGGCACGGTCGTTGACGGCGAGCAGGGCCTCGTGGCGCGCGCACGCCTCGCCGATGACCGCGAGCGCGGCGAGCTCGTCCCGCGCTTCCAGCGGACCGTCCGGGCCCTTGTCGCGCAGCTGCACGACGTCGACGCCGCCCTCGAGCGCCGCGTCGACGAACTCGGCGAGGTCGCCCTTGTCGCGCCGTGCGTCCGTGCACAGGTACAACCGCGCGTCGTTCAGGCGTGCGCGGATCTGGTCACCGCTCAGTCCAGGCATCGCTGGCGAGCCTAGTGGACGGCGTGGTTAAGGTGGGGGTGGTCCGCACGGGAGCCCGGGGGCCGGGCTGAGAGGGAGCGCGATCCGCTCCGACCGTCGAACCTGATCCGGATAATGCCGGCGCAGGGAGCGAGGGCATGACACCACCAGGCCGAAGCGGTGAGCCGCTGCTCGTCGTCGGTGGCGGGGTGATCGGCCTCACGACCGCGTGGCGCGCGGCGTCCGCGGGCTTCGCCGTGACGCTGTCGGACGAGGCGCCCGGTCGCGGCGCGTCCTGGGTGGCCGGCGGCATGCTCGCCCCGCTCACGGAGGCCTGGCCCGGCGAGGACGCGGTACTCGAGCTGGGGCTCGCGTCGCTGGCGACGTGGCCGGCGTTCGCGCGGGAGCTGACTGCCGCGTCCGGCGTCGACCCCTGCCTGTCCGCCGCGGGCACGCTGCTCGTGGGGGTGGACGCCGCGGACGCCGGCGTCCTCGGCACGCTCGCCGAGCACCTCGCGTCCCGCGGTCACCGGGTCGACCGACTCACCCGCAGTGAGCTGCGCCGGCTGGAGGCCGGGCTCGGCCCCGCGGTGCGCGTCGGGCTGCACGTCCCCGGCGACCTCGCCGTCGACAACCGTGCTCTGCTCACCGCGTTGCGCGCGGCGTGCGAGCACGGCGGCGTCCGGTTCGACCGGCGCAACGCCGTCCGCGTCCAGCCCGGCGAGGCCGTGCTGGACGACGGGACGATCCTCGCGAGCCCGCGCGTCGTGATCGCGGCGGGTGCGTGGAGCGGCACGCTGCACCCGGCGCTGCGGGGCGTCGTCCGGCCGGTGAAGGGCGAGGTGCTGCGGCTGCGGGCGCGGCGCACCTCGCTGCCGCCGCCGGCGCGGACGGTGCGCGCGTCCGTCGAGGGCAGGCCGCTCTACCTGGTGCCGCGGGCGACCGGCGAGCTGGTCGTGGGCGCGACCCAGTACGAGGCGGGCTTCGACCCCGACGTCACGGTCGGCGGCGTCCGCGACCTGCTGCGGGACGCCGAACGCGTGCTGCCCGGGGTGGTCGAGTACGCCGTCGACAGGTGCGAGGCGGGCTTCCGCGCCGGCAGCCCGGACAACCTGCCGCTGATCGGGCCGCTCGAGCCCGGCGTCCTCGTCGCCGCCGGGCACCACCGCAACGGCTTGCTGGCCGCGCCGGTCACAGCCGCCGCGGTCGTCGCGCTGCTGCGCGGCGAGCAGCCCCAGGCCGCCGCCCGCGCCGCCGACCCGGCGCGGCTCGTCGTCGTGAAGGAGAAGGCATGAAGGTGCGGGTGAACGGCCGCGACGTGGACGTCGCGGCGGACGCGACGGTCGCGGACGTTCTACGGGCGGTGGACGCGCCCGCGACCGGCGTCGCGGTCGCGGTCGACGGCGCCGTCGTACCGCGCGGAGCATGGGCGTCCACCGCGTTGTGCGAGGGCGCGGCCGTCGAGGTACTCACCGCCGTGCAGGGAGGCTGAGCGATGGGCAAGCTGGTGATCGGCGACCGCACGTACGGCTCCCGCCTCATCATGGGCACCGGCGGGGCGGGCAACCTCGCCGTGCTGGAGCGCGCGCTGGTGGCGTCCGGCACCGAGCTGACGACCGTGGCGATGCGGCGGGTGGACGCCGCTGGCGGCACCGGCGTGCTGGACCTGTTGCGGCGACTGGGGATCGAGGCCCTGCCCAACACCGCCGGCTGCCGCACGGCGGCCGACGCCGTGCTCACCGCGCAGCTCGCGCGCGAGGCGCTGGAGACGTCCATGGTCAAGCTCGAGGTGATCGCCGACGAGCGCACCCTGCTGCCCGACCCGGTCGAGCTGCTGGAGGCGGCCGACCGGCTGGTCGCGGACGGCTTCACCGTGCTCGCCTACACCAACGACGACCCCGTCCTCGCACAGCGGCTCGAGGACGCCGGGTGCGCCGCGGTCATGCCGCTCGGGTCGCCGATCGGCACCGGCCTGGGCATCCGCAACCCGCACAACATCGAGATGATCGTCGCCCGCGCGTCGGTCCCGGTCGTGCTCGACGCCGGGATCGGCACGGCGTCCGACGCCGCAGTCGCCATGGAGCTCGGCTGCGACGCCGTGCTGCTCGCCACGGCGGTGACCCGCGCCGAGGACCCCGAGGCGATGGCCGAGGCGATGCGCTGCGCCGTCCGCGCCGGCCGGCTGGCCCGCGAGGCGGGGAGGATCCCGAAACGCTTCTGGGCCGAGGCGTCCAGCCCACCCCGCTGAGCCCGGCCCCGGTTTCCCCCGGGACGTGACGTGGGTACGTTGCCGGGGCTATAGCCGTTGCGATGTACCCACGTCACGCTGTTCCACATCGTGGTGGTGGCGTTGCCGTTGCTATAGCCATGGCAACGTACCCACGTGAGCCCCAGGGTCACGCCCTCAGAGCGCCCGCAGGCGGCTCTCCAGGAAGCGGCGCTCGGTCTCCGTGCCGGCCAGCGCCAGGGCCTGCTCGTACGCGGCCGCCGCCTCGGCGGTGCGGCCGAGCCGGCGCAGCATGTCCGCCCGGGCGGAGTAGAGCAGGTGGTGCCGGCCCAGCTGCTCGTCCATGCCGTCGAGCAGCGCGAGACCCGCGGCGGGCCCCTCCTCCTCGGCGACGGCCACCGCACGGTTGAGCCGGACGACGGGCGAGCCGGTGCGGCGCTCGAGCAGCTCGTACAGCGTCGCGATCGCGCCCCAGTCGACGGGCTGGTCGACGGCGCTCGCGTGCTCCGCGGCGATCGCCGCCTGCAGTGCGTAGACGCCCTTCTCGCCGTGCATCCGCAGCGCCCGTTCGGCGTACGTCAGGCCCTCGCGGACCTCTCCGGCATGCCAGCGGGAGCGGTCCTGCTCCGGCAGCAGGACGAGGTTGCCGGTCGCGTCGAAGCGGGCGTCGCGCCGGGAGTGGTGCAGCAGCATGAGCGCGAGCAGCGCGAGCACCTCCGGCTCGTCCGGCGTGTGCGCCGCGAGCACACGGGTGAGCCGGATCGCCTCGGCGCACAGGTCCTCCCGCAGCAGCCGCTCCCCCGCGGTCGCGGCGTAGCCCTCGGTGAACACGAGGTACAGCACGGCGAGGACACCGGGAAGCCGCTCCGGCAGCTCGGCGTCGCTCGGCACGCGGTACGGGATGCCGGCCGCGGCGATCTTCTTCTTCGCCCGGGTGATGCGGGCGGCCATCGTCGGCTCCGAGACGAGGAACAGCCGGGCCACCTCGACGGTGGTGAGGCCACCGAGCAACCGCGCGGTGAGCGCGACCCTGGCCTCCGGCGCGAGGGCCGGGTGGCAGCAGGTGAACAGCAGCCGCAGCCGCTCGTCCGGGATGGTCGTCACGTCGTCGTCCCCGTCCGTGGGGCCGGGCGCCACGTCGTCGTCGACGGCGAGCAGTGGCAGCTTGCGCGCGAGCGTCGCCTCCCGGCGCAGCCGGTCGCGAGCACGGTTGCGTGCGGCGGTCAGCAACCAGCCGGCCGGGTTGCCGGGAACACCGTCCCGCGACCAGGTGTGTACGGCCGTGGTGTAGGCGTCCTGCAGCGACTCCTCGGCGAGGTCGATGCTGCGCAGCTCGCCGGTGAGCAGGGCGAGCAGGCGCGACCACTGCGTGCGGTGCGCCTGCTCGACCGCGGGCCGGGCTTCCGGGTGTGGCGGAATCGAGCCCGGTACGACGTCGCTCAGCTGCCCGCGCCCTCCTTCGCCGGTGTACCCGTCCACAGCCCGATCTTGAACCCGTCCGGGTCACGGAACAGGGCCGACCAGCCCATGTCGCCGCCGATCTCCACCCGGCCGGTGACGACACTGCCGCCGTTGTCGGTGACACGCCGAAGGGTGTCCTCCAGGTCGGCGACGTTGAAGTACAGCGCCACGCCGTCGCCGGTGGTGCCCTGCGCGGACGCGTCGAGCGCGCCGATCATCTCGCCCTCGGCGTGGATCATCTCGTACATGCCGCCGTAGTTCTGGAACGTCCAGTCGAAAACGGCGCCGTAGAACGCCTTGCTCTTCTCGAGGTCTGGGACCGGGATCTCCCACCAGGTCACCCGTCCGTACCCGACCGGCTCGGCCATCGCCTTCTCCTTGTTCGGTTAGATTTCCAGGAGTGGGCGCACCTCGACGGTGAGATCCGGGCTCTTCGGCACCTGCTTCGCGTACGCCACGGCCTCGTCGATGTCCGCGCCGGAGATGACGTACACGCCGCCGATCTGCTCTCGCGTCTTCGTGAACGGGCCGTCGGTCACGACGCCGTCCCGCACCGTCTTCGCGGCCGCGGACTCGTCGACGGCCGAGCCGAAGACGAACGCACCGCCATCGCGGAGCGCGTCGCCGAACGCGTCGTGCTCGTCGATGATGCGGCGTTGCTCGGTGACGGGAAGCGCGGCCTCGGCGGCCTCGTCCCCGTAGAGCAGCAGCAGGAACTTCATCCTCCTCCCCTCTGTCGATGCACCCACGAGGATGACGCACGCCGGACGGGAAATCGACAACCGGCGGGAGAATTTTCACGGCACGAGCAGGATGCGGCCGAGCTGGGCCCGGTCGTCGAGCATCCGGTGCGCCCGCGCCGCCTCGGCGAGCGGCAGCGTCGCGTGCACGGCGGCACGGAGCCGCCCGGATGCGAAGTGCCCGGCGAGCTCGGCCGACTCGGCCTTGGCGTCGTCCGGCCGCGCCGCGCACCAGGCCGACATCGAGAACCCGACGAGCTCCTTCAGCTCGTAGAGATCGCGGGCGGAGACCGTCGGTATCTCGTTGCTCGCGGCGCCGTAGACCACGAGCCGCCCGAACGGCGCCAGCAGCCCGATGCCGTCCGAGGTCACCTGCCCACCGATCGCGTCCAGCACGACGTCCACGCCGTCCGGCGCCGCCGCGCGCACCTGCTCGGCCCAGCCGGCATCGGTGTAGTCGACACCGGCGTCGGCACCGCAGGCCTTGGCGAAGTCGAGCTTGGCCGGCGAGCTCGCTGTGGCGATCACGGTCCCCGCGCCGAGCAGCCTGGCGAGCTGGACGGCGACGTGGCCGATCGCCCCGGCGGCCGCGTGGATCAGCACCGTCTCGCCGGATGCCAGCCGTCCACTGCGCAGCACGCGGAGCGCCACGGGCGCGGCCGTCGGCAGCATGCTCGCCGCACCGAGGTCGAGACCGTCCGGCACGGGCAGGGCCCAGTTCGCGTCGACGACCGCGTAGTCGGCGAACGCGTCCCTGCTCATCGCCGCGACCCGGCTGCCGACGAGCGTCCGGTCCACCCCGCCGCCGACAGCGTCCACGGTGCCGACGACGTCACCGGTCAGCGTGGCGGGCAACGGCCAGGTGAAGATGCCGCCCGCGCCGCTGCGCAGCTTCGTGTCGACGAAGTTCGCGCCGATCGCCTCGGCCCGGATGCGCAACTGCCCCGGGCCAGGCCCGGGCACGTCGGCCTCCTCCACGCGCAGGACCTCCGGCCCGCCGTACTCGTGGTAACGCACTCGTCGCATGACTCCCCTTCCCTATTCGTTGGTCGTACCAACGTTGGTGTGACCAACGATAGCGCGCGGGACGGGGCGCCGGACGGGCGCGGCTAGAGTGAGGCACGTGACACCGAGTGGAGCCGGCCGCAGCGACCGGCCGGTGGCGCATCGGCTCGACGGCACCGCGATCTGGTTGCTGAACCTTGCCTCGGCGCGCGGCCACCGGCTGGCCCAGGAGCGGCTGGCGCATGCCCACGTGCGCAGATGGCACTACGCGATCCTCGCGACGCTCGCCGACGCCGGGCCGTCCGCGCAGGCCGACATCAGCCGGCGGCTCGGCGTCGACCGCGGCGACCTCGTCACCCTGCTGAACGACCTCGAGGAGAGCGGCTGGGTCACGCGCGCGCCGGATCCGAGTGACCGCCGCCGCAACTCGGTCTCGCTGACGCGGTCGGGGCGAGCGGCGTTGCGCCGGTTCGACCGGCTCGTCGTGGCCGCCGACGACGAGCTGCTCGCACCACTGTCGGCCACCGACCGCAAGCAGCTGCTCACCCTGCTGGAACGACTGGTCACCGGAGAGGAATCCACACACTGATGCGCATCGGACTGGTCGGCGCGGGCCCCTGGGCGCGCTCGCTGCACGCGAAGGGACTGGCGGCGTCACCTCACGTCACGTTCACCGGAGTCTGGGCCCGGCGGCAGGAGGCCGCGGACGCTCTCGTGGCCGAACACGGCGGCCGCACGTACCCGAGCGTCGACGCGCTGCTCGACGACGTCGAGGCGGTGGCGTTCGCCGTGCCCCCGGACGTGCAGGCCGAGACCGGCAGGCGTGCGGCCGAGGCGGGCAGGCACCTGCTGCTGGAGAAGCCGATCGCCGCCGACGTCGCGTCGGCGGAACGGCTCGCGGGCGCCGCACACGCGGCCGGCGTGCACACCGGCGTGTTCTTCACCTCGCGCTACCGGCCGGAGGCGCGGGAGTTCCTGGCGAGCGCCACCGCGGCGACCTGGCACGGCGCGCGCGGCGCGTGGGTGTCGGGTGCGTTGCTCGCGGGTGAGTTCGTGGACTCGGCGTGGCGGCACGAGCGCGGCGCCCTGTGGGACGTGGGCCCGCACGCCGTCGAGCTGCTGGACGCCGCGCTCGGGCCGGTGACGCAGGTGCGCGCGGCGGCGCGCGGGCCGGTCGACTTCGTGCACCTCGTGCTGGAGCACGAGTCGGGCGCGGTGAGCCAGACCGCGCTCAGCCTGCGGGTGCCGACGGAGCCGTCGCTCGCGGAGCTGAGCCTGTTCGGCGACCAGGGGGCGCTGTCGTTCTCACTGCGCGGGCTGTCCGCGCTGGACGCGTACGGCGTGCTCGTCGCCGAGCTTGCCGGCCAGGTGCGCGGCGACGACGTGCGTCCCGCGTGCGACGTCGACCGGGGCCTGCACGTCCAGCGCATCCTGGCCCGCGCGGACGAGCTGATCGGCTAGCCACGGTTCCGCGGGCGGGTACTCCCGTCGATCACGTCAACGTGATCGACGGGTGCCTCACCCGGGTCCTGCATCGTGTGAAGTCACCGTCGGCCGTGTGCAGCTAGGCCCAGAGCTGACCTTCGAGCGCCTCGGCGGCCTCGTCGAGCGTGCCGGCGTACGCGCCCGTCGACAGGTACTTCCAGCCGCCGTCGGCGACGACGAACGCGATGTCGGCGCGCTCACCGGCCGCGGCGGCCTTCTCGGCGACGCCGAGCGCGACGTGCAGCGCGGCGCCGGTGGAGATGCCGGCGAAGATGCCCTCGTTCTCCACGAGCTCGCGGGTACGCCGCAGCGCGTCGTACGGACCGACGTTGTGGCGCCCGGAGAGGACGCTCTCGTCGTACAGCTCGGGCACGAACCCCTCGTCGAGGTTGCGCAGCCCGTAGACGAGCTCACCGTAGCGGGGCTCCGCGGCGATGACGCGGATGTCCGGGACCTTCTCGCGCAGGTACCGGCCGACGCCCATCAGCGTGCCCGTGGTGCCGAGGCCCGCGACGAAGTGCGTGATGCCCGGCAGGTCGGCGAGCAGCTCGGGACCGGTGCCCTCGTAGTGTGCGCGCCAGTTGGCGGGGTTGCCGTACTGGTAGAGCATGACCCAGTCGGCGTGCTCCTCGGCCAGCTGCTTGGCGACCCGCACCGCCTCGTTCGACCCCCCGGCAGCGGCCGACGAGATGATCTCGGCGCCCCACATCGTGAGCAGCTGGCGGCGTTCGACCGAGGTGTTCTCCGGCATCACGCAGACAAGCCGGTACCCGCGCAGTCGGCAGACCATCGCCAGGCCGATGCCGGTGTTGCCGGACGTCGGCTCGAGCACCGTGGAGCCGGGACGCAGCAGGCCGTCGCGCTCGGCGGCCTCGACCATCGCGAGGGCGACGCGGTCCTTCACCGAGCCGGTGGGGTTGCGGTCCTCGAGCTTGGCCCAGAGGCGTACGTCCGGGGCCGGCGAGAGCCGGGAGAGCTCGACCAGCGGCGTGTTGCCGATGGTCTCGAGCAGCGACCGGCGGGGATTCCGGGGGTGGCGGAAGGGTTGCTGGGCTGGCATGGAGCCGGTACGCCCGGCGCCTACGCGGCGCCGCCGGCGACCGCCGGCAGGACGGTGACGGTGTCGCCGTCCTCGAGCTTGGTCTCGAGCCCGCCGGTGAACCGGACGTCCTCGTCGTTGCGGTACAGGTTGACGAACCGGCGCAGCCCGCCGTCGTCGACCAGCCGCTCCCGCAGGCCCGGGTGTCGCGCCTCCAGGTCCTCGAGCAGCTCGCCCAGCGTCGCGCCCGAGCCGGAGACGGCCTTCGCGCCGCCGGTGTGGCTACGCAGGATGGTCGGGATGCGCACCTCGATCGCCATTGTGCAAGTTCTCCTGTGCTCTGCGAGTGTGTACTTCGGACAACCCCGTGCCGGCGCGGATTCATTCCGCCTCACCCGGTGAGCCGGACCTCCTCCTCGCTGACCTCGCCGTCGACGATGCGGAAGGACCGGAACTCCACGGTGTCCGGTTCGCGCGTCGAGACCAGCACATAATGGGCATTCGGCTCGGCGGCCAGCGAGATGTCGGTGCGCGACGGGTACGCCTCGGTGGAGGTGTGCGAGTGGTAGATGACGACCGGCTCCTCGTCCCGGTCGTCCAGCTCGCGCCAGACGGCGAGCTGCTCCTGCGGGTCGAAGCGGAAGAACGTCGGCGAGCGCTCGGCGTTGACCATGGGCACGTGCCGTTCCGGCCGGTCGGACCCGGCCGGTCCGGCGAGGATGCCGCACGCCTCGTCCGGGTGGTCCTTCCTGGCGTGGGCGACGATCGCGTCGTGGAGGGCCTGGTCGATGCTCAGCACGGGTCCGAGCGTACCCAGCCCCGACCGGCCGCCGCCGCCCTGTCGTCGTTCCAAATGATCACGGTATGTGGGTTTCCAGGGAACTCCCCCAGCCGAGTACCTACTTCCCGCGTGCTGCAGCACGCGGGAAGTAGGTACTCGCCTCGGTAGGCCCTGGAACCTGACATACCGTGATCATTTGGAGAAGGGCGCGGAGCTGAACGGCCGGAGCTGAACGGCACGGAGCTGAACGGCACGGAGCTGAAGGGCGCGAGCGCCGCGGAACGGCGTGAGCGTCACAGGTCGTGGGCCAGGGTCTCCACCAGGCTCTGCTGCAGATAGCTCAGCCAGTCGTAGATGTACCAGAGCTGCTTGCGCGGGTCGTCGTCCGGCAGCGACCCGAACACCTGCTCGTGGTCCTCGGTGACGGAGAGCCGGGTGCCGAGGGTGAGCCGCAGGTCGTTGAGCGCGGTCAGCCAGGCCTTCGCCTGCTCCGCGGTGAGCACGAGCCGGCCGCCCTCGCCGAGGCTCTCGGCCACGACGCGGGCGGCGTCGATCTTGCCGGCGCGCAGGTCGCCCTCCGTGTAGCGGCGGAAGTCCGACGCCGCCTCGTCGTCGTCGCGGTACGCGTCCGGGAACAGGCGCGCGAGCGCGGGATCCTCCGGCACCTCGCGCGGCTCCAGCGTGCCCACCGCGGACGCGAGCGGGTCGTCGCCTGCGCCGCCGGCGGCGGTGCCGTCGTCGAGCAGCTCGACCAGCTCACCGAACAGCTTTCGCAGCAGCGCAGCCTCCGCCGCGTCGAACCGGACGGCGACGCGGCCACGCGCACGATGGAACGAGCTGCTCAACTCTGGTGCTCCAGCGTCGCCCAGAGCCCGAAGCCGTGCATGGCGTTGACGTCGCGCTCCATCTCCTCCCTGGTGCCGGACGACACCACCGCCTTCCCCTTCAGGTGGACGTCGAGCATCAGCTTCTCGGCGCGCTCCTTCGGGTAGCCGAAGTAGCTCTGGAACACATATGTCACATAAGACATCAGGTTGACCGGGTCGTTCCACACGATCGTGACCCACGGCACGTCGGAACGGACGTCCTCGTCGGACGCCGGCCGCTCGACCTCGACGGGGGCAACGCTCATCACCGCCCATCGTTGCACGCCCCGTCCCGCGGCATGCGCCCGTCCACACCCCGCGCGCCGACCTTCCGTAGGCTGGCGGCGTGCAGCGTGGGAGCCGAGCGAGTGAGCCGGAGGTAGGGGTCGCGATGACCAGCGAAACCACGGCGGGCGTCGTCGCGACACCTGCCGGAGGGGAACGAGCGGGCGGGCGCGCATGTCACTGAACGCGGAACCGACCGGCCTGCTCACCGACCAGTACGAGATCACCATGCTGCGCTCGGCGCTGCGCGACGGCACGGCCGCGCGGCGGTGCGTGTTCGAGCTGTTCGCCCGCCGGCTCCCCGGCAACCGCAGGTACGGCGTCGTCGCCGGTACCGGCCGGCTGCTGGACCTGCTCAGCCGGTTCACCTTCGACGACGACGCCGTCCGGTTCCTCCGCGACTGCGACGTGGTCGACGACGAGACCGCCGACTGGCTCGGCTCGTACCGCTTCCGCGGCGACATCTGGGGCTACGCCGAGGGAGACGTCTACTTCCCCGGCTCGCCGATGCTCGTCGTCGAGGCCAGCTTCGCCGAGGCGGTGCTGCTGGAGACGCTCACGCTGAGCGTGTTCAACCACGACTGCGCGATCGCGGCCGCCGCGGCGCGCATGGTCACCGCGGCGGGCGACCGGCCGGTCATCGAGATGGGCTCGCGCCGCACGCACGAGGCCGCGGCGGTGGCGAGTGCGCGGGCCGCGTACGTCGCCGGGTTCGCGTCCACCTCCAACCTCGAGGCCGGCCGCACCTACGGCATACCGACGGCGGGCACGGTGGCGCACGCGTTCGTCCTGCTGCACGACAGCGAGACGGACGCGTTCCGCGCGCAGGTCGAGTCGCTGGGTTCGGGCACCACGATCCTCGTCGACACCTACGACGTCCGCCACGCCGTGCGCACGGCCGTCGACATCGCCGGCACCGACCTCGGCGCGATCCGGATCGACTCCGGCGACCTGCTCAACCTGGCCGGCCAGGTGCGCGACGAGCTCGACCAGCTCGGCGCACGGGACACGAAGATCGTGGTCTCCGGCGACCTCGACGAGTTCCAGATCGCCGCCCTCGCCGTGACGCCGGCGGCGTCCTACGGCGTCGGCACCTCGCTCGTCACCGGGTCGGGAGTGCCCACCGCCGAGCTGGTGTACAAGCTCGTCGCCCGCGGCACCGCCGACCCGGACGATCCGCTGGAGCCGGTGGCGAAGACGTCGATCGGCAAGCCGACGCGCGGCGGCCGGAAGTGGGCCTTCCGGCGGACGGACGAGCAGGGTGTGGCGGACGCGGAGCTGATCAACGTCGGGTCGGCGGACATCGGCAACGGGCCGGGCCGGCCGCTGCTCGTGCCGCTCGTCGAGAACGGCGAGCTGGTCTGGGACGGCACCCTCGACGACGCCCGCAAACGGCTCCGCGCCTCGCTCGCCGAGCTGCCGCCGACCGCCACCCAGCTGTCCCAGGGCGAGCCGGCCCTCCCCACCTACTACGTCGAGCAGTACTCGTAAGGGGCCAACGTGAGCAAGGCACTGGTCGTCGTCGACGTGCAGAACGACTTCTGCGAGGGCGGTTCGCTCGCCGTGGCCGGCGGCGCCGACGTGGCCGCCGCGATCACCGACCTGATCGCCGAGCACGCCGGAGAGTACGCGCACATCGTGGCGACCCAGGACTGGCACGTCGATCCGGGTGCGCACTTCTCGCCCGAGCCCGACTACGTGCGGTCGTGGCCGGAGCACTGCGTGCACGACAGCGAGGGAGCGGAACTGCACCCGGCCCTCGACGCGGGCCGGATCGAGGAGCGGTTCCGGAAGGGACAGTACGACGACGGCTACAGCGGGTTCGGCGGCACGTCGGCCGACGACGGGCAGCGGCTGCCCGACTGGCTGCGCGACCACGGCGTGGACGCCGTCGACGTCGTCGGCATCGCCACTGACCACTGCGTCCGCGCCACCGCGATCGACGCCGCCCGCGCCGGCTTCGCCACCCGGGTGCTGCTCGACCTCACCGCCGGCGTGTCCAGGGACACCACCGACCAGGCGCTGGCCGACATGCGCGACGCCGGCGCGGAGCTGGCCGGCACCCCCGTCGTCCGCAGCTGACACCCGGTCACGCGGCGTCCGGCACCACCGCCGCCTCCGGCGTGGCGTCCGCATGGATCGCGCGCAGCCGCGTGATCACGAGCGCACCCCCGACGACGTAGCCCGCGCCCTGGATCGCGAGGACCGGCACGATGCCGAGTACGCCGCCGAGTGTGCCTGCGGCCAGCGTGCCGACGAGCATCGAGCACCCCTCGACCGCCGTCAGCGCGCCGAACACGCGCCCGCGCCACGCGTCAGCCGCCGCGCGCTGATAGACCGTCATGGCACCCGCACCGACGAGCGCGCCGGGGACGCCGACGACGATCATGCAGACGAACGCCGGCCACAGCTCGGGGTAGGCGACCGGGTAGAGGAACAGCACGAGGTCGATCGCGCCGAAGGCCAGCGCCCCGAAGCCCCACAGCTTCGCCGGAGGGAACCGGTGACCGACGACGGCCGCCAGCAGGCCGCCGGCGATGCCGCCGACCGCCTGCACCGACACGATGTAGCCGTACACGGCCCCACTGCCGTGCAACACGTCGCGAACGTACGGTGCCATCAGCGTCGCCATGATGCCCTCGCCCGCGCTCGTCGCCAGCGCGAACCAGAACGCCGCCCGCAGCGCCGGTCGGCGCAGGGCCAGGCGCAGGCCGTCGACCCAGTCGACGGCGAGCTGAGCGGTCCGCCGGGTGAACGCCACCCGCCCGACCCGCCGCGCCCTCGACCTCGTGCGCACGGCCGCGATCAGCAGCGCGGACCCGACGAACGTGGCGGCGTCCGCGGCGGCGAGCAGCGTGATGCCGCCCGCGGCGACGAGCAGGCCGCCGACGGCCGCACCGACCAGGCGTGCGGCGTCGCGCGTCTGGCCGGTGAGCGCGTTCGCGGTCACGAGTTGCTCGGCGCCGACCAGGTGCGGCACCACGGACTGCTCGGCGGGCAGGAAGAACTGCTCGAGGCAGCTCTCCCAGAGCATCACCGCGTACACGATCCACACCCGCTCCGGCGACTGGACGAGCACGAGCGGCGCCAGCCCGGCCGCGAGCAGCAGGTCGACGACGACCATCGTCCTGCGCCGCTCCCACCGGTCCGCGAAGACGCCCGCGACGGAGCCGAGCACGACCTGCGGCACCAGCCCGGTCAGCACGAGCACGGCCGCGGCCAGCGTCGAGCCGGTCAGCCGGTAGACGTAGTAGGCGAGCCCGACGCCGAGGGCGTAGTCGCCGGCCACCGAGACCAGCCCGGCGCCGAGCAGCAGCCGGTAGTCACGCCGCCGCGCGAGCAGCGTCCACAGTGCGCGCACGCGTCACCTCCTGCCCGGCCGTCCATGGGTAGAGACGGCCGGGCCGGCGGACTGTTGGCGGGCGGCGTCAGGTGGTGTCGTACGCGACCGCCAGTTCGGCGGCGGAGACGTAGCCGTTCCCACCGGTGGCGGTCAGCCGGACGTAGCGCGCGGCGGCGGGGCTCCAGTCGGCGTGCTTCACGTCGTCGGTGGTGGGCCAGTCGCCGGACGCCACCTTCGTGAACGTGGCGCCGTCCGAGCTCACCGCGATCTCGTACTGCCCGACCACGCCGTTGCGGCTGCCGTCCTGGCGCGGCTGGTACACCAGCGCCGTGGTCCGGTACGACCTGCCGAGGTCCAGGGTGATCGACTGCGGCGGCGGCTGGTACGGGCTCCACGAGGTGTGCCACATCGTCGTGCAGTCGCCGTCGACCGCCTTGCCGGCCTCGTAGCCCGGCTGCTGGCTCGTCGCCGTCGCGCTCATCTCGCCCTTCGGCACCAGGTTCTGGTAGTCCGGAGGCGGGTCGGACGGGGGCGTACCCGCGCCGAGCGACGGCAGCGGCGTCGTCGACACGTTCAGCTCGGCGACGGTCGGGGAGCTCGGGCAGCCGTGCACGTCCAACGCGACGAGCCGGACGTACCGCGCCCGCACCGCGTGCTGCCACGACGCGGTCTTGACCGCCTCGGTCGGTTCCCAGTAGCCCTCGGCCGCCGTCGCGTACGAGTGCCCGTCCGCGCTCACGTCGACGCGGTACCGCGTGATCTGGCCCGACGCCTGGGCCACCGACGGCGTGTAGGTGACGCCGGCGACGTCCCGCGTACGCCCGAGGTCGAGGGTGATCGCCTGCGGCAGCGGCTCCGGCGGCGCGTACTCGGACCGCCACGTGGACCAGAGCCGGTCGTCGATGGCGTGCGACGCCGGGTAGGCGTGCCCGAAGTCGTTCGCCGCGTGCTCGCTGGTGGCCGTCGCCGTCATGCCCTGGTGCGAGAGCAGCTTCGGCCACGGCGCGGTCGGCACCACGCTCACGTCGTCGAACTGGGCCGGCGTCCAGCCGCCGACGCGCACACCGACCTGGCCGCTGGTGTGGGCGTCGTCCCGGACGCTCGCCAGCTCGGTGCCGTCGAGCGACGCGGTGATGCCGTCGCCGCGGAACCGCAGCGAGAGCTGATGCCAGGTGTCCTTCCCAGGTGCGGCCGTGCTGCCGGACGCCAGCGTGCGGTCCGTGCTGTGCAGGTCCTCGGAGAACAGCGTCCACCTCCCGTCGGACGCCAGCCGCAGGTGGTAACCGGCGGCGTTGTGCTGCTGGCTGTCGACCCGGCCGAGCAGCTCGACGTCGTCCGCGCCGTTCAGCAGGACGTCCGCGCCCACCTCGTAGTCGCCCCACCAGCGCGGGTCGCCGACCATCGTCGTGGGCGGCAGCACCACGCCGTGCCAGGGCAGCGGCTGCGTCGGCACGGTCTGCTCGTAGCACATGCCCTGCCGCCCGCCGGCGCACGGTTCCGCCGCGAACCCCCCGTGCACGTCGGAGACGTAACGCGCGATGCCGCCGCGCCGCACGTGCTCGAAGTCCTCCCGGTACGGGACGGCGAGCCGGCTGCCCGGATCGGCGTGCGAACGCGCGGTGCCCTTGTGCTGCCCGGTGGTCGTCGACACCGTGTAGACGTGGCCCGGCTGTACGCCGAGCGTCACCGAACCGTTCACCGGGCGGACCGTGCCGAGTTCCACGAAGTCGTCGGCGGTGCTCTGCGTGGCGACGTCGGTGGACCAGACGTGCACGGGCTTGCCGGCGTCCAGCCCCCCGGTGACCTGCAGCCGGAACGTCTCCGGCCGGGTCTCGTCCAGCGTCTCGACGACGGTGGTGTGGTCACCGCTGTCCGGCGCGCGCAGGCTGACGTAGCTCGCGCCGTGCGTGCTGTACCCGCTCGCGCCGTCGAGGTAGCGCCAGCCGGGCTCGGTGAACTGCGTCGTCTGTGCGTCGACCCAGATCTCCGGGCCGATCTCGTACGCGCCCGACCACGGGCGCTGCGCCTCGAGCAGGCCCGTGCCGCCGATCGGGAAGTCGTCGTACCACGCGTCGAGGAGTGCCCAGTTGAGGTTCCCGGTGATGCGGGCGTCGATGTAGTGGCGGTTCATCGCACGGGCGAGCGGCGCCGCGCCGACGTCGTAGTCCTGCGTGCTGTTCTCGCTGTCCCACAACGGCTTTCCGAGGCCCAGCGCGGTGTCGTCGCCGTGGCACGTGCGCTGCTCGGTACGCCACTCGCAGACGTCGTGCTCGCCGAGCACGTCGACGGCGTCCGCGAACGCCTTGTCCGACGGCATCGGCTGGGCGACGTACCAGTAGTCCGGCGGATGGTGGTCGTCGCTGGCCACGACCTTGGCGTCGGACCAGCCGTGCTCGTCCAGCGCAGCGGCCAGCCTGACGTAGAAGTCGCGGTCGTAACCGCTCTCGTTGCCGCCGCCGAGGTAGTCGACGTGGAAGCCGTTCGCCTTCGCGCACCGCAGCCAGCTCAGCAGGTAGGTCACCCGGTCGGGCGACCAGTAGTCGCCGCCGCTGAACCAGCCGGGCGCGCCCCAGGCGAGCCCGTAGAACCGGATGTGCGGGTTGCGTGCCTTCGCCTCGCGCATCAGCCACCACTCGTAGCCCCGGTGGCAGTCGACGGAGTCGGGCGTGCGCATGTGGCTGGGCTCGGCGCCCTCGGTGGCGTCGACGTCGCCGCCGATCTCGACCTTCAGCAGGTCCAGTGAGGCGCCGTACCCGGGACGGAACAGGTAGTCGAGGATCTGGCTGCGTTCCGGCTCGGGGTAGTCGCGCAGCAGCCGCGACGAGCCGCCCGCGCTCACCCCGCCGACGCCGTCGAAGGTCCGCCCGTGGTCGTGGCCGTCCAGGGTGACCACCTGTGCCTCGGCGGCCGCGGCCGGCCGGCGTACCGCGTCGACGGCGAGCGCGAACGCGACGACGAGGACCGCCACGACCGCGACCACCAGGATCCGGGATCGGTACATGCCCGCCGCCTCTCGCCCGGCCACCGTGAACCGCCGCGGACAACAGTGGTGGGGATGCGGCGCTCTGGGCAAGAAAAGTCATACAAGAATACTTAACGTGGTCAGAGGTCTGGCGAGAAGTCGCGGTACGTGATCGAAGCGCCGGCCGACGGCGGCGACCGGTACCGTGCCAGCATGCTAGTCGTCGTCATCGGTGCCGGAATCGTCGGAGCGAGCGCCGCCCACCACCTGGCCACGGCCGGCGCCGACGTCGTGGTCGTGGACGCCGGGGCCGACGGGCAGGCGACCGCGGCGGGCGCCGGCATCGTCTTCCCCTACCAGCTGGGCGACCGCCCGACCGGCTGGGAGCCGCTCGTGGCGCCGACGCTGGAGCACTGGGCGCGCGTCGTCGACCCGTTCGGCGCGGATGCCGGCGTCGCGGCCGTCGGCATCGTCACCATCGGCCCGGACGGGCCCGAGCTGCGCGGCGTCCAGGGGTTCTTCGACGAGCTGCGCGAGCGGCCGGGCGCCACGCCCCTGCCCGACACCGAGTGGCTCGACACCGGTGTCCCGGCGCAGCGGTTCCCGCCGCTGCGGCCGGACCTCGCCGGCGTCGCGTCCCCAGGCGTGCGCCGGGTGGACGGGAGCCGGCTGCGCGACCACCTGCTCGCGGCGGCCGAGGCGAACGGGATGCGGCGGCTGCGGGGGTCGGCCACCCTGTCGGCGCACGGGGGCGGCGTCGCAGTCGCCGTCGACGGCGACCGGCTGGACGCCGACGTCGTGGTCGCCGCCGCGGGCGCCTGGAGCCGCCGGTTGTGCGAGCCGCTCGGGCTCGCGGTACCCGTCGCGCCCGTCCGTGGGCAGATCCTGCACGTCGACCTGCCGGACGTCGACGCCGACACCGCCGCCTGGCCGATGATCCGCGCCGGCGAGAAGCACTACCTGCTCGCGTTCCCCGGCGGTCGCGTGGTCAGCGGGGCGACGCACGAGCCCGATGCCGGGTTCGGCTACCGGGTCACCGCGGGCGCC
>DASUWX010000065.1:0-10518 GCA_036378185.1 Streptosporangiales bacterium | reverse complement strand
CTGCCCGTCGTAGCGCCGCGGTAGCCTGACCGGCGTGGCCGGACGCAGCGCGGGACTGTTGCTGTACAAGCGGGTCGACGCCGCGCTGCACGTGCTGCTCGTCCATCCGGGCGGGCCCTTCTGGGCGCGCAAGGACGCCGGCGCGTGGTCGATCCCCAAGGGCGAGTACGTCGACGGTGAACAGGCGCGGGCGGCGGCGCTGCGCGAGTTCACGGAGGAGACCGGCCGGCCGGCACCGGACGGCGAGCTGCTCGACCTCGGCAGCGTCAGGCAGCGGGCCGGCAAGGAGGTCGCGGCGTGGGCCGTCGAGGGTGACCTCGACGTCACGACGCTGGTGAGCAACACCTTCGAGCTGGAATGGCCCCCTCGGTCCGGCCGCAGGCAGACGTTCCCGGAGGTCGACCGCGCGGCCTGGTTCGACGAGGCGACGGCGCGGGAGAAGATCAACGCGGCACAGTCGACGTTTCTCGACCGTCTCGCGGAGGCGCTCCGGACCTGACCGGGGCCGGGCCGCCGGTCCTCTCGTCGCGCCTGCGCCGCACGGCGCGTCGCCGCAGCACGAACGTGGTGACGATGCCGCACGCCGCCGTCGCCGCGACCGCCAGCCAGGAGAACCGCCCGAGCCACGGCTCGACCACGTGGCCGAGGTAGTACAGCGCGAAGGTCGTCCCGCCGGCCCAGACGACCCCGCCCGAGACGTTCGCGAGCAGGAACGTGGGGTACGGCATCCGCAACGCGCCGGCGAGCGGCCCGGCGAACATCCGCAGCAGCGCCACGAACCGCCCGGCGAAGACCGCCCAGACGCCCCACCGGGTCATGGCGCGTTCGGCCCTGGCGAGGTTGTCCGCACCCAGGTGGCGCGGGTACCTGCGGCCGAGCCGCTCGAGCAGCGGGCGGCCGCCGCGCCGGCCGACGACGTAACCCACGGAGTCGCCGACGACGGCGCCGAGGACCGCCCCCGCCGCCACGCCCCACGGGCTGACCACGTGCCCGGCAGCCATCAGGCCGGCGCTGACCAGCGCCACCTCACCCGGCAGCGGTACGCCGACGCTCTCGACGCCGATCACCAGCGCGAGGATGGCGTACACCGCCAGCGGAGGGACGGCGAGCAGCCACTCCTGGATCGGCACTGATCGTCTCCCGTGCCCTGTCGACTCCCCCGGTCGGTATGCGAGTGTACGTGGCAAGCGGTGAACGCCCGCTGAGACGGAGATTCCCGGTCGTGTCGATCATGCGTGGTGCAGAGCAGCTCGTCTGCCGCAGCGATGTGTGGGGACGGTTCGCGGCGGGCGTCGTCCTGCCGCGCGCGCTCTCCGGGGTACGGCCGGAGGGCGACGTGCTCGAGATCGGCAGCGGCGGCGGCGCGATGGCCGCCCGGATGCTCGCCGACCACCCGGACATCAGCGTCACCGGCGTCGACATCGACCCCGCGATGGTCCGTGCGGCGAAGCGGCGGCTGCGCCCGTACGGGCGGCGTGGCCGGGTGGTGGTGGCGGACTGCACCGCCCTGCCGTTCGAAGCCGCGAGCTTCGACACGGTCGTCACGTTCCTCACGCTGCACCACGTCGGCGACTGGGAGGCCGCGGTCACCGAGGCCGTGCGCGTGCTGCGGCCCGGCGGCCTGTTCGCGGGCTGCGACGCCCTCGACACCAGGGCCGCCCGCTGGTTCCACCAGGCGCTGTTCACCAGGTTCCGGCTCGCCGGGTACGCCGAACTGCGGCAGCGGTTCGAGGCGGCGGGGCTGGAACGGATCGTCATGCGCCCGCAGGCGGCGGGTGTGATCGCCACGTTCAGCGCGCGCCGCGCCGTTACCGCCGGGGACCGGTGACGGCGGCGGCACGCAGCTGTGGTGAGGTGAGACTGCCGCCACCGCTTCCGGTGTGCTCGGCTGGGGAACAGGGAGGAACGGTTGAACGCGGCGTTCTCGTCCGTGATGGAGTTCGCCCCGCTGGCGGTCGCACTCTTCTGCCTCGTGACGCTGGTGCTGAACAAGCCGGTGAACGGCATCCACCTCGCCGGCGCGGCGCTGATCGAGCTCGGCCTGCTCGCGTTCGTCGTGCTGGCGGTGGTCCGGCTCGCGACCGGCGGTCACCCCGCGGGCGGCGTGGTCACCTTCGTGTTCTACCTCGTCGGCTCGCCCCTGGTCCTGCCCGTCGGCGTCGTCTGGGGCCTGGTGGACCGCAGCCGCTGGAGCTCCGCCGTCGTCGGGGTGGCGTGCCTCGTCGTCCCGGTGCTGATCGTGCGGATGAACCAGGTGTGGTCCGGTGTCTGAACCGACCATCGCCACCCGGCGAAGGGGTGCGGGCCGGGTGATCGTCGCCCTCTACGCGCTGTTCGCCGTGGCGGCGAGCTCGCGCGCAGCGGTGCAGATCGCGACCAAGTTCCACGAGGCGCCGCTCGCCTACGCGCTCTCGGCGTTCTCGGCCGTCGTGTACGTGCTCGCGACGGTCGTGATGGCACGCAGCGGCCGCACGTCGTACCGGATCGCGGTCGTCGCGTGCTCGGTCGAGCTCGCCGGCGTGCTGGCGATCGGGACCGCGAGCGTCCTCGACCCGGCCGCCTTCCCCGACGCCACGGTCTGGTCGGACTACGGCATGGGCTACGTGTTCATCCCGCTCGGGCTGCCCGTCGCCGGGCTGCTGTGGCTACGCCACGTGCGTCGTGCCGGCCGTACGGCGGACGCGTAGCGCCTCCACGCACCGGGCCTGCGCCACCTCCCGCCCGCCGTCGTGGCGACGGCCGAGGCGCTGGATCTGTTCGGCGGGCTGCCCGCGGACCGCGCGGCACGACCGTGACCAGGTGAGCGGTCAGTCCGGCAGCAGGGGGACGGTCGGGCCCTGGTCGCGACCGAGCAGGACCGCGCGGGTGAGGGCGGCGTGGCCGAAGCGGCGGCGGATCTCGTCGAACGCGGTGTCGATGTCGTCCTCGGCCCGGCGGCGGAACGGCAGCACCAGCTGGATCGCGTCGTCGTCGCTCAGGTTGCCGAGCGCGAAGCCGACGAGCGTGATGCCGCGGCTCTCGATCAGCGGCGTCGCGGCGGCCACCAGCTGCCGCGCGGTGTCGAGGATGAGATCGGTCTGTGCGGTCGCCTGGTACAGCGTGTGCGAGCGCGTCGCCCTGGTGTAGTCGCGGAACCGCAGCCGCAGCGTGACGGTGCGGCAGACGCGACCGGCGCCGCGCAGCCGGCGGGCCAGCCGGTCGATCAGGCCGACCACCATCGTGTCCAGCCGTTCCGGCGAGACGGGCCGCCGGCCGAGCGCGCGTTGTGAGCCGATGGTGCGCCGCCGCCGGTCGACGCTGACCTTGCGCGGGTCCCGGGCGTGGGCGAGTGCGTGCAGGTGCCGCCCGGCCGCGCCGCCGAGCATCGAGACGAGCGCGGTCTCGCTCAGCAGCGCCACCTGGCGCACGGTCGTGATGCCCTCGTCGCGCAGCTTCTGCGCCGTCACCTTGCCCACGCCCCAGAGGCGCTCGACGGGCAGCGGGTGCAGGAACCGCAGCTCGCCGTCCGGCGGGACGGCGATCAGGCCGTCCGGCTTCGCCACGCCGCTCGCGACCTTGGCGAGGAACTTCGTCCGCGCGACGCCGACGGAGATCGGCAGTCCGACCCGGCCGCGCACCTCCCGGCGCAGCCGCACCGCGATCTCCACCGGGCTGCCCGCGATCTTGCGCAGGCCGCCGACGTCGAGGAACGCCTCGTCGATGGACAGCCCTTCGACCAGCGGCGTCGTGTCGCGGAAGACCTCGAAGACGGCCCGGCTCGCCGCGAGGTATTCCGAGAACCGAGGCTCGACCACGACCGCGTCCGGGCAGAGCCGGCGCGCCGCCGCGCCGCCCATCGCGGTGCGTACGCCGCACGCCTTGGCCTCGTAGCTGGCCGCGAGCACCACGCCGGAGCCCACGATCACCGGGCGGCCGCGCAGCCGGCGGTCGTCGCGCTGCTCGACCGACGCGTAGAAGGCGTCCAGGTCGGCGTGCAGGATCGTGGCGTCCATCGAACATATGTTCGCACGCATCCGCCCGGGTGGCCAGCCTGTCGGACCTCGCCGTTAGCCTGAGGCCGTTGCCGGCCGGCTGGAGAGATCCCGACATGACGAGTAAGTTCACCGAGCTCGCGATCGACTGCGCCGACCCCGCCGGTCTCGCCCGGTTCTGGTGCTCGGTCCTCGGCTACGAGGTGCGAGACGAGGAAGACGGGCTCGTCACCATCGGCTCCCCCGCGGTCCCCGAGGGCAGGGACCGGCCCGGGCCGGTGCCGCCGACGTTGACGTTCGCGCGGGTGCCGGAGGGCAAGACGGTGAAGAACCGGGTCCACCTCGACGTCAACGCCACCGACAGGGAGCAGGACGAGGAGGTCCGGCGCCTGCTCGACCTCGGCGCGCGACACGTCGACGTCGGCCAGACCGGCGAGGAGAGCTGGGTCTGTCTCGCCGACCCGGAGGGGAACGAGTTCTGCGTCCTCGGGGGCCGTTACCCCTGATCGCCGGAGCATCGTCCGGCCGGCGGCGTGTCACCATCGGTCCCATGCCGAGGTGGACGTGCCCGCGGTGCGACCGCGAGTTCGCGCGGGCGAAGCAGTCGCACACGTGCGTGCCGGGCTGCACGGTCGACGCGACGTTCGCGGGACGCCCGCCGCAGCAGCGCCAGGTCTACGACGCCCTCCTCCGGTACCTGACAACACTCGGTCCGGTGCACGAGGACGCCGTCTCGGTCGGCGTGTTCCTGAAACGCGAGCGCAAGCTGGCCGAGGTGCGGCCGCGCTCGGCCGACGTACTGGTCCTGCTCTTCCTGCCGTACCCGGTGGAGAACGTCCGCATCCGCCCGATGGCGGGCAGCAGGGGCGCGCGCATCGTCCACCGGCTGCCGCTGCGCGGCCCCGACGAGGTCGACGACGACGTACTCGACTGGCTGACCATCGCCTACCACGACGCCTCGGACTGACGACGTCGGTCCCACCGCCGATGAAACCGGGACATGTCGTCCCCGTCGGTCTAATCTGTCCAGCATGTGGTCTGGGGTCGTGAAGGAGCCCGATGGCCGGCCTTGAGCAATGGCGCGCCCCGTCCTCGCTGCGCCCCGACGAGATGGACCTGCCCGATCTGCTGGGGCAGATGCAGCGGCAGGTGACGACGGTCATAGACGTGCGCGACCGGCTCTACGAACTGCTCAACGCGGTGATCTCGATCGGCAGCAACCTGGAGCTCTCCGAGGTGCTCGACCGCATCGTGCGCGCCGGGATGGAGCTCGTCCAGGCGCGCTACGGCGCGCTCGCCGTCCTCGACGCGCACGGCGAGCGGGTCGAGGAGTTCATCTACCACGGGGTGGACGCCGACGAGGCGGCGCCGATCGGCCACTACCCCGAAGGCCTGGGCATCCTCGGCGTGCTGATCAAGGAACCCAGGCCGCTTCGGCTGAGCGACATCAACGCGCACCCCGAGGCGTACGGCTTCCCGCCCAACCATCCGCACATGCGGACGTTCCTGGGCGTCCCCGTCCTCGTCCGCGACGTCGTGTTCGGCAACCTGTACTTCACCGAGAAGACGGACGGGAAGGACTTCGACGAGGCCGACGAGGACCTGCTCACCGCGCTGGCCACGGCCGCCGGCGTCGCGATCGAGAACGCCCGCCTCTACCAGGAGACCCAGCTCAGCGACCGGTCCAGGGAGGCGTCGTCAGCGATCGTGTCCGCGCTGCTCTCGGGTCTGCCCACCACCGAGGTGCTGACCCTGGTGGCCGAATGGGGACGCCGCCTCGCCGACGCCGTGCACGCGAACATCCTGCTCCCCACCGACGACGAGAACGGCATGCGCATCGTCGCCACCTCGGGCGAGGACACCGACAAGATGCTCGGCATGAACCTCACCATGACGGACGGGCGCGCCGGCGCGGTCTACCGCACCGGCGTGCCCGAGTCCTGGGACGGCTATGCCCTGAGCTCGATGCCCACGCTCGCGGAGATCGTCGAGATCGGTCCGCGGCTGGTGATCCCGCTCGGTGAGGCGGGCCAGACCCGCGGCGTCCTCGTGGTGTACAACCGGCGGGGCAAGACGTTCCGGCCGAAGGTGCTGGAGACGCTGACCACGTTCGCCGAGCAGGCCGCCCTCGCCATCGAGCTGTTCGAGCAGCGCCGCGCCGCCGAGAGCGTGCTCGTCTACGAGGAACGCGAACGGATCGCCCGCAACCTGCACGACCTCGTGATCCAGCGGCTGTTCGCGACCGGCATGGGCATCGAGAACGCCACCCGCATGATCGGCATCGAACCCAGGACGGTCGCCAGGCGCCTCGGCAAGGCCGTCGAGGACATCGACGCCACGATCAGGGAGATCCGGTCGACGATCTTCGCGCTGCAGAACACCGACGCGCCGCTCGGCCTGCGCTCCCGGGTGCTCGACGTGGTGACCGAGTCCACGTCAGCCCTGGGGTTCGAGCCGTCGGTGCACTTCGCCGGGCTGATCGACACGAACGTGCCCATCGACGTGAGCGACGACCTGATCGCCGTGCTCAGGGAGGCGCTCGCGAACGTCGCGCGGCACGCCCGCGCCACGTCCTGCGGAGTACAGGTGGCCGTGGGCGACGACGTGGTGCTCGAGGTCACCGACGACGGTGTGGGCCTGCCTGAGACCGGCCGCAGGAGCGGCCTGGCCAACCTGGCCGAGCGGGCCCGCAGGCTCGGTGGGTCGTTCACCACCCAGGCGGGCGGGAGCGGCACGTCACTGCGCTGGCAGGTGCCGTTGCGACGGACCGTCTGAGGCCCACCCGGTGCCGCTGGGAATCGCAGCCCTTGGCGCGGCGACCGTCGCGGTATCAGTATGGACGCAGGGTGCTCCGGCGCAAGGGCGGGAGCCGGTGAGTGAGCCGGGCGCGCACGACGCAGAGGGGACGGCAGATGGGCTCGACCACCAGGCCGGTCATCGTCGGTATCGACGGGTCCGGGCCGTCGGAACGTGCACTGGCGTGGTCGATCGGAGAGGCGCGGATGCGCGGGGCGCCTCTCGTGGCGGTCATGTGTGAACGCGGCGGCCCGGCCGGCTCGCCGCCGCTGCGGACGCCCGCGGGCACGCCCGACGTGGAGCTCGTGCGGAAGAAGGCCGAGCAGGTCGTCGACGTCGTGTGCGAGGAGCGAACCGAGGCGCGGGACGTCGAGGTTCGGGTGGACGCCTACCTGGGCGCGCCGTCGGAGCAGCTGATCCGGCTCTCCGACGATGCGCAGCTGGTGGTCGTCGGCGCACGCGGGCACGACCGGCTGTCCCGGATGTTCCTCGGCTCGGTGGCCAGCGCCGTCACCCACCGGGCACACTGTCCCGTCGTCGTCGTACCCTGACCGCCGGCGCGCCTGGAGAGAGGACCGCCGCGTCAGGCCTCCTCGCCGTGGAACGTGACGAACAGGTCGGTGCCGGGCTCGTTTTCCCGCTGCGTTCCAGGGCCGCGGGAGAGCGCACCAATACGCAGATCTCTGGTCGCAGCGTCGAGCAGGTCGACGGCGACGCGGATGTGTGTGGTCGCCTGCCGGTCCTCGACGTACCGCAATGCGGCGCGCAGATCCAGCGCCGCGGCGAAGATATGGTGCAGGGCGTCGTCCAGGGCGTCGTCTCGGTCCCGCACGCCGGGTTCGTCGTCTGGCACGCCCACCTCGCTCCGTGTTCCGCAAGGTCTGGGCGGGTGTCCAGTATGCCCTACACCGACCGTTCCGTTGAACGTGCCCCGTTCATGTCGGACAGGGTCGTGCATTCGCTACGCAGCGCTCCGATCACGGCACGTCCGTAGGCAAACCGGATGGCCAGTATCGGCCGATGTGCAGACTACGCTTCGAATTCGAGTGGCGTTGCTGGTCAAAAAGTCGGCCGGGCATCGACCCCGGAGGCTGCATGGGTGAAGTACGCGAGGATCTGGCCGAGGCGTTCGTCGAGCTATCCGACGCTCTGACCGACGACGTCGACCTCGCGGGCTTCCTGAAGATGTTGACGACGCACTGCGTCGCGCTGCTCCCCGTCGACACCGCCGGAGTGCTCATCTTCCGGGGCAACGCACTGCGACCGGCCGGTGCGGCGACCGAGCCGCGCCTTCCCGGTCTGCTGGCACTGCAGTTGCCGTCCGGGCCCAGCACGGAGTGCTTCCAGGCGAGGCGTCCGCTGGTCAACCTCGACCTGAACGCCGAGCGCCGTCGCTGGCCGGGTTTCGTCCCCGCCGCACTCGAGGCAGGCTTCCGTTCACTGCATGTGCTGCCGATGCAGCGCGGTGACCACATCATCGGCGCGCTGAACCTCTTCGGCGCCAGTCCCGTTCCGCTGACCGACGGCGACATCAGGGTCGGTCAGGCGCTCGCGGAGGTCGCGACGATCACGATCGAACGGCAGCGGCGACTGCGGCATGCGGAGCAACTCGCCAGGCAGCTCCAGGGGGCGCTGCAGAGCCGGGTCGTCATCGAGCAGGCCAAGGGCGTGCTCGCCGAGCGGGGCGGGCTCGACATGGACCACGCGTTCGCCCGGCTGCGCGGCTACGCGAGGGGCCACAACCGGCGGCTGACCGAGGTCGCGGCCGCCGTCGCAGAGGGCACCATGGACGCGGACGACCTGCTGCGCTGATCGGGCACTCAGGTCGGAGGCTTGCGCTCCCGCTCGATACGCATCTGGGTCGCGAGGATCGCCGCCTGCGTCCTGCGTTGCAGGCCGAGCTTCAAGAAGATGCTGGAGATGTAGTTCTTCACCGTCTTCTCGGCGAGGAACAGCTGCTTGCCGATCTGCCGGTTCGTGTACCCCTCGCCGATGAGCTCCAGCACCTGCCGCTCCTGGCCGGTGAGCGAGCCGAGCGGGTCCTTGCGATCGGCGTCGGCACGCAGCCGCTCCAGCAGCCGGGCCGTCACGGTCGGGTCGAGCAGCGACGCGCCGCCTGCGACGGCGCGGACGGCGTCCACGATGCTCGCGCCGCGCACCTCTTTGAGCATGTAACCGGCCGCGCCGGCCATGACCGCCTGCAACATGGCGTCGTCGTCGGAGAACGAGGTCAGCATGATGCAGGCGAGCCCCGGCATCCGGGAACGCAGCTCGCGACACACCTCCACGCCGTTGCCGTCCGGCAGCCGGACGTCGAGCACGGCGACGTCGGGTCGCAGCGCGGGCACCCGCGCCAACGCCTCGGCTGCCGTGCCGCCCTCACCCGCGACCTCGATGTCCGGCTGGTCCTGGAGCAGCACACGCACGCCCTGCCTGACGACCTCGTGGTCGTCGAGCAGGAACACGCGGATCTTCTCGCCCGCCACGGGCATACGCTAACGCGCGCCGCCGGGCGGGGCCAGGATTCCGTCGATCTCGGCCAGCTGGCTCGGCGAGAGCGGGCCGCGCTCCATGGCCCCGGCGTTCTCCTCGACCTGCCGTACGGTGCGGCACCCGGGGATGGGCACGGTACGGTCGCTGTGCGCCCAGATCCACGCCAGTGCACCCTGGGCCGGTGTGCGCCCGCCGGACGTGAGCACCTCGCGGACGGCCTCGACGCGCGCCAGCCACTCCGGCGCCGGGTGGCCGTCCCTGAAGAACTCGAGCCAGTCCGGCGCGACACCGCGGACGTCGTCGGCGCCGAGCGCGCTGGCGGCCGTGAACTTGCCGGTGAGCAGGCCCATGGCCAGCGGGCCCCGGTTGACGCTCCCCAGGTCGTACGCCTCGCACACCGAGAGCACTCCGGTGCCGCGTTGCAGCACGGAGAACGAGTGCTGCATCGCGGTGCAGTGCACGCCGTCGCGGCCCCACGCCTCGGCCCGGTCGGGCAGGTCCGTGCTCCAGCCGTACCAACGGATCGTGCCCGCGGCCACGAGGTCCTCCAGCGCGCCGAGCAGGTCCTGCGCCCGGGCGACCGGCAGGTCGCCGAGGTGCAGCTGGTACAGGTCGATCCGGTCGGTGCCGAGCCGGCGCAGCGAGGCCGCCACCGCCTGCTTCAGGTACGCGGGCGTCCCGTCCGGACCGCTCAGCTGCCGCCGCTCCTCGTCGTAGGTGTTGCCCCACTTCGTCGCGATCACGACGCGGTCGCGGTGGCCGCGCAGTGCCCGGCCCAGCACGCGTTCGCTGTGCCCCGCGCCGTAGACGTCCGCCGTGTCGAAGAACGTCACCCCGAGCTCGAGCGCCCGGTGGATCGCCCGCTCGGACTCGGCGTCGTCGACCTCGCCCCAGCCGACCGGCTGCTCACCCCGCCATGCCGGTCCGCCGATCGCCCAGCAGCCCATCCCGAGGGCGCTGACGGTCATCCCACTGCGGCCGAGCCTTCTCGTCATCGATGCCATGCCGACACCATGGCCGCTGGAGTGCACTCGAGGTCAAGAGTGCACGGCGTCGACCGAGGTGTCGGTCGCGAACCGGTGTCCCGTGACGAGCTCGGACGCGATGCGGATCAGCCGGCCGCCCGGCTCGGCGACCCACCGGGGCAGCAGCGCTTCGTACCTGGCCAGCAGGCCGGGGTCGGTGACCGGGCGCGCGATGCCGACGACGACCACACTCCAGCCCAGCCCGGTGGACGGGTCGATGACGTCCGCCTGGT